>JALREL010000153.1 GCA_023262005.1 Sphingorhabdus sp. | reverse complement strand
CCGCATCGGGCTTGAAATAGAAACTGCCATCAAGACCGACCACCAACGGCAGGTCGGCCGATGCTGCTGGCGAAACCTGCAACTGCACCACGGTTCGCCGATATGGCTGGATGCTCAGCGGTTGCAGCCCGGCCATTTTCGCGATCGTATCAGCCCATGCACCTGCGGCATTGACGATGGTTGTCGCCTCATACTGCCCAGCCTCGGTTTCAATCAGCCAGCATCCGTCGCGGTGGGAAAGGCTTCGCACCCGCGCGCGGCACAGCGGCTTGCAGCCATGGGCACTGGCTGCACGCAAATAGGCCTGATGCAATCCCGCAACGTCGATGTCGCAGCAATCCGGCTCCCACAAGGCAACGTCCCAGCCGTTTCGCCGACCGGAGAGGTGGCGGTCGATTTCGTCCGCTTCGATCTTTTCCAGTCGCACCGGACTATCCGCAAAATCGGCGAGCATTGCCGCAGCGTCACCTTCGCTTTCAGCGGTGCCGATGTGCAGCGATCCACGCGGGATCAGGAAGCCCCTGTCTGAAAAATCCTTCGGCGGGTTTGCCAGAAATGCATATGAAGCTGTGGTCAACGGCTGGATTGCCGGGCCGCCATAAGTCTCGCTCCAGAAGGCAGCGGAGCGACCGGTTGAATGGTAACCCGGAAATTCTTCTGCCTCGAGCAGCAACACCGATCGTTCGCCCGACAGTTCGGCTGCAAGGCTGGCACCGGCCATACCGGCGCCGATGATGGCCACATCGAAACGCGTCATTGTTTTGGGGCGCGCTCTTCGAAAAAGCGCGATATCCGATCAAGGCACATATCACGGACCGGGTCGGCCTCGCGCAGCAATTCATGCGCTGCTTCATTGCCAAAAAGCAGCAATTCGCTGTTCGGCAAACGTTTGGAATCGCGAACGATGCGCTGCGTATCAACCAGTCTGTCGGCAGTGGTTGCCATCAACAGGATCGGCGTGGTGATTTTTTCGAGGATGCCGGTGGCGTTCAATTGCCGGGTCGATTCGATCGCGCGCTCCACCCAATGCCAGCTCGGGGGGCCAAGCCGGACTTCGGGCCGCGCTTCCCACCAATATAGTTCATCCGCATAGCGGCGGCTGTCGTGGGTCAATATCTTTGCGCGGACACTGAGGGGGGAACCGGGCTTTTCGCCCTCTTTCCAAGCCGCCCGCTCAGGATTGCCAAGCCCGCGCATAAGCCGCGCAACCGCGTGGTGCATGAAATAGGGCAGCCCCATCGTCTGAATACCCAGCATGGGTGCCGACAATGCAACTGCAACCGGATCAATGGCCTTCTCGGCAAGCGCACGCATTGCCAAATGCCCGCCCATGCTGTGGGCTACGACCACATGCGGGCCCGGGGTGGCAGCTTTCCACTGCGCCCAAAAGGCTTTGAGATCGTTTATCCAGGTCGAAAAATCATCGATATGGCCAACATGCGCGTCGTCTAGCAGCCGGCCGGAACCGCCCTGCCCGCGCCAATCAATCGATGTGACCACCCAACCTTCGCGCGAATAGCGGTCGAACATTTCAAGATATTTTTCGTAATGATCGCCGCGTCCGGGCAGGAAAAGCATCGCGCCGCGCGGCTGTTGCGCCGGTTTCCCATTGGCTGAAATCGGGCTCAGGTAGATGCGACGGATTTTCCAACCGTCAGCGGCAATCCAGAATCCCTCCACCGCATTTGCAGGAATGGATCGACCTTTAGTTTCCATTTCGGCGTCGGCCATGATTACCTTTTGGTAAGCTCTGATGGTTAACAGGTGTGCAATATGAACCTGTCTCTCCTCGCTTACGCGCTGCTTGGCGGCTTGGCAATCGGCCTGCTGGTGTCGATCTATTCGGACATACGCTACCGACTTATTTACAATTGGGTGACAGGCCCCATCGCCCTAGCCGCACCGCTTTACTGGGTTGCGACGGGCACATTCGGCTGGCCCGAGATCGGCTATTACCTTGCTGCCGGATTGGCGACTTTCCTGTTCTTTGCGCTGTTTTTCCAGTTCGGGATGATGGGCGGAGGGGACGTCAAACTGTTCGCTGCCGTGGCTCTCTGGTTCCCCCCTTTGGTGGTCGTAAAGTTCGTCTTCAATGCCAGCCTGCTCGGCGCTTTGGTAACCATAATCTTCTTTGCCATTCACAAGATCCGGAAAGCAGAGGGACCCGTCCGGATACCCTATGGCGTCGCGATTTCACTCGCCGGCCTTTGGTGCAGCGGTGAACAATTTTTTAACCATTTTAGGTGATTAGCTGTCTCATTCAGGGGACCGTTCAGGAGCTTGTTCGTCATGGATAGGAAAAAAGTCATATTGCTGGTCTGTGCGCTGTTGATAGCCGCAGTCACCGCCTTCATGGCGCGCAGCATGTTCTCAGGCGGAGGCGCCGCACCACGGGCCGTCGCTCAAAAGCCGGTACCCACCGGTCCGAAGGTCATCGTCGCCACGCGTGCGTTGCCGGTCGGCACCATCCTTACGGAGGATGCCATCCGCTATCAGCCCTGGCCTGCCGAGCTGATCGAGGAAGCCTATTTCATCCGCAAGGACGGACAGCCTGACCAGACTTCGACGCTGATTGGTACCGTTGTGCGCAATCCGATCACGGCAGGCCAGCCGATTACCCAAGGTTCGCTTGTCGCCCCTGGCGATCGCGGTTTCCTTGCAGCGGCACTTGGCCCTGGCATGCGTGCGGTCTCGGTTCCGGTATCGGCACTGACCGGCGTTGCAGGCTTTGTGTTCCCGGGCGACCGTGTTGACCTCGTCCTGACGCAGAATGTGAATGGCGCGGGCACCGGACAAGCCCTCAAGGTTTCGGAAACGATCATCCGCAACCTGCGCGTATTGGCAACCGACCAGCGTTCTACGCCCACCGTCGATGCCAAGGGCAAGACCGTCCCTTCAAAGTACAAGCTTGTCACCATTGAGGTGACACCGCGCATCGCCGAAAAGATTGCGGTTGCACAGACCATCGGCACCATCAGCCTTTCGCTGCGCTCGCTCGCGGATAATGCCGCCGAACTCGAAATGGCGTTGGCATCAGGCGATGTGAAACTGCCCAAGGGCGCTTCCCCGGAAGAGGAGGAGAAAATCCTCGCCTCGATCCAGAAGCAGCCGACCGCTGGCCCGAGCACCTATGCAACCGGCGGTGACGTCTCGCGCTTCCAGCGTTCGACCCCGCCGGCGATCACGCCGGTCCAGATCGCTGCTGAAGCGGTTCGCGTCGAAAAGCAGATTGAACAGGTCCGTCGTGGCAGCGTCGTCCGCGTTTCGCGCGCCGGCAACGTCGAAGAAGTCAATGTGGACCGGAGGTAATAACAATGAACATCAAGACATTCATGAAATCCGGTGCCGCTGCGATTGTCTTCGCTGCCTCACTGACGAACCCCGCCGTTGCGGCCCCCGCCAAGGCTGAAGCCGCCAGTGCAAAGGCCGGACGTGTCATCGTCCTGTCAGTTGGTCGCGGCGAACAGATCAACCTCGGCGCTTCGGTTTCCGATGTGGTCGTATCAAACCCGCAGATCGCCGATGTCGACGTGCGCAGCCCGCGCCAGATCTACATCCTGGCAAAAGGCCAAGGTGAAACCACGGTTTATGCAACCGATGCTGCCGGCCGCACGGTCTATTCAGCTACGGTGCGCGTGGGCAACAATCTCGACTCGATCGACCAGATGCTGCTTCTCGCCATGCCCGAAGCCGACATCAAGGTTGCGACCATGAACGGCGTTGTGCTGCTGACCGGTACGGTTGCGCAGCCTGAAGATGTGCAGGAAGCCGAAACGCTGGTGCAGGCTTTTGTTGGCGACCAGACCAAGGTTGTCAGCCGCCTGAAGACCGCCGTTCCGATGCAGGTCAACCTGCAGGTTCGCATTGCCGAAGTCAGCCGTTCGCTGGCCAAGGAAATCGCTTCGAACTTCACCACGCGTGACAATGACGGCAATGGCCTGGTGTTCGGCATCGGTCGCGGTCGCAATGTCGGCACCATTGGCGATATCAACACATCGGGCCTTCCGCGCCTTGATGCCTCGTCGCTTTACGGTCTGCCGGCAGGTTCGATTTCGCTGCCCTTCGATCCAGCCACTGGCCGGTTTATCACGGGGGGAACGCAGTTCACCTTCAACAATCCGGTGGGCAGCAATGCGCTGAACCTCGCCGGTCGCTTGTTCGGCATCGATATTGCGGCAGCTTTTGACATTGCAGAGCGCGCCGGTCTTTCGACGACCCTGGCACAGCCCAACCTGACGACGATTTCGGGTGAAACTGCAGAATTCCTTGCTGGTGGCCAGTTCCCGATCCCGGTTGCCGACAATTTCGGTTCTACCTCGGTGCAGTTCCGCGATTTCGGTGTCAGCCTGCGTTACACGCCGACGGTGCAAGCCGATGGTCGCATCCTGCTTCGCGTCCGTCCTGAAGTTTCGGACATCTCGTCGCAAGGTGCTGTGCGTATCGCTGGCACGGAAATCCCAGCCATCACTACTCGCATGGCGGAAACGACTGTGGAACTCGGCTCTGGCCAGAGCTTCATGATCGCAGGTTTGCTGTCGAACTCGGCCAACACCTCAATCGACAAATATCCGGGCCTTGGCGACGTTCCCGTACTGGGCGCGCTGTTCAAGTCCAATGGCTGGAAACGCAACGAGACCGAGCTGGTCATCGTCGTGACGCCCTATCTGGTAAAGCCGGTTTCGGAATCGGAAATCAAGCTGCCGACCGATGGCTATAACACGCCGACCGATCTGGAGCGCATCCTGCTCAACAAGACCGCGTCGAACACCAACGGCCCGACCGATCGACCGGTCCCGACCGTTGCCACCGACAATGTGAAGGGCCCGGAATTCGGCACCGTCAGCGAAGCTGCACCGGCGATCAGCCCGAAACAGGCAAACAAATCGAAATCGGGTGACGCTTCGTCGGCACCAGGCTTCAGCTTTAACTGAGTGATGTGAGGAGCAAGAACATGCGCGCAAAAATCCTTTTGACGGCAACTTTGGCCTTCACGCTCGCCGGCTGCGGCGCAATCGGTGAGAACACCTCGCTCTATTCGACCAACCAGCCCGTTGTGCAGCGGAGCAACTATGCCCTCGACGTCAATGTCGATGGCGGCAGCGGTTTGTCTTCGTTCGAACAGGATCGCATCACGCAATGGTTTGAGGCGATGAAGCTGGGCTTTGGCGATCGTATCGCGGTTGACTTCGGCGATGGCTATGCCGACGCCGCGACCAAGCAGGCAGTGGCCGATTTGGCCGCGAAATATGGCATGCTGGTAAGCGAAACGGCGCCGGTCACCTCCGGCAATGTGGCCCCGGGCACCGCCCGCGTGGTTGTTACCCGTTCGACCGCCAGTGTTCCCAACTGCCCGAATTGGAGCAAGACGACCGAAGGCAACTTCAATTCGGCCAATCACCCGAATTATGGCTGCGCGGTCAACAGCAACCTCGCTGCAATGGTCGCTGATCCGGAAGATCTGGTTCGCGGTCGCGAATCCACGCCTGAAAACAGCCGTGGTGGCACCCGCAAGAAAGTTGGAGGCACCAAATAATGAACGCTCCATGGAAATCTGCCTCTATTGGGTCGCGTGACCCGTTCATGGCCTATGTCTGCGATGACCTGACCCTCGATGTCGTTCGCACCGTTTGCGACGATATGGGTTGGCCGCAGGAAAAGGCTTTCAAGGGCGGCCTGCGCAACGCAATCCAATCGCTCTCGGTTTCGGCGAGCCCGCAGATCCTGCTGGTTGACCTGTCGGAATCGGGCGATCCGATTGCCGACATCAACGGCCTTGCCGAGGTGTGCGAACCCGGCACCGTGGTTATCGCCATGGGCCAGGTCAACGATGTCCGCCTTTATCGCGACCTGATGATGTCGGGCCTGCAGGATTACCTGCTTAAGCCGGTCAGCCCCGATGCGCTGCGCGATGCGGTGACGCACGCACAGATGGTGCTCAACGCGCCCAAGCATGATGACAGCGCGAAGGAGCATACGCATCTTTCGACCGCAGTCATCGGCACGCGCGGCGGTGTTGGTGCGTCGACGATTGCAACCTCGCTTGCGTGGCTGCTGTCCGAACGCATGGATCATCTGACAGGCCTGCTCGATCTCGATATACATTTCGGAACCGGCGCGCTTGCGCTCGATCTGGAACCGGGTCGTGGCTTGACCGACGCGATCGACAATCCCAGCCGCATCGACGGGCTGTTCATTGAACGCGCGATGATCAAGGCGAATGACAAGCTTTCGATCCTGTCGGCCGAGGCTGCCATCAGCAACCCGATCATGACCGACGGCTCGGCCTTCTTCCAGTTGCAGGAAGAATTCCGCGCGGCATTCGAAAATACGATTGTCGACCTGCCGCGCAACATGCTGATCGCCTATCCGCACCTTCTCCACGACGTGAACGTCGCTGTGGTGGTGTGCGAGCTGACGCTGGCTTCGGCCCGCGATGCAATCCGCCTGCTGGCATGGCTGAAGACCAATGCACCGTCGTGCCAGACTCTGGTCGTGGCGAACAAGGTCCAGGCCGGTGGCGTCGAAATTTCGCGCAAGGATTTCGAAAGCTCGATCGAACGCAAGATCGACCTCGTCATTCCGTTCGATTCAAAGGCTACTGCCCAGGCTGCAAAGCTCGGCAAGCCGGTCGTGGATTCAGTGCGATCGAGCAAGGTTGCCAGCGGCATCGTAACGCTCGCCGAAATGATCAAGTCAACCGGAACCCCGGAACCGGTGGAAGAGGAAGTTAAATCGGCCTCGAAAAAGTCCATGCTCGGCGGTTTCAAATCGCTGTTGGCAAAAAAATAACACTCAATCGTCATGATCGGCCTTCGATGTTCGAAGGCCGGTTAGACGGGGGCAATAAGCGATGAACAATCTGATACTCCTTGCCGGCCTCCTGTTATCCTTGGGAATGGTGGTCTATGTCTTTGCCGGACCGGCAACGGGCAAGGCTGCATCCCGGCGTTTGAGTGCAGTGAAGATTCGGCACTCCGACTCGGTTGATGCCAAGCTTGAGCAGCAAATGCGCAAGGCCGTTGCTGCGCGCCGCCCGATCACCTTCACCGAAGGCTCAAAGATGAGCCCGATTGATCGCCTCCGCCTGCGCCTGCAGCAGACCGGCAAGAAGTGGGCGTTGAACCAGTATCTCTATACCACTGGCGGTATTTTCGTCGTTGCGCTCGGTATTCTCTCGATCCGCGGCGCACCGGTGATGCTGGCATTCGGCTTGGCGCTGTTCCTGGCGCTTGCGGTGCCGCACTTTGCGGTCAGTTTCCTGATCAAGAAGCGTATCAACGATTTCACGACCAAATTTCCTGAAGCCATCGAGCTTCTCGTCCGCGGCTTGAAATCGGGTCTTCCCGTTGGCGAGACGCTGACCGTCGTCGCACGCGAAATTCCCGGCCCTGTCGGCGAAGAATTCAAGATGGTCACCGAAAAGATCAAGATCGGCAAGACCATGGAAGACGCACTGCAGGAAACTGCCGAGCGCCTCGGCACGCCCGAGTTCCAGTTTTTTGTGATCACGCTGGCAATCCAGCGCGAGACCGGTGGTAACCTCGCCGAAACGCTGTCGAACCTGGCAGATGTGCTGCGCAAGCGCGCACAGATGAAGCTGAAGATCCGCGCCATGTCGTCGGAATCGAAGGCTTCGGCCTATATCGTCGGCTCGCTGCCGTTCGTGGTCTTTGGCCTCGTCTGGTCGGTGAACCCCGAATATCTGGCAGGCTTCTTCTACGAACAGCGCCTGATGGTCGCCGGCCTAGTCGGCATGGTCTGGATGGCGATTGGTGTCGGCATCATGGCCAAAATGGTCAGCTTTGAAATCTGAGCGCGGGGGTACAATAGAATGAACAGTACACAACCCGGCCCGGAACTGATGGGTGTCGACGTACTCTGGGTCGCCACCTTGCTGACCGCGATTGCCAGCTTTGCGGTAATCCTTGCCATCTATGCCGCGGTTACCGTCCGCGATCCGATGGCCAAGCGCGTCAAGGCATTGAACGAACGCCGTGAGCAGCTGAAGGCTGGTATCTCGGCATCGACGGCCAAGAAGCGCGCAAAGCTTGTGCGCAACACCGAAACCACCGACCGGATGCGTCAATTCCTGTCGTCGCTGAAGGTTTTGCAGGATGACCAGATCAAGGTTGCCCAGCAAAAGCTGGCCCAAGCTGGTATCCGCCGCAAGGAACTGGCTGTTGCAGTCATTTTCAGCCGCCTTGTTGGCCCTATCGTCCTTGGTGGCGCCGCTGGCATGTGGATCTATGGCTTAGGCGGCTTGGCTGACTGGACTGCGTTCAAGAAGTTCGGCGCGTTCGCGGCAATCACCATATTCGGATACAAGGCCGCCGACATTTATCTGGGCAACCTGATCCAGAAGCGCACCGATGCTATCCGCAAGGGCTTGCCGGACGCACTCGACCTTCTGGTGATTTGCGCTGAGGCCGGCCTGACAGTCGACGCAGCTTTCAACCGCGTTGCCAAGGAACTGGGTCGCGGCTTCCCCGAACTGGGTGACGAATTCGCGTTGACCGCAATCGAACTCGGCTTTTTGACCGAACGCCGCATGGCTTTCGAAAACCTCGCCTATCGCGTCGATCTCGACTCGGTAAAGGGCGTTGTCACCACGATGATCCAGACCGAAAAATATGGTACGCCGCTGGCATCAGCCTTACGCGTGCTGTCTGCCGAATTCCGTAACGAGCGCATGATGCGCGCAGAAGAAAAGGCCGCGCGCCTGCCTGCGATCATGACGGTGCCGCTGATCCTTTTCATCCTGCCGACGCTGTTCATCGTGATCCTTGGCCCGGCAGCATGCTCGATCGGCGACGCATTCTCGAAACGCTGATCGATCCGAAATCTCAAAAAGGAAAAGGCGGGAATTGCTTCCCGCCTTTTTCGTTTCAGGCTGCAACCACCTGCTGCTCGATCACCCCGAAAATCGGATGGTGCTTTTCATCTTCCATCCAGATCCGCACCGTATCGCCGGGCTGCATGAAGGGGGTTTCTGGCTTGCCCTTCTGGATCGTCTCGATCGTGCGTACTTCGGCAAGGCAGCTATAGCCAAGGCCGCCCTCGCCTATCGGCTTGCCCGGGCCGCCATCGGCATCCCGATTGGAAACAGTGCCTGATCCGATGATCGTACCCGCAACAAGGCTGCGCGTTTTCGCGGCATGGGCGATCAGTTGGCCGAAATCGAAGGTCATGTCGACACCAGCGTCTGCGCGTCCTAACGGTTTGCCATTCAAATCGACGCACAGCGCACCGTGCAGCTTACCGCCATCCCAACGCGCACCCAGCGCCTCTGGCGTCACAAACACCGGCGAAAAGGCACTGGCGGGTTTCGACTGGAAGAAACCAAAGCCTTTCGCAAGCTCATCGGGAATGAGGCCGCGCAGCGAGACATCGTTGGTCAAACCGACGAGCCGGATAAACTCGCGCGCTTCGTCGGCGCTGACACCCATCGGTACATCACCGGTGACGACAACGACCTCTGCCTCCATGTCGCATCCCCATGCGACATCGCCGAGCGGAATATCGTCGCGCGGCCCAAGGAATCCGTCGGAGCCGCCCTGGTACATCAGCGGATCGTGCCAGAAACTCTCTGGCATCTCGGCCCCGCGCGCCTGACGGACCAGTGCGACATGGTTCACATAGGCCGAGCCATCTGCCCATTGATACGCACGCGGCAACGGCGATGCAGCATCATGTTCGTGAAAGCGTTCCTTGGGGATTACATCATGCTCGAGATCGGTCGCCAGCGCTTCCAACCGCGGTGCAATACGAAACCAATTGTCGAGCGCTGCCTGCAGGGTGGCACAAATATGGCTGGCATCAGCAAACCAGGCGAGGTCGTTCGAGACGACAACGAGCTTTCCGTCGCGTCCGGATTTCAGTGAGGCAAGTTTCATAGGGGCATCCTGTTGTGGTGGCGCATCATGGCGGGAATACGGGCTTGCAGCAATCGCAATATCCTGCCTAGATTATGGGAATTGGGAAGACAGTGGCTATGCGATGGAAAACGCTTGCCGCCGCACTTCTTGTTGCGACTGCCATGGCAGGTCCGTCGACCAGCCAGGTTAGTTTCAACAACCGCGAGGCGGCGGAAAATGGCTGGTCTATGGA
The DNA here is from genome assembly GCA_023262005.1 of Sphingorhabdus sp. GTDB lineage: Bacteria > Pseudomonadota > Alphaproteobacteria > Sphingomonadales > Sphingomonadaceae > Sphingorhabdus_B > Sphingorhabdus_B buctiana. Next base: position 6,267 of record JALREL010000153.1, on the reverse strand, counting down.
GCAAGGGCGCAGTGCCGCTTGGCACTATGCGCAGCACCGGCGATTGTCCTCGGCGCTTGCCACCTTGCAACCGCAGCGCCCTGGCACCATCGATGCTTATGTGGTTTCGATCGGGCTTGATTCCGATCCTGTTTTCGGGCGCGAAGCGGGCGAAGCGCTGAAAGTGCTGACCCGGCGCTATGGTGCCACAGGCCGCTCGCTTTTTCTTGCCGCAGGGGCCGGCAATGAAGTCATTGGTACACCGCAAGGATCGCCGCCCAACCTTGCCACCGCACTGGCGGCGGTCGCTGCGAAGATGAATGTCAAAGAGGATGTGCTCGTCCTGTTTGCGACCACCCATGGCGACCCGCGTCTGGGGCTCGTCTATCGCGACGGGGACAAAGCCATGGGCATGATTGCCCCCAAGCGACTGGCGGCCTTGCTTGATGATCTGGGTATCCAGCGTCGGTTGATCATCCTTTCGGCCTGTTTTTCGGGTGTTTTCGTACCCGTGCTCAACAGTGATCAATCGGTTATCATAACCGCCGCCTCGTCGCAGCGCACATCGTTCGGCTGCAACCCCGGCAATGATTGGACCTTTTTCGGCGATGCCCTGATCAACACCGCGTTGCGCAAGCCACAAAGCCTCGAACAGGCCAATGACGAGGCGCGATCGCTGATCCTGTTGTGGGAGGCAGGGCGCGGACTGGTGCCGTCCGATCCGCAGATATTCATCGGGGACAATGCCCGAACCTGGCTTAACGCGCTTGAAGCGCGCGTACCCAAGACTGAAACGCCCAAGGTCGGGCGCGCTGCCAACGAAACCACCTGACCGCACGGTTATTCGGACGCTTCGATCGGTTCCTTGTGCAACCATTCGGCGTGGCGGGGCGCAGTCTTGGTCTTGCTCCAATCATCGAGCATCAGCGGCGCTACACGCTTCAATTCGGCATATTGTTCTTCGGTGCCGATATCGCAGGCGAGCTCCAGCCGATGGCCGTTGGGATCGAAGAAATAGATCGAGCGGAAAATTCCGTGGAAAGTCGGGCCGATCACGTCGATACCCAGTGACTCAATATGCGCCTGTGCCGCCTTCAGCGTATCGAAATCAGCAACCTTGAAGGCAAGGTGCTGCACCCAGGCCGGGGTCTTTTCATCGCGGCCCATTTCGGGCTGGTTGGGCAGTTCAAAGAACGCCAGCACATTGCCACCGCCGCAATCGAGGAAGATGTGCATATAGGGATCATATTCGCCGGTTGACGGTACATGATCCTCGGCAAAGGCCGTGGTGTAGGTGAAGCCCAAAACGCGGGCATACCATTCAACGGTCTCCTTCGCGTCCTTGCAGCGATAGGCGACGTGGTGGATGCGGTCGGTCTTGAAGGGAACGCTCATTCGGCCACCTCCAGCACGCCGCGTTCGATCTGGTCACGCTCGATGCTTTCGAACAGCGCCTTGAAATTGCCCTCGCCAAAGCCTTCATCGCCGCGGCGCTGGATGAATTCGAAGAAAACCGGGCCGATTTCGGGCTGTGCGAAAATCTGCAGCAGCAGGCGCGGCGTGCCGCCTTCCGTGGTGCCGTCGAGCAAAATTCCGCGCGCCTTCAAAGCATCAACCGGTTCGCCATGGCCGGGAAGCCGATCATCGAGCATCGCATAATAGGTATCGGGCGGCGGCGTCATGAAGGTGACGCCGAGTTTCTTGAGATTGTCCCAGCAGGCGAGCAGATCGTCACAGATCAGCGCAATATGCTGGATACCCTCGCCATTATAGGCGCGCAGATATTCCTCAATCTGGCCTCCACCGGCCTTGCCTTCTTCATTCAACGGTATGCGGATCTTGCCATCGGGCGCGGTCATCGCCTTGGAAGTCAGGCCGGTATATTCGCCCTTGATGTCGAAATAGCGGATCTCGCGGAAGTTGAAGATACGCTCATACCAGGACGCCCAATGCGCCATGCGGCCGCCATAGACATTATGCGTCAGGTGATCGATCGACTTGAAGCCAGCGCCGACCGGGAAATGCTCGGCCCCGGGCAGATAGACGAAATCGATGTCGTAGATCGACAGCGCATCAGGATTTTCAAGCGTTGCGTAGCGGTCAACAAGGTAGATGAACGCACCGCCAATGCCCTTTATCGCGGGGATACGCAGTTCCATCACGCCGGTCTTGCTTTCAACAGGCTCCGCCCCGCGCTCGATCGCCTCCTTATACGCCTTGGCAGCATCCTTGACGCGGAAGGCCATGCCGCAGGCCGAGGGGCCATGTTCGGCGGCAAAATAGGCAGCAGGGCTGCGTGGTTCATAATTGGCGATCAGGTTGATTTCGCCCTGCCTCCACAGATGGACATCCTTAGAACGATGCTGGGCGACGCGGGTGAAGCCCATGCTTTCGAAGACGGGTTCAAGGATGCCTTTCTGCGGGGCGCAGAATTCGACAAATTCGAAACCGTCGAGGCCAAGGGGATTTTCAAACAGGTCGGGCATGAGGGTTCATCCAGAGACAATAGAGCCATGTTCGGGGATCCCGAATCTGCGATATAGTAACAATTGAAACCAGTTTGCGCAAGCGCGCATCCCTGCGGGCCTAGTCCGCCTTGCGCTCCATTTCGCGCACCCGTTCACGCAGCTTGGCAAGCAAGGCTGCAAGCTGCGCTGCCTCTTCATTGCCCAATATGCCCTCAATCTCGGACTCAACCGACAGCGCGAGCGGGACGATCTGGTCGTACAATTCCTTGCCCACCGTCGTCAGCGCGAGGTGGTGCGAGCGTCCATCGGTTTCGTTGGGGGCGCGGCCAATGAGCCCGCGCTCGTCCAATGCCTTGGAAGCGCGGTTGACCGTCACCTTGTCCATCTGCGTCGCGGCGACCAGTTCACGCTGGGTCGCACTCCCCTTTTCGCCAAGCACTGCCATGACCCGCCATTCGGGAATTTTGAGCCCGAACCGCCCGCGATAGCTGCGCGCGATCAAGTCGCTCACCGCGTTCGAGGTAATCGAAAGCTGGTAAGGCAGGAATTCGCCAAGGGTGAGTTTCGAACGGGTCATGCGCGGTCTGCTAATCAAATTTCCAGCTTGCGCCAAGCCAAAGGGTGCGGGGGTTGGCGCGTTCGATCACGCCGCTGCCCGAAATGGCGGCTTCTACCCGCGCATCGAACAGGTTTTCGCCGCGCAATTGCAGGCGCAAACCGCGCATGATTTCGAAGCCTAAATCAAAATCGAGCGTCCATGCATCGGCCAGCGTGCGGATGTTGGCATCATCCTCAAACTGCGCGCCGATATAGCGCAATGTGGCGGAGGCAGAGATCGACTGCTTTTCATAAGCCAGGGTCGCATTGCCGAAATGGCGCGGCACCTGCGCCGGACGCAATCCATTCAGCGGTGCCGAAACACCTGAACCGCGCACCTCGGCATCGACAAAGGCATAGCCAGCTGTCAGCGACACCGCGTCGGTCAGGTCAATGCCCGCATCCAATTCGACGCCCTTGGAAACAATCGCATCCAGATTTTGCCGCTGGCGATAGGTGCCGCCTGCCGCGACAAAGCCGACGCCAGCAAAATTGCCCGGCCCCTGCCCCAGCGTGACATTGGCGATCGCTCCGTTCAGGCGGTTGCGGAACATCGTGACACCTAGGTTGAGTGTCCCGTTGTCATAAGCTAGCCCGGCATCGACACCTTCGACCCTTTCAGGGCGCAGGTTTTCGTTTGCGGCCGTCGCATCGGCACCAACGCGGAACGGCCGGTAAAGTTCGTTGAGCGTCGGCAAACGCCATGTGCGATAGGCTGCACCACGTAATGAAAATCCGTCTGCAAATTCCCAGCCCAAACCGGCGCGGCCTGTCCATTCGGTGCCGCTGCGGTCAGCAAAACGATCGTCCGAGCGGACGGTACCGCCGATATTGACCTCGCGCCTGAAGCCATCCGTAATCGTCCAGCGATCGAGCCGACCACCGGCAGAGAGCGTCAACGCTTCCACTGGCTGGTAGCTCAACTCAGCAAAGCCGCCATAGCTGTCGGTCTGCCCACCCGCAGTGCGAAAACGCGTCGGCGCACCAGCGACATATGTGAAAAATTCGCGGGTCTCCCCATCGGTTCGCCGCCATTCGCCACCCAGACGCAATTCCACCTGTTCGCCCACTGGCGGGCGCAGCTCAAAACGTGCACCAAGTCCGGTCGATGGCGTCGCAAACTGATCGAGCGTTTGCGTGACGCTGTTACGGTTGACCGCGACCGCTCCGAATTCGGATGAGAATTCGCGGATCTGGACATAGCCCGTTGCCGACCATTGCCAGTCACCGATGCGGTCGACCAGCCGCAAACTGGCATCGACACCGCTATTGGCATTGTCGCTGAAATCGACGCCGCGATCACGCGTATCGGTGAAGGCACGCACATTGGCCTGCAATTCTGTGGAAGCATTCAACGGCGCTACACTGCGCAGTGAAATGCCCGCCTGTTCGTAAGGCGCCCGCCGATCGACCGACCCACGTTGACCGGCAATGATCGGGATGAAGCCATCTCCGCGAGCATAGCTAGCCGCAGCCGTGACCGATCCACCTCCGAGTCTTGTCGCGTAGTTTGCTTTGCCTTCGATGCTGTTTCGGCTGCCATAGGCCAGCGCCAGAGCGGCGGCATCACGATACTGTATGCTATCAAGCTCGATCACGCCAGCGAGCGCCCCGGGCCCTGCACTTGCTTGCCCGCCGCCTTTGCGCACGCGCGCACTGGCAAGGTTCAACGCATCATAGCCCGGCCAGCTTACCCAGCCGCCGAACGGATCGGCCTGCGGCACATCGTCGAGAAATAGCAGCGCACGGGAGGAAGCGTTGCCGCCCAGACCGCGCAAGGTGATGCCCTGGCTGGTCGGGTTTGCGCTACGCGCATCAGAGCGGCGGAATTGCTGGAGGCTGGGAACCTGTTGCAATGCGGATTCGAGCCTTGCTGCAGTCAAGGGGACCTCATCGACATCTTCGGTGCGCTCACCGATCGACGTCGGTAGGTTTCCAACCACCGAAATCGTGCAGAATTCGAGGGTTTCTCCATCGGCTGCCGATGGACAATCCTTATACTCCGACTTGTTGACCTGCGCCCAAGCAGGTGAGGCCATGCCCGCATAGGCGAGCGGCAGAGCTATCAGTGCACCTTTCATTCCGGCTTCACCGCCTCCGGCGCGGCCTTAGCGAAGGCCTCTATAGCGCGCAGCGCGGCATCGATCCGCACCAGTTTCGGGAATGCATCGAGCGGGGTTTCGAAACGCCGTGCATTGGCCATTTGCGGCACAAGGCAGATATCGGCAAGGTTGGGCAGGTCGCTGCCGAAAAGGCCGTCTTCGGGGGCCATGGCTTCGAGCGCGGTGAACCCTTCAATGATCCAGTGTTGATACCAATCAGATTTTGCCTGTCTCGATGCTGCAAAAGCAGAATCGAGATAATTCAACACACGCAGATTGTTGAGTGGATGGATATCCGCCGCGATCAACAGCGCCTGCGCCAGCGTTTTCGATCGGATGGCCGGTTCGGGTGAAACCAATGGCGGATCGGGATATCGCGCATCCAGATAATCGATAATTGCAAGGCTCTGAGTCAGATCATGCCCGTCGATAGACAATATGGGCACGAATCCCTGCGGGTTCCGCGCCACATATTCGGGTTTCTTGTGCGATGCGTCGAGCAGGTCGGTCGGCACCGAGGTGTAGACAACACCTTTGAGATTCAGTGCGATGCGGACGCGGTAGCTGGCAGAGGATCGCCAATAGTCGAACAGGATAATTTCGCTCATACCTGCCGGTTAGCATGCCCGCGACCAAAGGCAAAAGCATTGCGCCACACAGTCTGATTGGTATGACCGATGAGAGAGGAGAAATGACCTTATGCGGAAGACCAGCCTTTCCATTATCGCCCTTTTGGCAGTCGCAACCCCGGTTCAGGCAGCCGCGCCGATTACAGGCCGATGGGTTACGCAAGACAAGGATGGCGTCGTTGAAATCTATGCCTGCGGCGACAGTATTTGCGGCAAGCTTGCCAAATTCCTGAACCCGCCGCCCGGTGGAAACGCGCAAAAGGATGTGAACAATTCAAACCCGGCGCTGCGCAGTCGCCCGCTGCTCGGCATCAACCTGCTCAGCGGATTCAAGGCAGCGGGCAATGAATGGAAGGGGAGCATCTACGACCCGCGGCGGGGCAAGACCTTCCGTTCGGTCGTGTACAAGGGCAAGTCGGGCAACCTCGTCGTCAAAGGCTGTATCGGCCCTATCTGCCAGACCCAGACTTGGACGCCGGCAAGCTGATCAGC
>JALREL010000115.1 GCA_023262005.1 Sphingorhabdus sp. | reverse complement strand
CCTTGCCCGAAAGCCGCAACTGGATCTTGCTTTCGGGTTCATAGATTAAAACAGACGCCGCGCTATTGCTGGCCAGCTCTTCGACCTTTTCGGTTCGCCAATCGGTATGGAAACGAATGATGCGATGGTCCCAATCGAGTTTGCGCAGGATCATCACGCGCTGGCGTGGTAGGTTATCCTTACCGATAGTCCCGACAACCGGATGATGCGACGAATAGCGGCGATCATGAGCACCGCCATCAATCAGCTTGCGCGCCTCGGCAAGGCTGAGATCAAGGTCGTTATAAAATGGCTCAGCTTGCGGCATTCTATGAACTGTGCGGGTTTACAAGATAATCAAGCCGGAGCGAACTGGCCGGTTTGCGGATCGAGTACGTGCAACACGCCATGTGCGATCCCGAAATATGCGCCGTGCAGTTTCAATTCGCCAGCCTGTTCGCGTTCCGCAATGAAGGGGAAGGTTCGCAGGTTATCGAGACTGACCTTGATAGCATCCAGCTCCAATGTGGTCTGGGGATCGGCTGGTGCCTGTTCAACCACGCGGTCACGGGCCTCACCGATGATGTCGACCCAATCATCGACAAAGCTGCGCCCGGGCATGCCAAGGTCACCACCTTCCAGCGCCGCTTTGATACCGCCGCACTGGGCATGGCCCAGCACTACAATATGTTTGACCTTGAGGCCGAGCACGCCAAATTCGATCGCGGCAGAAACACCATGCCGGCCACCGCCGGTTTCAAATGGCGGCACAAGGTTTGCCACGTTGCGTAGTGCGAAGACCTGGCCGGGCACGGTATCGAAAATTGTCGCTGGATCAACTCGGCTGTCGCAGCAGGAAATGACCATGATTGGCGGCGCCTGGCCTTCGTTGGCCAGATGATCGAAACGCTCTTTCTGCTGGATATAGGCTCCGTTTTTGAAACGGCGATACCCTTCAACAAGCGCGGCAAATTCAGGCATCAGAAACGTTCTCCACGGACGACCTGTACATCGCCAACTGTCAACAAAAGCCGGTAGCTATCGAGTAACGGGGCGATCGCATCGACCAGCGCGGCAGCCTTTGCCTCCGATGCGATCATCAATATGATGGTCTTTGCGGCGGCACCAGTAACATCATCATGCTGCCAGGCTCCATCCCGTCCACCGCCTGCATCAACATGGATCAGGCTCCATCCCGAAATATCAACATCGCGGGCATGTTTGATCAGCCGAGGAACCAGCGGTGTATCGACCAATATTTCGATGCGTTTGCGTGAGACAGTTTCGATCATGGTTTATCCGATCATCAGGGCCAGCTGCGAAAACAGCGTAATGCCCAATATGATGTTGAAGGGGAAAGTTATGCCCAGCGACATAGACAGGTAAATACCAGGATCCGCCTCTGGTAGCGCCATTCGCATCGCAGCTGGAACAGCGATGTAGGACGCACTTGCCGCCAAAATACCAAGTGCTGCCGCCGATGCGGTGTCCAGTCCGATGAAGGTACCAATCGCCACGCCGATAGTGCCGTTTATCAACGGCAAGGCGATGGCAAGCGACACAAGCCGTGCATTCAGTTTCTTCGACTGTACCAAACGACGAGCGGCGATCAGCCCCATGTCGAGCAGGAACAGGCAGAGCACGCCGCGGAAACCGGTATCGAACAGCGGCTTTACTGGCTCAAAGCCATCCTTGCCTGCGATCAAGCCGATTGCAAAACTTCCGACAAGCAAAACAACCGAGCCATTGGCGAACACCTCATGCAACAAACCGCTGCTTTCGGCGTTTGCCCTTTGCGGTTGTCCGCGGCGTGCGAGCAAAAGCCCGCTGATAATCGCCGGCGTTTCCATCAGCGCGAGTACGGCCACCATATAGCCAGCAGGTGAGAGGCCTTGGCCGGTGAGGATTTCCTTTGCGGTCACGAACGTCACCACGCTTACAGAGCCATAATGCGCTGCCACGGCACCGGCATCGATCTGCCCTAACTTTCCAATCCGGGTCAGCAGGGTAAAGGCCAGCAGGGGTAATAGAAAACTGAGCCCAAGGCCTGCGACTGCTGCTGCGGCAAGATCCGGCGTGAAACCGGATTCGGCGACTTCGATACCGCCCTTCAGACCGATGGCGGCCATAAGGTAGATCGACATCGCCTTTGCAAAGGCTTCGGGGATGGCAAGATCGGATTTAATCAAAGCGGCGAAAACGCCAAGTACGAAGAAGAGGATTACCGGGGATGTCAGTGTTTCGACGATCATGTCCTGCCTCTCGAATTTCGGAGCGCAATATGGGGAGGCGAAATGGTTGGCAAGGGGCGATTGCATCGCTATCTGGGCGGCCATGAACAATCCCGCACCCGTTCGCACCGCTCCTCGTGAGCGCAAACCCGATTGGATCAGGGTAAAGGCCCCGACCAGCGCAGGTTTTAATGAGACGCGCAAACTGATGCGCGACCTCAATCTCGCAACGGTGTGTGAAGAAGCGGCGTGCCCGAATATCGGCGAGTGCTGGACCAAGAAGCATGCGACGGTGATGATCCTCGGTGATGTTTG
>JALREL010000185.1 GCA_023262005.1 Sphingorhabdus sp. | reverse complement strand
AGGATGAGGCGAAGGCAGCGCACGTCGCCCGCCATAGCCTGTTCGGCAGTCTGCTTGATCATGCGCTCCAAATTCGTGGAGGGCTCCCATGCATTTGGCCCCGCATCAAGGGGCGTCAGCAGGCAATGCAAAACTGCGCGGTGTATGGCGCTGTGGTTCGCAGACAAATTCAGAGGTGTGGGCGGGCTCTTGCGAGGCCGCCCATTCGGATTTCCGGAGCGCCCGGGCTGGAAGCGCGTCGCGAGGGGCGGTCTGGCATATCCGACTGTGTAATTGCCACGCGGGCGCAGTTTGTTCTTAGGCACGACGGCCTCCTTCAAAATGGATTTCATGGAGTGCAGCGGCCCGCGAACAGTCGCCATTATATGGCGGCGCAGGCCTCGCCTTGCATCGGCTCTTTTACAGTGAACCCCATTGCCACGCAATGGCCACGCGGCGGGCACAAAACAGGGACCCTGTAAAATCCCTGCTACGGCGAAAAATATTCCCTGTTACGCGCCAGTTAATTCCCTGATCACGAGTGCAGGGAAATGGATTTATCCCCACTGTTTTTCAACAGGATACGCACGAAATCCGCAATCTGAAGACTTCACTTTTCAAAATAACAGGGAAAGCAGGGAAAATCCTCGATGCGGCAAATTCCCGATAACGGGGGACCATACAACGCAAATTCCCGATAAGTGTCGACCTGCGTCCTCAAAACATTGCACCGGGTACCCAGGGCACCCATTCGCTTTCGCCGAAGCCGAGAGCTTCGGAGCAGGTGCGCGATCCATTGGCGGTGGCTAGGATGTGGTTGAATATCACCTCGCCCATCTCGCCCAAAGTGGTGCCGGACAAGATGGGGCTGCAGTCGATGTCGATGTCGCCTGCCATGTGGGCCGCCAGCTCCGGATTTGAGGCGAGCTTGATTGTCGGGGCCGGGATTGAGCCGAACACCGAACCGCGGCCGGTGGTGAAGCAGATGAGGTTGGCACCGCCTGCAATCTGCCCGGTGGCCGAGCAGGGATCATAGCCCGGCGAATCCATGAAGGTCAGGCCGGGTGCGATGACCGGTTCGGCATAGTCGATAACGGCGTTGAGCGGAGTCGAGCCCGATTTCGCAACCGCGCCGAGCGATTTTTCGAGGATCGTCGTGATGCCGCCCGCCTTGTTGCCAGGTGAAGGGTTATTATCGAGATCGGCGCCATTCTGCGCGGCATAGCCCTCCCACCATTCGAGCCGCCGCACGAGGTTTTCGGCGACCTCCGCGCTCGCGGCACGATTGAGCAGCAAATCTTCCGCGCCATAAATCTCAGGCGTTTCGGAGAGAATGACGCGGCCGCCTGCTGCAACCAGCAGGTCGACTGCGGCGCCAAGAGCAGGGTTGGCGGTGAGTGCTGAATAGCCATCCGAAGCACCGCATTGGAGGCCGATGGTAAGGTGGCTGGCCGAGACGGGTTGGCGGCTGCAGGCATTGGCGGCGGGCAACATCGCCTCCACCATCGCGATCCCCGCCTCGATTGCCGCCATTGTGCCGCCCGAATTTTGGATGCCCAGCAGTCGCAGCCCTTCCCCCTCCGCCAGCGCCGCCGATGCCAGCAAAGGATCCAACTGGTTCACCTCGCATCCCAGCCCGACAAGCAGCACGCCAGCGAAGTTGGGGTGCGCGGTATAGCCCGCGATGGTGCGGCGCAGATTATCGATGCCCAATCCCGATTTGGCCATGCCGCAGCCAGACATGTGGCTGAAGGCGACGACCCCATCGACATTGGGAAAGCTTGTAAGGCGGTCTGGCGTGAAATGCGCGGCGATGCGCTTTGCGACGGTGGCCGAGCAGTTCACCGTTGTAAGTATGCCGATATAGTTGCGGGTGCCGACGCGCCCGTCTGGGCGGACAAAGCCGTTAAATTGCGCATTCATGGCCGGCGGCATTCGAATTGCTGTGCCGATTTCGTGCCTGCCGGTTTCCCGCGCAAAGGCGAGATTGTGATCGTGTACATGGTCACCCGGCGCGATATCCGCGCTCGCCACGCCGATGGCATGGCCGAGTTTGATAACGGGCTGCCCTTTGGCAACGGCCTTGATCGCAACCTTGTGGCCGGCGGGAATGGGCGAACGAACAATTGCATCGCCAACAGCCCCGCCCGCAGTAAGCGCGCTGAGCGCTATGGCGACGCTATCGCTGGCGTCAGCAATCAGCCATGCGCGCTCCATCGTAGCATCACACCTCTTCGACCCGTGCAAGGCGCGGCGACAACAGGTGGATCGAAAGCACGGCGAGGAAATAGACCACGGTGCAGGCGGCAAAGATCAACGTATAATTGCCGCCGGTCGCATCGAGGACAAGACCGGTCGATTTCGCCATGATCATCCCGCCAACACCGCCGGCAAATCCGCCCAAGCCAATTGCCGAGCCGACCGCACGTTTGGGGAACATATCGGGCGGAATCGACAGCAGGTTGGAGGAGAAGGACTGGTGCCCGGCGAGCGCGATACCGATGAGCACAACCGCCAGCCACATATTCTCGATGCCGGTTACGAACAGCAATGGCAGCACGCAGCAGCCAGAAAGCAGCATCGTTACCTTGCGGGCAAAATTGGGGGTGCGGCCTTTCTGGATCAGCCTCGACGAGAGCCAACCACCCGCAATGCTGCCAACATCCGACAAGAGATACATGATGACCATAGGCAGCAGCACGACCTTGAGGTCGACATCATAAGTGGAACTGAAATATTTCGGCAGCCAGAAAAGCATCAGGAACCAGACCGGATCGGTCAGGAACTTGGCCGACGCAAATGCCCATGCCTCACGCTTGCGGACCAGCCGCGACCAGCCGATCTGGTCGATCTTTTCTGGCGGATCATGCTCGATCCAGGCAAGCTCTGCCTCGCTCACTTTGCCGCTTTCGCGCGGATTGCTGTAATGCCACCACCACATGGCGAGAAGCACGACCCCGAATAGGCCGGAATAGATAAAGGTCTCCCGCCAATCCAGGCCGAAGCTGACCATCAATAACGCGATGGTGGGGGCGGTCAGGATCACGCCGATTGTGGTTGCGGAATTGACCCAGCCGATCGCATAGGCACGTTCCTTTTGCGGGAACCACTCACTGCTGGCGCGAACCACTGAGGGGAAGTGCCCGGCTTCACCCACACCAAGAACGACGCGTGCCGCCATGAACGAGGTGACTGATGAGGCAAAGCCATGCGCAACATGGCCGACAGTCCAGATGGCGATCGCGATTGCATAACCAATTTTTGGGCCGAACTTGTCGATCAGCCATCCCATGAACAGGAAACCGAGCGCATAAGCGGCCTGGAAGGCAGTGACGATATTGCCATAATCGTCCTCGCTCCAGCCCAGTTCCTTGCCGAGATCGGGGGCAAGCAGGCCGAGCATGGTGCGGTCGATATAATTGACCGTAGTTGCCAGGAAGAGCAGCGCGATGATCGTCCAGCGATAACGACCCGTTCGCTGGACGGCGCCTGCCGTATCTGTCGCAGTCATAACCTCTCCTCTCCCGCGCCGCTTTTTCAGGCAGTCGCGAATGCAATCTTGCAGTTTATGGCGTCAAAATCGCCGAATTTCGCTTCGAAAACCTGTCCGTCAGTAATTTCATGCACCCCGGTAACCGCACCGGTCGAAATGAGCAGGCCCGGTTCAATCGCGATACCGCGGGCGAGCAGATTTTCGATCAGGTAACGCACAGAACCCAATGGGCCATCGGGGAAGGCCGATGCAGCACCCTGCCCGACCGCCTCGCCGTCAATGGTTGCCGCGACATTCCAGTCTGCCAGTTGGCTATCGCGCCAGTCCGGAATTTCGGCGCCCAGGATCAGGCCGTTATTGTTGCCAAAATCGGAAATGGTAACCAGCGGGCCGCGAATGTTGATCCCGGCAAAGGGGGAGCTCGCAACCTCGATACCAATGAAGACGGCGTCAACCAGATCGGCGGTCTCTGCAAGCGACAGGGTTTTCACCCCTGCCCCTGGCCCGCAGCGCAGGCGGAAAACAAATTCAGCCTCGGCAGCACCAAAGCCGCCTTCAAAGATTCGCCCGACAGATTGCTGACCCGCTTTTGCACGTTGCACATTCTTTGCGAATATCGGGCCGGGTAGCCGGTTGACGCCAACCTTTTCCAGCCAGGGCGAATTGATACGGCCGACCTTCCAGCCCGCAATCTTCTCGCCAAACAGTGGAATCGCGGCATCCTGTATCGCCAATGCGGTTTGCAAATCGACGGGTTCGGTTCCGGGATAGGCTGCCAATGCAGCGGCTTTTCTGCGCGCGTCGACAAATGCCTCTGCAATGCTTTTGGCTTCGGCAATCGTTGGCAACACGCATAATCCCCTTTGTATGTCCTCGCGACACAGCTATGGGAAACCGGTGTCATTTGCAAGAATGCTTGGCTGACGTGAGCAAGATTTATTGCTATGCACTGAAAAAGACAGGGATTAGTGCGAATTTCGATGAAGCCGACAATTAACGATATTGCGCGCATCGCGGGGGTTTCGAAAAAGACCGTCAGCCGTGTGATCAACGATTCGCCGCTCTTGACCGAAGAGACGCGCGACAAGGTAAAGGCCGTCATCTCGGACCTGGGCTATGTCCCCAATCCGCAGGCCCGCGCGCTGGCACTTGGTCGCAATTTCCTGATCGGCCTCGTCCACGACAACCCCAATGCGCAGATGATTCTCAACATGCAGCAGGGGATATTGGAAGGGCTGCGCGACACCGAGTTCGCGATGGTGGTGCAGCCGGTCAACCGCAGTTCGCCGACATTGGTTGACGATATTCGCAACTTCATCATCCGCCAGCGCCTCTATGGCATCGTCATCCTGCCGCCGATTTCAGAGAATGATGCGGTCGCCAAAATGTGTGTTGAGGCGGGATGCCGCTATGTCCGCATGGGTTCGGCGGTGCTTGATAGCAGCGAGCATATGGTGGCATCGAACGACCGTGATGCGGTTCGTGAGGCAACCCAATTCCTTATAGAACAAGGGCATAAGGATATCGCCATTGTCACCGGGCCGCAGGGATTCCGTTCGGCGGCCGAACGTCTGGCGGGTTTTGAAGATGCCTTGGCAGCGGCCAATATAAAACTGCCGCGCAGTTTCCGCGCACAAGGCGAATATACTTTTGATTCGGGGCTGGCGGCCACTGAAAAGCTGCTCGACCTGTCGCCGCGGCCGACAGCGATCTTTGCGTCGAACGACGAAATGGCCGCTGCCGTTCTTTACGCCGCCCGTCTTCGGGGCATCAAGGTTCCCGAGGAACTTTCGATCATGGGGTTTGACGATACGCCGATTGCGTCGCGCATCTGGCCCCCGCTTACCACGGTCCGATGGCCGATTGTCGCCATGGGCCGGTCAGCTGCGCACAAGCTGATCAATGGAGCCGTTGAAGGCATCGACCTTGAAAATGAGCCGTCGGAATTCCTGTCGACCCTGATCCGGCGGGGTTCGGTCGCACCGCCAAGCCAATGAGCTTGCATCTGCGAATGACACCGGTTACCTAGATTCTGTACGAAGGCAAATCCGCCAGTTTCAATGTTGAGAGAGATAGTATGAAAATCGCCCTGATCATCGAGAACAGCCAGGCCGCCAAGAACGCGATCGTGCACGAGGCGCTGACCTCGGTCGCCGAGCCGCTGGGCCACCAGGTGTTCAACTATGGCATGTACACGCCCGAAGATGCGGCTTCGCTGACCTATGTGATGAACGGCTTGCTCACCGGCATCCTGCTCAACTCCGGCGCGGCAGATTTTGTCGTCACCGGTTGCGGGACCGGCATGGGCTCAATGCTGGCGGCAAATTCGATGCCGGGCGTGTTCTGTGGACTGGTGATCGATCCGACCGACGCCTTCCTGTTCAGCCAGATCAACGATGGCAACGCGATCTCGATGCCCTATTCCAAGGGCTTCGGCTGGGCCGCCGAACTCAACCTGCA
>JALREL010000164.1 GCA_023262005.1 Sphingorhabdus sp. | reverse complement strand
CGCCCGGCCCGATTTTCGAATATGCGCAGGATTCGAACAACCAGCTGTTCGCGATCGAACGCTATGACATCGAAACCGGCGAGACCGAGTTCATTGTTGGCGGAGAGGGGGGTGCAGTACGACCAACGCCATCGCCCGATGGCAAGAAACTGGCCTATGTCCGCCGCGAAAAGACCCGGTCGAAACTCTATCTGAGGGATCTTGAAACTGGTGCAGACCGTAAGGTCTATGACAGTCTCGATCAGGATGTGCAGGAAACCTGGGCAGTCACTGGCGTGTATCCCAATATGGCGTGGAGGCCCGACAGCTCCGCTCTGGTCTTTTGGGCTGGCGGCAAATTGCGCAAGCTGAATGTTGGTAGCGGTGCCAGCGAAATCATCCCATTCCGCATAGAGGATAGCCGTGGCGTCATCGATCCGCCGCGTCCGCCGGTTGAGGTCGCTCCCGATAGCTTTGAAACCAAAATCCCGCGCGGCGCGGTGGTTTCACCCGATGGCAGCAAGGTGCTGTTCGAAACGCTTGGCAAAATGTGGGTGAAATCGATGGCCGGTGGCGAACCGCGTCGCTTGACCAATGATGACGAAGCGATGGAAGCTTATCCCACATGGTCCCCCGACGGCAAAAGCATCGCCTTTGTCCGCTGGACCGATGCCGGTCTGGGGGCGATCCATACCGTTTCGGCAAATGGCGGTGCCAGCAAGGCCGTGACCAAGGCCGCCGGCCATTATGCCCGTCCGCGCTTCTCGCCCGATGGCAAGACCATCGTGTTCGAGAAAGGCAATGGCGGATATCTGGTGAACCCCCGCGCTTCCGCCGAACCCGGCGTCTACCGGATTTCTGCCAGCGGAAGTGCAGCAACCCGCATTACGCGCGACGGCGAAGCGCCGCACTTTGGTGCGTCTAACGATCGGGTGTTTTTCACCACCAGCGATTCGAAAGGCGCAAAGCTGGTCAGCACCGACCTGAATGGAGAAGCCCGGCGTACCCATGCCGAGGGCGAAATGGTCAACGCCTATAGCGTATCACCCGATGGTACGCACTTCGCATTCCGCCAGAATTACCAGGCTTTTGTCATGCCGTTGATGCCGGGTACGCAGGCGGTAACGGCTTCGCCCAATGGGGGCCCGATGCCGGTTACCAAGGCCAGCGGAGACGGTGCAGACTGGATCCATTGGTCGAATGGCGGCGCGAAGCTGCACTGGTCGATGGGGCCGGTGGTTTACAGCGCTGATCGCAGCGCGCTTTTCGCCAGTGCCCCGCTGGCCAAGGACGCGAAGCCGGCAAAGTTTGAACCGCCCAAAACGGGCGTCTCGCTTTCGATGCGCGTAAATGCGGAAAAGCCGAGCGGAAAAGTGGCGCTGGTCGGTGCACGGATCGTGACAATGGCTGGTGCCAATGGCGGCATTATCGAAAATGGCGTGGTGCTGATCGAAGGCAACCGCATCGCAATGGTCGGCGATCTGGCCTCGACATCGATCCCTGCCGGCATCCCGACCGTCGATGTCAGCGGAAAGACCATCATCCCCGGTCTGATCGATGCCCATGCCCACGGGCCCTATGGCGTCGATGAAATGACCCCGCAGGCGAACTGGGTAGAAATGGTGAACCTCGCAATGGGCGTGACGACGCGGCACGATCCCTCCAGCCGTTCGGCCTTGGTCTTTCCTGCGCTTGAAATGGTGCGCGCCGGCAAGATCATCGGGCCGCGCAGCTTTTCAACCGGTGAGATTGTCTATGGCGCAAAGAACCCCCACGTCTATGCGCAGATCGACAGCAAGGCCGATGCGCTGGCGCACATCCGTCGCCTGAAGGCGCAGGGAGCGCACAGCATCAAGAATTATAACCAGCCGCGCCGCGACCAGCGCCAGCAGGTTGTAGCCGCCGCAATCGACGAGAATATGCGCTCGGTTGCGGAAGGTGGTTCGCTCTTCGGCCTCGACATGACCTTGATTGCCGATGGCAACACCACGGTTGAGCACAACATCCCGGTCGAAACCTTCTACCAGGATGTGCAGCAATTCTTCTCACGTTCGAAGGTTGGGTACACGCCGACACTGGTCGTCACTTATGGCGGCCCGGCGGCAGACCCTTATTGGCGAGCACATACCGAGGTATGGAAGCAGCCTTTGCTACAAAAGCATGTGCCGGAAACGGTTCTGATGGCCAATAATGCCCGCCGGACGATCGCGCCCGAAGACAATTATGTCGACGATGAAAGCGCACGCGAAGCGGCCAAGCTGGCGCGGCTAGGTGTTCCCGTATCGATCGGTGCGCACGGGCAGGAACCCGGCATCGCTGCGCATTGGGAGCTGTGGTCCTTTGTCCGCGGCGGCATGACGCCGATCGAGGCACTGCGTGCAGGCACGATCGAATCCGCCCGTTCGCTTGGCTATGACAAGGATATCGGTTCGCTCGAGCCTGGAAAGCTGGCTGACCTTGTCGTGCTGGATGCCGATCCGACTGCCGACATCCGCAATTCGGAAAAGGTAGCCAAGGTGATGATCAACGGCCGCCTTTATGATGCTGCTTCGTTGAACGAAGAGGTGACCGGCAACCGCAAGCGCCCTGCCTATTGGTGGGAGGGCGCACAAGGCGGTTCCAGCGGTACATCAGGTGCTGCCGCGGTGGCGGGGCACCAGGACGGCGATTGAGGTTTTGAAGGCCCGAGCCGCTGGCCTGGGCCTTCAAGCGAAGGCCAGGCCTTCGAACTTCCCGTTATTGCGCCATTCGTCGATATATTTGAAATAGGCGACCGCGCCGGCAGGGTAGCCCATGCTGAGCGTGCCGGGAGTGCCCTCCCAGCCATGGCCCTCATTATTGTAATAGCCGGGCGTGCATTCGGTGCCGCCTATGATCATGCCCATTCCGGTTGAGAGCAAGGCGAGCCAGTCATCCTCGGCCTGTTTCGTAACCTCATTGGTGGTATGGCCCGATTGCAGCGTGTGGCTGACGATTGCCGTAATCGTCTTCGCAGAATCGACCAGATTGTGCGGCACGTTCGAAATCAGGTTCGCCCCCTGCGCCGGGTGGACGATATACATGTTCGGGAAGCCATGGACATGGATGCCGTGCAGGCTGCGCATGCCATCGGCCCAATAGTCGGACAGTTTCAATCCGTCGCGGCCGACTGCGTCAAATCCTGAGCGCCGTTGATAGCTGGTCCCGACCTCAAAGCCCGATGCATAGATGATGCAGTCGACTTCATATTCCTTGCCGGCGACGACCAGGCCTTTTTCGGTAATCCGTTCCACGCCTTTGCCATCGGTATCGATCAGATGCGTGTTGGGATTGTTGAATGACTGCAGATATTCGTCATGGAAGCACGGGCGCTTGCAGAGCTGGCGATACCAGGCCTTCAGCCTTTCCGCGGTTTCCTTGTCGTTGACGATCGTTTCGGCGCGGGCGCGGATTTCTTCCATCTTTTGATGGTCGGTTTCCTCAAATGCGGCGAGGATTCCGGCGGGATTCATCTGCTCGGGCGGCAGGTCGACCATTTTGGCGCGCATGCGGCGCGACATGTCTGTCCAGCCATCGGCAACCAGATCAACCTCGGGTATGCCAATGCCGGAAAAATGCGCGGCGAAATTTTCCAGCCATTTATACTGCCAGCCCGGTTCGGAGATCTTGTCAAACCAGTCAGGATCGATCGGTCCGTTGTTGCGTGCGTCGACTGAGGATGGCGTACGCTGGAAAACGAACAGCTCCTTCGCATCGCGCGACAAATGCGGGACAGCCTGTACCGATGTTGCACCCGTGCCGATGATGGCGACGCGCTTGTCGGCCAGCTTCGTCATTGGCGCGCCTTCGGGACTACCGCCGGTATAGGCATAATCCCACCGGCTGGTGTGGAAGCTATGTCCTTTGAAATTTTCAATGCCGGGGATGCCGGGCAGCTTTGCCACATGCAGCGGGCCGGTGCCGAGGCCGACAAACTGGGCCGTAAATGCATCGCCACGGTTGGTGCGGATTATCCAGCGCGAATTGGCATCATCCCATTCGAGCGCAGTGACTTCGGTATGGAGCAGGGCATTGTCATAAAGCCCAAACTTGTTTCCGATGCGCTGGCAGTGCGAGAGGATTTCCGGTGCATGCGCATATTTTTCCGATGGCATGTGTCCGGTTTCTTCGAGCAGCGGCATGTAGATGAGCGAGGCGGTATCGCATTGTGCGCCGGGGTAGCGGTTCCAATACCACGTGCCGCCGAAATCGCCGCCTTTTTCGACGATGCGGACATCGTCGACACCTGCTTCTTTCAGTTTGGCAGCCGAAATCAGCCCAGCAAAGCCGCCGCCGATAAAGGCAAAGGTCACATGATCATTTACCGGCTCACGCGGCCTGACCGGGATGTAAGGGTCTTCTTTGTAGCGGGCGAACTTGCCCGCAATCTCGACATATTGATCGTTGCCGTCAGCGCGAACCCGTTTGTCGCGCTCTTCCGCATATTTCGCTCGGATCGTATCTATGTCGAGTGTCATGCTACCCCGCTTTTGCTGCTACACTTTCCGGTAAATCCTTGCCGAAAACCCGCTGGTAATATTCTGCCACCAGCGCCCGCTCGGCATCGTCGCACTTGTTGAGGAACGACAGGCGGAAGGCAAAGCCGACATCCTTGAAGATTGCAGTATTCTGCGCCCAAGTGATCACGGTACGCGGGCTCATCACGGTCGAGATATCGCCATTGATGAAGCCTTGGCGGGTCAGTTCCGCCACCTTGATCATCTTGGCGATATCATCCGGATTGCCGCCGGTCTTGGCGACGACAATCTCGCCCTCGACCTGCGCCGGCAGGTAATTGAGGCCGACGACGATGTTCCAGCGGTCCATCTGGCCCTGGTTGATCTGCTGTGTGCCATGATAGAGGCCGCTGGTGTCGCCCAGACCTACCGTATTGGCCGTCGCAAACAGGCGGAACCAGGGATTGGGGCGGATCACGCGGTTCTGGTCAAGCAGTGTCAGCTTGCCCTCGGTTTCGAGCACGCGCTGGATCACGAACATCACGTCGGGGCGTCCTGCATCATATTCGTCAAACACCAAAGCCGTCGGGGTCTGCAGCGCCCAAGGCAGCAGGCCTTCGCGGAATTCGGTTACCTGCACCCCGTCGCGCAATACGATCGCGTCGCGGCCTATCAGGTCGATACGGCTGATATGCGCGTCAAGGTTGATACGGATGCACGGCCATTTGAGGCGCGCTGCAACCTGTTCGATATGGGTCGACTTGCCGGTGCCGTGATAGCCCTGCACCATCACGCGGCGGTTATA
>JALREL010000125.1 GCA_023262005.1 Sphingorhabdus sp. | reverse complement strand
TTAGCTGCCGAGGGAAGGGCAAAGCGGACCGTGGCTCCGTTTTGCAACTTACCCGCGCCAGCAATGTCGAGGGGTGGCAGCAGCGCCTCTGTGAAGGACGAGCCATCCGCGGCGACGGCAAGGCCATTACCGGCAGGCAATGCTCGTGTGACACCCTTATCCAACTCTATCGCAAGGCCACCTTCATCGACCTCAGCAAAGTCGCGATTGTTATCGGCATCGAAACGCGTCTGGAAATCCGTCCCCCGAACCGCCGAAACCGCGCGCGGCGTGCGCACCTGGTAACGGTCATTGGCTGATTTCAACGGGGCTACCTTCGATCGGGCACCGCCACGATCGACCTGGAAATCATAATCGAGCGCCGAGCCGAGGAGATAGCGACGCAGGCGGAGGATGCGGATGTCGGTATTGGACGGCACCGAAATGCGTGATCCATCGTCGAGCTGCAGCGACGCAAATGCTCCGCCAGAGGTTTTGAGTGCATTTCCCTCGGATAATGTCTGGCCGGTTCGCGCAGCGCGGGCTTCGCCATCGACAACCGCCATGACATCGCCGCGAACGGCAGAAAGCCGCGCCGATGCCGGTTCATACTTCAAAATCGAACGCGGCACTTTCAGGATTGTCCCAACCGGGATGCGTTTGGGATTGCGGATGCCGTTGCGTTTTTGGACGATGCGATAATCGGCCTGCCGCTTGAGATACTTTCCACCAAGGCCGGTGAGCGTATCACCGGCCACGACCTTGTACGAGATCTCGTCTGCGGCAATCGCAGGGGCACCGATGCACATCGCCATTGCCAGAATGACAACGCTTTGGGCCCAACGCTTCATGCCATTACCGTTTATCGATGGACTCCAGACGATATCCGTAGCCGAACACCGTGAAGATGCGAAAACCGTTATCAGGGCGCAGTTCCAGCTTTGAACGTACGCGCGAAATATGCATGTCGAGTGTTCGCGTTGCCAGCGCCGCGGTGGTGCGCCAGATGGTTTCCATAATGTAATTCCGCGACAGCGTACGGTCACGATTGCGGAAGAACAGGTCCGCCAGTTCGAATTCCTTGGCGGTCATCGCAACCGTCCTTCCGGCCACGGTAACGGTCTGTTCAATGCGGTTGAATTCGTAAATGCCGTAGACCGCTTTGGTTTCGAACGCCCCGCTGCCGGCGCTACGCCGGATGAGAGCGTTGATCCGCGCAGTGATAATCATCGGATCTTCTGGCTTGGTTATATAATCATCGGCCCCGGCATTAAGGGCATCGCTGATATCGCGCTTGGCCGTTCGGTTGGTCAGCATGATTACCGGTGGCTTTTCCTGCAGCGACGTCTGCATCCAGCCCAAGGTCGCCATCCCGTCTTTCTTGGGCATCGACCAATCCATGATTACCAGGTCATAGGTTTCCCGAACTAAAGCTTGCGACAATGTCGCGCCATCGGAAAATGTAGAGGCTGCGTGCCCCATATCTTCAACTATGTTTTTAAGGAAATCGACAACATCACTTTCATCGTCAGCAATAGCAATTCGCATACAACTACCCCATCTACCCCGACGGAACCATTGAATGCTACTTGACTGGTCACGTCGCCCACACACGCTCCAGATAATCCGGATTTACAAACGAGGCTACTGTTTCAATGAAATAGTTACCACCTTTTACAATCCTTTGTTATCTTTCAACTATACCTAACGATATATCCAGTTGGTTCCAAGATGGAACCGATTACAGAAAATGGATTGCCTGTTCGAGGTTGATTTTGAGTCAAAAAGTGCGGATTCTCGCCAATAAAGCTTTGAAATTGCTGATCTGCCCCCTTCTGAGTGGCCCAATTTCTATTTTAGGAATGGCCACGAAGGAGGATTGAAATGGCAAGGAAGCACAAGCCGGAAGAC
>JALREL010000028.1 GCA_023262005.1 Sphingorhabdus sp. | reverse complement strand
TGATGACATGGTCGATGTCGAGCAGTTCGATGCTGTCGATGCCCACCTTGTCGAGCGCCTCGAGATTTTCAGCGGTGATTTCATCGCCAGCCTCAACATAGATGCGGCCGGTCTTGTCGTCGACCAAGTCGAATGCCGAATAACGGCCAAAGATTTCTTCGGTCGGGATCAGCAAGTCGGTCAGGCCGTCCTTGAGTGCCTTGTTGGCGGCGCGCGGCGTGATTTTCTGGCCAGCGGGGAAGATGACCTCGCCCGACTTGGCGTCGACGATGTCAAAGCTCGGCTTGGACGCGCGCCATTGTTCGGCATTGAACGGAATCTTCCAGCCACCCTTTGCACGGGCAAAGGTTACGCGGTCGTAGAAATGGTTGAGGATTTCCTCGCTGTTGAGGCCGAGCGAATAAAGCAGCGTCGTCACCGGCAGCTTGCGCTTGCGGTCGATGCGGACGTTGACGATGTCTTTCGCGTCGAATTCAAAGTCGAGCCACGAACCACGATAGGGGATCACGCGAGCGGCGAAGAGATATTTGCCCGACGAGTGGGTCTTGCCACGGTCATGGTCGAACAAAACGCCCGGCGAACGGTGCATCTGCGAGACGATCACGCGCTCGGTGCCGTTGATGAAGAAGGTGCCGTTCTCGGTCATGAGCGGCATTTCGCCCATGTAAACGTCCTGCTCCTTGATATCGAGAACCGAACGCGCTTCGGTTTCAGGGTCGACTTCAAAGACGATCAGGCGGAGCGTGACCTTCATCTGCGCCGAATAGGTGATACCGCGCTGGCGGCATTCCTCCACGTCATATTTGGGGTCTTCGAGTTCGTAATTGACGAAGTCGAGTTCGCAGGTGCCGGCGAAATCACGGATCGGGAATACACTGCGCAGCGTCTTTTCTAGACCCGAAACATAACCGATCGAAGGATCCGAACGCAGGAACTGTTCATAGCTCTCGCGCTGAACCTCGATGAGGTTCGGCATGTCGATCACTTCGTGGATGTCGCCAAAAATCTTGCGAATGCGCTTGGTGCGCGAGAGGGCGGTAGATGCGCCCAGCGATGCGGAAACCGCTGCTTTAGCCATGTGGGTTGCTCAGCCTCGTCTATATCATTTTTGAGCGCAAGGACCCGACAACGAAAAGGCCGCATGGCATCGCCCCCGGATTCGGGAAGCAACCAGCAGCCTGAGCGCGTCGGAAAACCTTATCTTTCAATTCGTTGGAGGCAATGCGCGTTTTTGCCCCGGTCCCGAAAGATACGGCGTATGCGTGTTGATATACGGAAAAGTGGGTTGCCGGTCAAGCGCAGCCCCGCTCAATTGGCGGCGATTTCCTCGATCAGTCGCTCCATCGCTTCTGCTGCCTTGCGCGCGGCCCGCTTGAGGTTCGCATTGAAATCGCCTGCGCTTTCGCCATCGGCGCAATCGGTGACCGCCTTGATAGCGGCCCATGGCAGGCCAAGCGCCTCGGCGGCCTGCGCGACGGCGGCTACCTCCATGTCGACAAGATGGACGTCGAGCCGCTGTGCGAGCGCTTCCGCGGTATCAGCGCATTCGAGGAAAACATCGCCGCTGGCAATGGTCGCGTGGGGCAAGCCAAGCCCGGGGTCGCGCATGGCGGAAAAGGCATGGTCGCGCGCCTCGCCCATCGGCCAGTCGCCCGCGCGATAATGCACGAAACCCTCTGCCTGCCGCGCGCCATAATCATGCTGGATAGCCCTCGCGATCCAGAAGCAATCGCCCTCGATTGCCCCAATCCGTCCGCACGTTCCGGTCATCACGACAAGGGACGTCGATGCATCGGCATATCGCCCGACGGCCAGCGCCGTATTCACCTTGCCTAGGCCGCAGGTGACAATCTTGATTTGCGCAACATCGGTTTCGACCATGCGCACCGGCAGCGGCTCGCCCTCGACGATGCGGCCTTGCCCCTCAAGAAAAGCATCGGCCTCTTCAGCGAGAGCGGCGAGGAGGAGAATAGATTTAATTTTGCTCAATGCCCGTCAAACCCGATCAAGGCGGTCGGTTCAACGCCCGCGGCGCGCAATTTTTCGGCCCCGCCCAATTCAGGCAGATCGACGATGAACAACGCTTGCTCTACGATGCCGCCTGCCTGCCGGATCAGTTCGATCCCCGCAAGCGCGGTGCCGCCGGTCGCTATCAAGTCATCAACCAGCACCACTTTCTGCCCCGCGGTCACCTGGCCCTTGTGCAATTCGATCCGGTCAGTGCCATATTCGAGCTGGTAATCGATACCGATCTTTTCGCCGGGTAACTTGCCGGGTTTGCGCAGCATAAGCTTGCCCAACCCCAGCGCATAGCTCAGCCCGGCCGCTACGATGAACCCGCGCGCTTCGATACCTGCGATCAATTGGGTGTCAGTCGCCACCATCGCGGCAATGCGGTCGATGGTTTTACGAAACCCCTCCCCATCGAGCAGCAGCGTTGAAACATCGCGGAACAATATGCCCGGCTTGGGATAATCGGGGATAGTACGGATGAGTGCGGCGAGATCGGCATTGTCGGTCATGACGGGTAAATGCCGCGAGCACTCTGAAAGCGCAAAAGAAAAAGGGCGGCCCGCTTGCGCAGACCGCCCTTTCCATTTCCCCCGTCGGGGAAAAGTCGATTACTTGAGGTCGACGGTGCCACCAGCAGCGGCGATCTTCGCCTTGATTTCTTCGGCTTCAGCCTTCGAAACGCCTTCCTTGATCGCCTTCGGAGCCGACTCAACAAGAGCCTTGGCTTCGGTCAGGCCGAGGTTGGTGATGGCGCGGACTTCCTTGATGACAGCAATCTTGTTGCCGCCGTCGCCGGTCAGGATCACGTCGAATTCGGTCTGCTCTTCAGCAGCAGCAGCCGGAGCACCGCCAGCAGCAGGAGCTGCGACAGCAACAGCAGCAGCGGCGGAAACACCCCATGCTTCTTCGAGGGCCTTGGCGAGGTCAGCTGCTTCGAGGACGGTCAGCTTGCTCAGTTCTTCTACCAGCTTTGCGATATCAGCCATTTCAATAACACTCCAATTTCTATGCAATTCTACCCACGCGATCGCTCGCCGCGCGGTGATATGAACAAATTATGCGGCTTCCTTGGCGGCGTATGCGCCAAAAACCCGTGCCAGCTGTCCAGCCGGTGCGCTGATGACCTGAACAACCTTGGTTGCCGGGGCCTGTACAAGGCCGACAATCTTGGCGCGCAGTTCGTCGAGCGACGGCATCGAAGCCAGCGCCTTGACACCTTCGACATCGAGGACGGTCGAGCCCATCGCGCCGCCGACAATTTCAAGCTTGTCGTTGGTCTTGGCGAATTCGACGGCAACCTTGGCGGCAGCCACCGGATCACCCGATGTGGCAAGCGCAGTCGGGCCGGTCAGCAGGTCGCTGAGCGGTTCATACTGCGTGTCATTCAATGCGATCTTGGCAAGGCGGTTCTTGGCGACCTTGTAGCCGGCTCCCGCTTCGCGCATCTTCAGGCGGAGGTCGGTCGATTGTGCGACGGTCAGGCCCAGGTTACGGGTGACCACGACAACCGCGGCTTCCTTGAAAGTTGCGTTCAGCGCTTCAACCGCTTCGGTCTTTTCAGAACGGTTCATGCATTACTCCAATCACTGGGCCTGCCCGAGGGACAAACCCAACACGAAATCGCGAAATCACCCGGATGGGTAATCCGCTAGCTTAAGTCCGTGGGGAAGTTTCATGCCGGCAATCGCAAGGCGCGAATTGCATAAGCGAAGGTGCGCAAACGCACCTGAAATCTCTATCCCCGTCTAGGCTGGAAATTAAGACCGGCAAATTCCGGTCACCAACTGTCTCGGACGGTGACGTAGAGGGCGAACCCTCCGGTCGGGGGCGGCCATTAGCAGCTATCGACCAAGAGTCAAGCCGCGACCGCACCCAGAGCGAGTCCAGCCAGCGCGCAAATAGCCAGTGTTCGGATGATGCCCCATTTCAGGCCGAACAGCATTCCACCTGCGGCCAGCCCGATGGCCAAGGCTTTCAAATCCAGCGAAGACCAGTGCGGCCACCATATCGAACCGATACCTACATCCAGTTCCCCGACAGTGCGGAACAACACATGCAGCGCGAACCAGATTGACAGGTTTGCGATTACCCCGACCACGGCGGCGGTGATGGCGGCAAGGCTTCCTTGCAGCCAGGCGATGCTGCGCATCCGCTCCATCAACGGGGCCAGCGCAAAGATCCATAAGAAGCATGGCGCAAAGGTGACCCAGGTGGTGAGCAGGGCCGCAAGCACCCCCGCCGCCCAGGGATCAAATGGTGCGGGCGCCCGGAAACCTGCGAGGAAGCCGACAAACTGCGTCACGAGGATCAATGGACCCGGCGTTGTTTCGGCAAGCCCCAACCCGTCTGCCATTTCCCCTGCGCTCAACCAGCCAAATCCGTTGACCGCTTCCTGCGCCATATAAGCTAGCACCGCATAAGCGCCGCCAAAGGTGACGATCGCCAATTGTGAGAAAAAACTGCCAACTTTCCAGAGTACATGTTCCTGCCCGAGCGTGAGGAGGATAGCGACCATAGGCGCTGCCCATACTACTCCCCAAATGCCGACCGTTTTCGCGACATGCGTCAGCCAATGGCCGCTTGGAGCAGCCGCACGTGCTTCGACCGGCTTGAGCGCGAACCAGTCAGGTGCCTTCCATGCGACGACCGCGCCCACAATCGCTGCGCTGAAAATAAGGATGGGGAAGGGAATGTGCAGCGCGAACAGCGCGATAAAGGCAATGACGGCCAGCGCCCGCTTGGCCGGGGTGGTCAGCGCCTTACCGCCGATGCGCAGCAGCGCCTGCAGCACGATCGCGAGCACCGCTGCCTTGATCCCAAAAAACAGCCCTTGCAGCCAATCAACCTGCATCGAGACGACATAGAGCGCTGACAATCCGAGCATCACGATCGCGCCCGGGATTACGAACAGCAGCCCAGCGATCAATCCGCCAAGCGTACCGTGGAGCCGCCAGCCAATCCATGCGGCCAGTTGCTGTGCCTCTGGCCCAGGCAGCAGGTGGCACAGGTTGAGCGCCTGCAGATATTCTTCTTCGCTGACCCATTTTTTCCGGTCGACCACTTCCTCGTGCATCAACGCTATCTGGCCGGCAGGCCCACCAAAGCTGATCAGCCCGATCTTGCCAAACAAGCGGGTCAATTCTCCAAGCGTAGCGGGGTTGGTATCCTTCACAAGCATGCTCCTTTCGTCCGCCAAAGGCGGTCAAAATGGCAACGCTTGAGCCATTGCAGCACAATGGCTTGACCGGGAGGTCGCTTTGCCCCGGTCCGCATCGATTAACGACGCCAGCCGGGGCTCGCAATATTTTTTAGATAGCAGCAGGCAAAGCCCGGCTTTAGCTGGCAGCGGTCAGGGCCTGCTTTTCGGCTTCGGCTGCGGCGCGGCTTTTCAGCACGCCCTCGGCTTTGTCGGCCATTTCGGTCCAGGTGTCGCGGGCGACCAGAAGCCGCTCACGGACATTGGCGAGTGTCGCAACATTGGCTTCGCGTTCGGATTGCGCGGCACGCTCGCGATAGAATTCCACGGTAGCCATTTCAGCGACTCCTTTTCTGGTTTAGCGGCGCCGCGCGTTGCGAGGGCCGGGGCCCACGCCGGGTGTGCGCTCGCGGAAGATAATACGCCCTTTGGAGAGGTCGTAGGGTGTCATTTCGACATGGACCCGGTCGCCCACGACGGAGCGGATGCGGAATTTCCGCATCTTCCCCGCCGTGTAAGCGATAATCCGGTGTTCGTTTTCCAGCACGACGCCAAAGCGGCCATCGGGCAGGATTTCATCGATCACCCCTTCGAGCGTCAAAAGCTCTTCTTTGGCCAAGGGCTCAGTCAGCTGCCGAAAGGTTGACGGCGGCTTTCTTGCCGTCGCGGCCAGCTTCGACTTCGTAGTTGAGGCGCTGGTCCTTATCGAGCGAGGACATGCCCGCTGCCATCACGGCTGTGATGTGGACAAAGCTGTCATCGCCGCCGCCATCGGGTGCGATAAAGCCATAGCCTTTTTCGGTGTTGAAGAATTTTACGGTGCCAATAGGCATAAGGTCGTTCCTTTCACGAAACTATTGTCCGCTTGGCAACAGCGCCAAGCGGGGAAGCCAGGGTCGTGTGAGAAAAGACGTTGCGCGTGCCAGACCAGTCCTTTGGACTTGACCCGAATTGCACCTCAAATTTCCGTCGCGTTCGACGATAGCAAAGCTGCAATAGCAGATAAGCCATCTATTAGCAAACGACCTTGCAGCAGGGCGCTCTCTACTCCATAAGTAGAGAATGCTTTCGCAAAAGACCCGCTATACAATCCGCGCGCTGATGCACCTTGCGGACAAGTACCAGCAGGGTCTGGTGCCGCTGACCGAAATTGCCGAGGCGCAGAATATTCCCGCCAAGTTCCTGACCGTCATCCTGTCTGAAATGAGCCGGGCAGGCATTGTCGTTTCGCAGCGCGGGCGCGATGGCGGATATGAGCTGGCACTGCCGCCGGTCGATATCAGCTATGGCGACATCATCCGGCTCAGCCGAGGTTCGCTCGCGCTCGTCCCCTGCGCCAGCCGCTTTGCGCATGAAAAATGCAAGAATTGCGTTGAGGAAAGCGAGTGCCGCATGCGCGCCCTGATGCTGCGGGTGCGTGATGAAACCGCTGCGGTGCTCGACCGGATCAGCTTGGCGGACCCCATCGACATGGGCGTGATGGCGGACTGAACCGCCATATTCGATTCAGCCGACAAAACTTTCTTTTGGTCGACGTGAAGCAAATATTGAATTGTCAACTTAATCGGTTGACTATAGCCATGCGCTCCTCAGACCAGGAGGAACAGCCTATGGCCAATACCGACCATGAACATTTGGGGGAAAGCGCCAACGCCGCAAAATCGCCAGCCTTGCAGGCAGTGCTTGATGCACTGGGCAAGCTGAAATTCGGTGCGATCCAGTTGACTGTGCACGAGGGCAAGCTCGTCCAAGTCGACATCACCGAGCGCCAACGCTTCTCTAACTGAAACCCGAAAACCTGAACTCTCCCGGCCTTCCAAGGCCAGACTGCAGACCGGACGACCGGATGCATTTCCTTTTCCAAACTCATTCCGTGACAGGACTGGAACATGCACCGATCGACAAAGGCATCTACTGCCGTAATCGCCCTTAGTTGGGCATTTCTATCTTCCCAAACCGCCTATGCGGAAACATCTGCCGCGAACGCCAACTCCGAACTGGCCGAAGACGTTCAGGACAGCGCGGCCCAACAAGATGGCGACGAAGTCAGCCGTGGCGACGTTATCATCGTAACCGCGCGCCGCCGCCAGGAAACCGCGCAGGAAGTGCCGCTCGCCATATCGGTCATTCGCGGTGATAGCATCGAATCGACTGGGAATTTCAACGTGGTCAAGCTTCAGCAGCTTGCCCCAACACTACAAGTGTACACATCAAATCCCCGCAACACATCGGTCAATATCCGTGGGCTTGGTGTGCCTTTCGGCCTTACCAGCGACGGCTTTGAACAGGGCGTCGGCATCTATGTCGATGATGTCTACAATGCCCGCGTTGCTGCCGCGACCTTTGATTTCCTTGACGTCGAACAGGTCGAGGTGCTGCGCGGCCCGCAAGGCACTCTGTACGGCAAGAACACAACCGCAGGTGCGATCAACATCACGACGAACCAGCCTACATTCGACTTTGAGGCCAGGGCCGAATTGACCGTCGGTAACCTGAATTTCAGACAGGCGAAGGCAGCAATTTCAGGGCCTTTGTCGGATAAGATTGCCGCGCGAGTAGCAGTCGCCACGACCAGCCGCCGTGGCACAATCTTCAACGTACGCAGCGATCGTTACATCAACGAGCAAGACAATCTCGGCCTTCGTGGCACGCTCTTGTTCCAGCCGAACGATGATCTCAGCGTCACGCTGTCTGGTGATTACAGCAAGCAGAATCCTGAATGCTGCGGTACCGTGTTCGTCCGTGTCGGACGCACGCAGCGCGCGCTGGCGCGGCAATATGAAGCGCTGGCTGCGGCACAAGGATATAGCGTTGTCAGCCGCAATCCGTTTGACCGGTTGACCGACATCGATGCCAGCCTGAATGCAGGCAACAAAATTGGTGGCGCATCGCTGAAGGTCAAATGGGATGTCGGGCCCGGCACATTCACCTCGATCACCGCGTGGCGTTTCTGGGATTGGAGACCGGAAAATGACCGCGACTTCACCGGCCTGTCGATCGTGGCAAAGTCGCAGAACCCATCGCAGCAGGATCAATATAGCCAGGAATTCCGCTACAACTATTCGGGCGACACAATCGATTTCGTGCTGGGTGCATTTGGTTTCAAGCAACGGATCGATACACAGGGCGTCGAACAGCAAGGCATCAACGCCAGCCGTTGGAACCTGACCGGCGCACTTGCAACCAATCCCGCCGTCCTCAACGGCCTGACCGCATCGAATACCCAGTATCTGAAAAGCACCAGCGCGGCATTGTTCGGACAACTCAGCTGGAAAGTGACCGATGCGCTGACGATCCAGCCCGGTGTCCGCCTGAACTACGACAAGAAAGAAGGCTTTTACCAACGACGGGTGACTGACGGCGCAGGGGTGGAGATATCCTGCTTCAACCCTGCACCAGCAGTAGGAACGATCAGGGCGGCGCAATGCGGCGTATACCAGCCGCAGTTGAGTGCGCCATCGGTATCGGACTGGAATTTCAGCTATGATTTCAATGCCAACTACAAGCTTGCCGAAGACGTGCTTGCCTATGCAACTTACGCCAAAAGCTTCAAGACGGTGGGCATCAACCAGAACGGCCTTCCTACCGATGCGGCTGGCAATCCGATTCTTGCAGCGGGCGTCATCCAACCCGAGTCAGTCAACCATTTCGAGGTGGGTATCAAAACCCAGCTTTGGGACCGCAAGGCGACGTTCAACCTCGCGGCGTTCCGGACTGATATCAAAAATTATCAGGCGACGGTGACCAACGGCCAGTTGGGCGTGTTGCGCGGCTATCTTGCGAACGCGGGTAAGGTCCGCTCACAGGGTCTGGAAGCAGATTTCAAGATCAGGCCGAGTGACCGTTTCAGCGCCTATGCCAATGCCGCATATACCGATGCGAAATATGCCCCCTTTGTCGACGCGCCTTGCCCACCCGAACTCGCTGGTGGAACCACCGCCACGGCGACCAATCCGGCTAGCCCGCCGGGAACCGCGGGCGGGTTCAGCCCGGCCAATTGTGACATTTCGGGCCAGCGACTGCCCGGTGTGTCGAAATGGGCGATTTCCTATGGCGCGGAAGTCAACACGCCGTTGACCTTCCTTGCCACTGAGGGCCAGCTCTACGTCGGATTTGACGGCAATTACCGCTCTGGCTTTTCATCTAATCCCTCGCCGTCAATCTACACCAATATCGAGGGCTATGCGCTTTCCAACTATCGCGTCGGATTCCGTTCGGACAAGTTCGAGATTTACGGATGGGTCAGGAATGTTTTCGACGTCGACTATTTCGACCTGCTCCAGGTCGCCCCCAGCAATGTCGGGCTGATTGCCGGACAGCTTGGCGATCCGCGAACTTTTGGCGGAACGGTGAAGGTGAGCTTCTGACGCATGGCCATCGCTAAAGCAAAGCTTGCTTGGGCAAAACAATTTCGGAAGGGCATCGCTATGGTGGATTCTGCCAACTCCAGATATGCAGTTGCCGTTACGGCTACCTTGATGAGGTCCAGATGATAGAATTCGCCACCACGTTCGATTGGTCCTCGATAGCGCCCTTCATTGCCATCGGTTTCGCCGCGCAGTTGGTCGACGGTGCATTGGGCATGGCCTTTGGCGTGATCTGTTCGACGCTGCTCGTTAGCGTCATGGGGGTGCCGCCGGCGCGCGCTTCGGCCGGTGTGCATCTGGTGGAAATGTTCACCACCGGTGCCTCGGGCATCAGCCATGTCTTGCACAAGAATGTCGACTGGAAACTGTTCGCACGGATTGCCGTTCCCGGGGTGATTGGCGGCGCGCTGGGTGCCTATGTGCTGTCGAACATCCATGCCGATGTCGCCCGCCCGCTGGTGATGCTCTACCTCACCTGCCTTGGCTTTTACCTACTCTACAAAGCGATCAGCTATCCGCAATTGCCCAAGGCGAAGGACCCGAAGGTGACGGTGCCGCTCGGCCTTGTTGGCGGTTTCCTCGATGCGTCGGGCGGTGGCGGCTGGGGGCCCGTGGTGACGTCGAACCTCCTCATCCAGGGCACCGATCCGCGCAAGACGGTCGGCACGGTGAACACCGCTGAGTTTTTCCTCACCTTCACGGTCTCGGCGATGTTCCTGTTCACGATCGGGGTCGAGGCATTCACACAGGTGACCGGCGGCCTGCTGATCGGTGGGCTTCTGGCTGCACCGCTCGGCGGCTATATTGCCAAGCGAGTTCCGCCCAAGACCTTGCTGCTGATGGTCGGAATCGTGCTGACCGCGACCAGCCTGTTCAGCCTGTACAAGGCGCTTTCGGCCTAAGCTTGCTTTTGCAGCGGCGATAGGCTTTCACTCCCTCCCAAGGGAGAGGGGGCCGGATGCCGCTTGCATATACGGGTTATGACTGGGCGGTGCTCGGGCTTTATGTTGCGCTGCTGGCGCTCGCGGCCTGGTGGTCGTCGCGGCGCAATCCGGACAAGGCCGATGACTATTTCCTTGCTGGGCATCATGCGCCCGCCTGGCTGGTCGCGATTTCCGCGCTGTCGACGATGCAATCCGCCGCGACCTTTCTGGGTGCGCCGGATAACAGCTATCGTGGTGACTGGAGTTACCTCACCAGCAATTTCGCCGCGATAATCGCAGCAGCCTTCGTCGCGCGGCTGCTGATCCCGCGCTATTATGCGCTCGGCGTGACCACGGTTTACGAGCTGCTCGAGCAGCGGTTCGACCGGACTGCGCGGCGCGCGGCGGCGGGGATGTATCTGGTCGGGCGCGTGCTGGCGAGCGGGGCGCGGCTCTATCTCGCGGCGATCGCGGTTTCGATGATCATCTTCCTGGATGTAGAGCCGCAGCACATATTGATCGCCTCTGCAGTGCTGGTGGTGTTCGGCATTGTCTTCACGTTGTTCGGCGGGCTCAATGCGGTGATCTGGAGCGATCTGGTGCAGGTGGTGCTCTATGTCGGCGGCGCGCTTATTGTGTTTTTCCTGCTGTGGAACCGAATCCCCGCACCCGCATCCGAAATCTGGGAAGGGCTGCGCCATGCGCCGGGGGACGTCGACAAATTGCGCTTGTTCGACTGGTCGCTCGATTGGTCAAAGCCCTTCACCATCTGGGCGATCCTGACCGGACTGGTGCTGCTCAACATCGGCAATGCCGGGCTCGATCAGGACACCAGCCAGCGGTTCCTTGCATGTGAGGATGCGAAGGCAGGAAAGCACGCGCTCTATCTTTCAATGTGGATGACGATACCGGTGGTTGCTTTGTTCATGGCTATCGGCTCGCTGCTGCACATCTTTTACGAACGGCCCGACCTGATGGGGGTGAGCGCGAGCGTGATGCAGGGCTTTTCGGGGGAGAAAATCACCATCTTCATGTCGTTCATCCTTTCCGAAATCCCGCCGGGGGTGCGCGGCCTGATCACTGTAGGCGTAATCGCCGCGGCGGCGATCAATTCGGGGCTGATCTCGATGTCCGCCGTGCTGGTGAGTGATTTTTACCGGCCTTGGAAGGAACGTCGTGGCGCTGCGGTGGGTGAACATCATTATGTCAATGCCGGGCGCTGGGCGATGATCCTGCTCGCGCTCGCCTTGTTCGCAATGTCGATCCTTTGCTTCTACTGGCAGCGTTACACCGACATGCCCCTGCTCGAATTTGTGCTCGGCGTGATGACCTTTGCCTATTCAGGATTGCTCGGCGTCTATGCGACGGTGCTGTTCACGCGGCGCGGCTCGACCGCTTCGGTGATTGCTGCGCTAGCGGTGGGTTTTTTCGCGATCCTGCTGCAACAGCATTATGTCGTCGACAGTCTTGGCCTGCCTGCTGCTATGAAGGGCCTCGCCTTCCCCTGGCAGCTGTGCATTGGCGCGGGGCTGGCGTTCATCACCTGCCTTTTGGGCAAAGCAAAAGGGCCAGGGTTGCCCCCGACCCTTTCGTAATTCGGTTTTAGTCTGGCTTAGGCGCCAGCGACGTCTGCTACGTCAACCTTCAGGCCGGGGCCCATGGTCGAGCTGATCGCGATCTTGCGGACATATTTGCCCTTCGAGCCCGACGGCTTTGCCTTGATGATGGCATCGACCAGCGCGTCGAAATTCTTGCGCAGGTCAGCGTCGGAGAAGCTCTTCTTGCCGATGCCGCTGTGGATGATGCCCTGCTTTTCAACGCGGAACTCAACCTGGCCAGCCTTGGCAGCCTTGACGGCTTCGGCGACGTCCATGGTCACGGTGCCCAGCTTCGGGTTCGGCATCAGGCCCTTGGGGCCCAGCACCTTGCCGAGGCGGCCGACGATGCCCATCATGTCGGGCGTCGCGATCACGCGGTCATAGTCGAGGTTGCCGGCCTGCATGTCTTCCATCAGGTCTTCAGCGCCAACCTTGTCGGCGCCAGCCGCGGTTGCAGCTTCGGCCTTGTCGCCACGTGCGAACACGGCGACCTTCATGTCCTTGCCCGTACCGGCAGGCAGCGAAACCATGCCACGGACCATCTGGTCAGCGTGACGCGGGTCAACGCCAAGGTTCAGCGCGACTTCGATGGTTTCGTCAAACTTGGCGGTGGCCAGTTCCTTGATGGTCTTCAGCGCTTCATCAACGCCATAGAGCTTTTCAGCGTCGAGCGCTGCGAGGGTCTTTGCCTTCTTGGTCAGTTTAGCCATGTGCTTAGCCCTCCACCACTTCGAGGCCCATGGCCGTAGCCGAACCTGCAATGATCTTGACCGCAGCGTCCATGTCGTTCGCGTTCAGATCCTTCATCTTCAGCGT
>JALREL010000011.1 GCA_023262005.1 Sphingorhabdus sp. | reverse complement strand
CCCTTGCCAAGCGAGGAGACCACGCCGCCGGTGATGAAAATGTACCGCGCCATGGGAGGAAAGGCCTAAGACGAGTTTCGGGGATTCGGCAAGGGGCGAATGCCCGCCGAAGTAAAATAATTGTGGAAGCCCGAGCACATCGGCGCCCGCGCTTCCGGATTTTCTGCTTATTTATCCAGCGGGACGTCGCTAGCAGGAGCGGCAGGAGCTGCCTGCCCGGTTGCACCATCGGCCGCAGGCGCGGCTGCAGGATCGACATTCTGCGCAGGGGCCGCCGGTGCAGCGCGTTCCAGCGTCTCATCAACGCCCGCCGGCGCGCCGCGCTTTGCAGAAACAAAGGCCATGGCAATGGCAAGAACGATGAACAAGGTCGCAAGGATCGCCGTTGTACGGGTCAAAAAGTCACCTGCCCCACGCGCCGACATCAGGCCGGACGGGCTTCCTCCCATGCCAAGGCCGCCGCCTTCAGAACGCTGCATCAGGATGACACCGACAAGCGCAGCCGCGACCACAGCAAATACGACGAGAAGAAAGTGAAAAAGACCCATTGGAATGTCCGATTAAATGAAGCCCAGAAGGCTGGAATGCCGCCCACATAAGGACGCACGCCAAGTTTTTCAAATGTTATTGGTTTTGTGGGAGCCGCAAAGGTTCGAACGGATTGCCCCAATTCCTCAAGCTGCAGCTGCGGCAGCTTGAACTATCGGCAGGAATTTTTCCGCTTTCAGGCTCGCGCCGCCAATTAATCCGCCGTCGACATTGGCAATTGCCAGCAGGCTTGCGGCATTTTCACCATTCATCGAACCACCATAAAGAATGCGAATGGCAGCACCATCTTCACCGAAACGAGCGACCAACGCGCCGCGAATGGCGGCATGCATCGCGGCCACATCTTCGACAGAAGGTATCCGACCGGTACCGATAGCCCATACAGGTTCATAGGCGACCGAGAGCCAATTGCTTGCTGCTTCATCCGGAAGCGAGCCGGCCAATTGCCCCAACACAATGGCCTCAGCCTGCCCGGCGTCACGCTCTGCCTCGGTTTCCCCCACGCAAACTATGGCCCCTATTCCCGCGCGCTTGGCGGCTAGCGCCTTGCCGCGAATGTCGGCATCGCTTTCACCTTGGGCTGCACGTCGCTCGCTATGGCCGACGATCGTCAGCTTTGCTCCAGCATCAGCAAGCATTTCCGCCGAGACGCAACCAGTGTGAGCGCCAGATACCGCCATATGGCAATCCTGCCCGCCGATAGCCATTGACGCGAACCGCGTTGCCGCGGTCTGGATCAATGTTGCTGGAACGCACAATGCTGTGTCGACACCCAGATGAGCAGAAACCGCATCGGCTATGGCGGCAATATCTGCAAGCTCAGCCTGCAATCCGTTCATTTTCCAATTGCCCGCAATAAGCTTGCGCATGTCTAATCCCCCTGGCGGTCTGTGTCTGGAAATTGTGATTCGGCGCGCTAGCAAATCCAAGGTGCAAATCCAAATGGCCTTCGCGCTTGATTGCCCGCCGACTGCCGCCTAAAGCGGGCACCGATTGCGCTTAGCCATACCATTTTCAGGACCGATATGATCAGTTTCATCCGCAAGCTTCTGGGTTCACGCTGGGGTGCCATGTTCGCCCTCGCCTTCGTCGTGCTCGTCGGCTTTGCCTTTGCCTTGGGCGACGTTACTGGTTCGGGCAGCTTTGGCGGGTTGGGCCAAGGCCATGTAGCCAAGGTGGGTAAAAAGAGCATCGGCCTTGGTGAATTCCAGGACCTGCTAGACAACAGCCTTCGTGCCGAGCGCCGCGACAACCCAACGCTTGATATGGCCAAATTCGTAGAGAGCGGCGGCCTTGACGGCACGCTGGATCGCTTGATCAATCGTTATGCCCTGTCGGCATTTGGTGAAGAACATGGAATTGCTGTCAGCAAGCGCCTCGTCGATTCCGAAATTCGCAAGCTGCCCAACGTCAATGGTCCTGATGGCAAGTTCAGTGAACAGGCGTTCCAAGCCTTCCTGCAAGGACTCGACCTGACCGAGCAGATGATCCGTGATGATTTCACGCAGAATCTGTACGCGCAGCAAATCCTGCCGGTTGCCGGCGTTGGTGCGCCCGCACCGAACAGCCTTGTCCTGCCTTATGCTTCGCTGCTTCTGGAACGGCGCTCAGGCGACGTAGCGCTGGTTCCCTCGCAGGCATTCCTGCCGACCACGCCGCCAACCGACGCACAGTTGCAGGCATTTTACCGCGCCAACTCGGCGCGTTTCACCATCCCTGAAAAGCGGGCCATCAGCTACGCCTTTTTCGACGCATCGATTGTAGAGGGCAAAGCTGACGCGACCCCCCAGGAAATCGCCGACTATTATAAAGCCAATGCCAAGCAATATGCGGCTTCGCAGACTTTGGACATTAGCCAGCTCGTCTTCCCGACCGAAGCGGCTGCAAAGGCTGCGCTCGCGAAATTGAACGCAGGACAGTCAATGGCGGCTGTCGCTTCCGAACTGGGCCTCAGCGCAACCAATAGCAGCGGCGTAACCCGTGAAGCGCTGACCAGCTCTGCATCCAAGGCGGTTGCCGATGCCGTTTTTGCAACCGCAGCAGGTAAAACCGCCGCACCGACGCGTGGCGGCCTCGGTTGGTATTTGGTCAAGGTAAATGCGGTGAAACAGATCGCCGCGCGTCCGCTTGCCTCGGTCAGCGCCGAAATCGCCAAGACTATTGAAGCCGAAAAGAGAGCCGAACTATTGTCGGACCTGACTTCCGAGATAGAAGACGAATTTGCTGGCGGTGCCACCATTGCCGACATGGCAAAAGCCAATGGACTGAAGGTCGAAACCACCCCCAAGCTGTTTGCAAATGGCCAGAACCCGGCATCACCTGCCTATCGGCCGATCCCCGAAATGCAGCGTATACTGCCCGCCGCATTTGAAATGGAAACCGATGGCGAGGCGCAGCTGATCGAAATCGTTCCGGGCGAGAAGTTCGCAATGGTTTCGGTCGCCGATTTCGAAGAGGCTGCTCCGCCGCCCATCGCGGAGGTACGTGATATTGTTGTCCAGCAATGGGCGCTGGCAGAAGGCTCCAAGCGCGCAAAAACTGCAGCCGAACAAGTGCAGCGCGCCGTATTGGGTGGGAAGTCGCTGGCCGAAGCGATGGCTTCGCTCCCGGTCAAACTGCCAGGTGTCGAAACGGTATCGGGAACGCGGATGGACCTCAACCGCGAAGGCCAGCAGATGCCGCCTCCGCTTGCTATGATGTTTGCCATGAAGAAGGGCACTGCAAAGACTTTGGATGCTGGACGCAACCAGGGTTGGTTCGTGGTTCACCTCAACGAGGTCATCAAGGGCGACGCCAGCAAGGACCCGCAATTGGTTGCAGCGCGACAGCAAGAAATGCTTAGCCTGTTGCAACAGGAATATGCCGCCCAGCTTATCAATGCTGCACGCACCGAAGTCGGCGTGAGCAAGAACGAAAGCGCAATCAAGGATATCCGCCGCCGCCTGACCAATCAGGATGCGGCACAGTAAGGCTATTTGGACGGGTATGCACGACAACAGCTCTACCCGTCAGGCCGATATTGCGCGTGCCCAGCTTGCCGAAGGAAAATCGGCAATCGTCTGGCGCGATCTTATCGCTGATACCGAAACCCCGGTTTCCGCGGCACTGAAATTGTTCGAATCCGGGCGGGGCGACTTCATTCTGGAATCGGTTGAAGGCGGGGCGGTTCGCGGGCGCCACAGCCTCATTGGCCTTGCCCCTGACCTTGTGTTCCGCGCGAATGACGATGCAGCCGAGATCAACCGAAATTGGCAGACTGACAGGTCTGCTTTTGTAACGACCGGCGAAGGCGCGTTGGCTTCGCTGCGCAAGTTGGTTGAAGCTTGCCGGATTGATATGCCCGATGGGCTGCCTGCAGCCTTTGCCTCGCTCGTCGGCCATTTCGGATATGAAACCATCGGCCTAGTCGAAAAACTGCCGCGACCACCGGCAAATCCGATTGATCTGCCGGACATGATGTTTGTTCGCCCAACGGTGGTGCTGGTTTTCGATCGCTTGGCCGACCGGCTTTATATCGCAGCGCCGATCTGGCCAGAAGGCGGAGACCCGGAGCGCTTGATCGACGCCGCTTTTGAGCGGATCGATGCAGTCGCTGCAAAACTTGCGCGACCAGTTCCCACAGGATCGGCGCATGTAGACCTTGCCGCACTGTCAGAACCGGTCGCTGCCGTTCCGCCTTCGAAATATCGCGAGATGGTTCTGAAGGCTAAGGACTATATTGCGGCAGGCGATATCTTCCAGGTGGTGCTCGCACAGCGCTTCTCGCTGCCTTTCACCCTGCCCCCGGTCGATCTCTACCGCGCATTGCGACGGATCAACCCCTCGCCTTTCCTCTATTTCCTCGACATGCCAGGCTTCGCGCTGATCGGCTCGAGCCCGGAAATCCTTGTGCGTGTCCGCGATGGCGAAGTCACCATTCGCCCGATCGCAGGTACCCGCCCACGCGGCAAGACCGCACTCGAAGATGCCGAAAACCGTGACAGCCTGCTTGCCGATCCCAAGGAACGTGCCGAGCATCTGATGCTGCTCGACCTTGGCCGCAACGATGTCGGCCGCGTAACTGAGGGCGGCAGTGTGACGGTCACCGATAGCTATATGGTCGAGTTTTACAGCCATGTGATGCACATCGTATCCAACGTGGTCGGCCGCTTGGCAAAGGGCAAGGACGCATTGGACGCGCTTTTCGCGGGCTTCCCTGCAGGTACAGTCAGCGGCGCGCCCAAGGTCCGCGCCTGCGAAATCATCGCCGAGCTCGAGCCTGAAACCCGCGGCGCCTATGCCGGTGGTGTCGGCTATTTCAGCCCGGACGGGAATATGGACAGCTGCATCGTGCTGCGTACCGGCATCGTCAAAGACGGGATGTTGCACGTTCAGGCGGGCGCCGGCATCGTCGCCGACAGCAACCCCGAATATGAACAGCGCGAATGCGAAGCCAAGGCAGGCGCCCTTATGGCCGCCGCCCGCGAAGCCGTTCGCGTGGCTGGAGAAGCAGGGTTCGGACAATGAGCAATAACCGCATCCTTGTCATCGACAATTATGACAGCTTTACCTTCAACCTCGTCCACTATCTGCAGGAACTGGGCGCTGAGGTGGAGGTAGTTCGCAATGACGCGATTTCCGCCGGCCAGGCGCTATCGAGCGGTGCGCAAGCTTTCCTGCTCTCCCCTGGGCCATGCACACCCAATGAAGCAGGTATTTGCCTCGATATGGTCGCGGCCTGTGCAGAGGCAAAGAAGCCACTTCTCGGCGTTTGCCTTGGGCACCAGACCATTGGCCAGCATTTTGGCGGCAAAGTGGTGCGCGGCGGGTTGATGCACGGCAAGACCAGCCCAGTCAGCCATGATGGTACTGGGCTGTTTACTGGCCTGCCCTCACCGTTCACCGCCACCCGCTATCACTCGCTGATTGTCGAAGACATTCCCGACGAGTTGATCGTCAACGCAACCAGCGACGATGGCCATGTGATGGGCTTCCGCCACCGCGAACTGCCCATCCACGGTGTGCAGTTCCACCCAGAAAGCATCGCTACCGAGCACGGCCATGCGATGCTCGCCAATTTCATGAAGGCCGCCGGAATGACGCCAAAGGATAGGGCATGACGCTTTCGCTCGCCCAATCCGAAGCGCTGTTCGGCCAAATGCTCGATGGCGCGATGTCCGATGTCGAGATCAAGGAAACCTTGGTCGAAATGGCAGAGCGCGACGAGACGTCAGAGGAAATCGCAGGCGCCATCCGCGCGATGCGCGCACGAATGATACGCGTCATCGCTCCCGAAGGCGCCATTGATGTCTGCGGGACGGGCGGTGACGGCGCGCACAGCCTGAATGTCTCGACCGCAGTCGCCATCGTAGTTGCGGCCTGCGATGTGCCGGTCGCCAAACATGGTAACCGTGCGGCATCAAGCAAGGCTGGTGGTGCCGATACACTGGAGGCACTGGGCCTAAATCTTGACCGCGCTGCGGAAACTGCGGAGCAAACCCTGGCCGACCTCGGCATCGCCTTCCTCTTCGCGCAGAAATATCATCCCGCACTCGGTCGTCTCGCCCCGATCCGCAAAGAAATTGGCCGACGCACCATTTTCAACCTGTGCGGTCCGGCGTGCAATCCTGCCGGCGTAAAACGCCAATTGATCGGTGTCGCGCGACCAGACTTTCTGCCAGTTTATGCCGACGCGCTTGAAATGCTGGGCTATGAGGATGCGATGCTCGTTGCCGGTGATGAACCGCTCGATGAACTATCGATTTCCGGTCCGAGCAGTTTTGTTCGGTTGGGCCAGTCGCAAGAGCGCGTCAGCCCGGAAGAGGCCGGTCTGCCCTGCCATGCATCCGAAGCGCTGAAAGGCGGCGATGCTGACTATAATGCAGTTGCACTCCGCCGCTTGCTCGCAGGATTGCAGGAAACCGGGCAGGACCGCGCCTATCGCGATGCCGTCCTTTTCAACAGCGCCGCCGCGTTGATGGTTGCAGGCCATGCGAATGATTGGAAGTCAGGGGTCGAAGAGGCCGCCGAGGCCATTGACAAGGGACTGGCCAAAGCCCTGCTCGATTGCTGGATCAATTTCTGATGGCAAACAAACTGGACGAGATCTGCGCGACGAAACGCGTCGAAGTTGCCCAACGCAAGCCCTTGGGCCTGTCACACTGGCAGTCCCCGTCCGCGGTTCGCGGTTTTGAAAACGCCTTGCGCGCCAAGGCGCAAACCGGTT
Source organism: Sphingorhabdus sp. (assembly GCA_023262005.1). Lineage (GTDB taxonomy): Bacteria > Pseudomonadota > Alphaproteobacteria > Sphingomonadales > Sphingomonadaceae > Sphingorhabdus_B > Sphingorhabdus_B buctiana. The sequence goes on along the minus strand of JALREL010000011.1, from coordinate 20,580 downwards.
TCGCACTGATCGCCGAAATCAAGAAAGCCAGTCCGTCAAAAGGGCTTATCCGACCCGATTTCAATCCGCCCGCCCACGCCCGGGCTTATCAAGCGGGTGGCGCTGCCTGTTTGTCTGTCCTCACCGACGCGCCTTATTTTCAGGGCCATGAGGATTACCTGATCGCAGCGCGTGCTGCGTGCGACTTGCCCGTCATCCGCAAGGATTTCATGGTCGATCCATGGCAGTGCGCCGAAGCAAGGGCGATGGGGGCCGATGCGATATTGATTATTGTCGCCGCTCTTGAAGATTCGCTGATGTCGGAAATCGAAGACGCAGCGCGTGCCGAGGGACTCGATGTCCTGGTTGAAGTGCATGACGAGAGTGAGATGGAGCGAGCCCTTTCCAAGCTTCAATCCCGCCTGATCGGGGTCAACAACCGCAACCTCAAAACCTTCGAGGTTGATCTGGCAACGACCGAGCGTTTGGCGGGCATGGTGCCTGATGATGTATTGCTGGTCTGCGAAAGCGGCATTGCTACCCATGCGGATTGCCTGCGCATGGCCGAAAGCCGCGTTCGCACATTCCTTGTGGGCGAAAGCTTGATGCGACAGGCGGATGTTGAAGCCGCGACGAAAATGCTATTGTCAGGCGCATGACCAAGCTGACTCATCTCGACGACGCGGGAAATGCCGCAATGGTCGATATATCGGCGAAGGATTCCACCGTCCGGGAAGCGCAGGCCGAAGGACGGATTTCCATGTCGGCAGAGGCGCTGGCAGCGATCCGCGAGGGTGCCGTGAAGAAGGGTGATGTCCTCGCCACCGCGCGCATCGCCGGCATAATGGCTGCAAAGAAGACAAGCGAGTTGATACCGCTGTGCCATCCGCTTGCATTGTCCAAGGTGGCGGTCGATTTTGAATTCGAAAGCGATGGAATCCGCGTCACCGCCCTTGCCCGGCTGACCGGCCAGACGGGGGTGGAGATGGAGGCGATGACAGCCGCCTCCGTGGCGCTGCTGACCATTTACGACATGGCCAAAGCGCTCGATAAAGCGATGGTTATTTCCGGCGTTCGCTTGCTCTCGAAAAGCGGAGGCAAGTCGGGCGACTGGCGGGCTGCATGATTTCAATCGAGGAAGCGCAGTCGCGGATTTTTGCGCTCAAGGGTCCAGTTGAGACAGAGCTAATGCCGCTCACCGACGCTGCGGGCCGCTGGGCGGCCGAGGATGTCATCGCCCTGCGCACCCAACCCGCACGCGATCTCTCCGCAATGGATGGGTACGCCATCCGCTTTGCTGATAAGGGCGGACCCTGGAAAGTGATCGGCGAAAGTGCCGCGGGCAAGCGTTTTAGCGGGACAGTCGGCGCTGGCGAAGCAGTTCGCATCTTTACAGGAGCGGTGGTTCCTGAGGGTGCCGATACCGTGATCATCCAGGAAAATGTCGCACGCGATGGCGACGCCATTACGCTTAGCGGCGATGTACCCAAGAAGGCCGGTGCAAATGTCCGCCATGCAGGCGGCGATTTCATCGAAGGAAAAATCGTCATTTCCAAAGGAGCCGAATTGCACGCGCGCCACATCGCATTGGCGGCAATGGCTGGCCATGGAGCCTTGCGCGTTGCCCGAAAGCTCCGCATCGCATTGGTTTCGACCGGCGATGAACTTGTGACACCGGGCTTGCCTTGCGCTGACGATCAAATCCCCTCGTCCAATGGTTTCATGCTCGCAGCGATGCTCCGTCACTTGCCTGCCGACATCAGCGAATTTCCTGCGGTGGAGGACAAACTTGACGCCTTGACCGCTTTGTTCCGTGACTTGTCAGAGCACGATATCATAGTCACCACGGGCGGTGCCTCGGTAGGCGACCATGACCTTATCGTTCCCGCGCTAAAGGCAGCTGGGGGAAAGCTGGATTTCTGGAAAATCGCGATGCGCCCGGGAAAACCTGTGATTGCCGGAAGCATAGGCAATGCGATTGCCTTGGGTTTGCCTGGCAATCCGGTGTCCGCATTCGTCACCGCGACGCTCTTCCTGAAACCCTTGATTGCGCATCTTTGCGGCGCTGCGCAGCCCTTGCCGACGCGACTCAAGGCAAAAACCGGCGTCGAACTCGCCCAGAACGGCGAACGCACCGATCATTTACGGGCGCGGTTGATCGACGGAGTCCTGCATCCCGTCGGCATCAACGATAGCGCCATGCTCGCGGCTTTATCCGAAGCTAACGCATTGATTATACGTGATCCGAATGCGGCAATGGCCAATGCGAGGAGCGAAGTGCTCTATTATCCCTTGGGCAGTTGAGATGCTGGCCCATAGCAGGGCTTGACAACCCCCCTATTTGTTTCCTAATCGTTCCACATCTGTTCAACAGCATTGGAACAAACCTATGTTGACCGCCAAGCAGCACGCGCTCCTGATGTTTATCCATGAAAGACTGGAAGCGACTGGAATCTCGCCTTCTTTTGAAGAAATGAAGGAAGCGCTCGATCTCAAGAGCAAGTCCGGCGTTCATCGCTTGATCGGTGCATTGGAAGAACGGGGCTTCTTGCGCCGTTTGCCCAATCGTGCACGCGCGCTGGAAGTGATGAAAATGCCTGATGGCGGCTCTGCACGCGGCCTCACCAAGGATGAGGCAGTCAACAATAAGGTGGTCAGCATTACTGACCATCGCCCTGCCCCGCAAAAATCGCTGCCGATTGCTGCCAATGATGTGATTGAAATTCCATTGCATGGAAAAATTGCTGCCGGCGTCCCAATCGAGGCGCTTGAAGGCCAGAACTCGCTTTCGGTGCCGATGGCATTGTTGGGATCAGGTGAGCATTACGCCCTGGAGGTTTCCGGGGACTCGATGATCGAAGCGGGCATTTTGGACGGCGATTATGCGCTGATCCGCAAGACGCAAACCGCGCGCGATGGCGAAATCGTTGTCGCCCTTGTTCGCGGCGAAGAAGCAACGCTGAAATATCTTCGCCGCGAGGGCCAGAAAATCCGGCTCGACCCCGCGAACAGCAGCTATGACCCGCAATATTATGATGCGCACGAGGTAGAGGTGCAGGGCCGTTTGGCCGGCCTGCTCCGCCGTTATCATTGAGTTTGAACTGAATGTTTCTGCAAAAGCGGCGGAGTGATTTCCGCCGCTTTTTGTTTTCTGCGCTGTGTGGCCAAAATCTGCAACCGCTCCGGCGAATAAGCCGACCAAGGCAAATGCGCATTTTCCTTCGCTACATATTCAACGCGCGGTTCGTTCAGATATAGCGCCATCCCACCTGCCTTCTCGATCAGCCTGCGGTCAATCTTAAGCCAACGCGGTTTGCAACTGAAAGGCAGCCATCGGCTGCTGACGACTATGTCGCTTCGCGTGCATGCGGCGGCCAGTTCCATCGACGGGATCATATAGCCCGAACGCAAGGCGAGTATGTTCCATCGCCTTTTCTCACTGTTGATCTGAAAGGCGCAGGAATCGGCATTGCATCTCGCAGCTGGCAATGTTTGGAGATCATGAACATTGCCTCTGATCGCCGCTGTTTCTTCCAGGGTTGAACGCACATAATCCCCTGCCCCCGGGCGCAGAAGCGCCAATCGGCCATCTTCCATGATAACGGCCAAGTGCTGGCCGTCGCTAGTGACGAGCAGGTCGGGCCGTGGGGCAACAGCCATTGCACCCAATGCAGCAAGCAACGGCAACAGAGCAAACCAGCGCCGTCGGTCGTTGAAAATTGCAATGACCAGTGCTGAGAAGACCGCAGTTGCAAAGGCCCAGAGCGGCATTTCGGGAAGCAGCAAAACCGCGCCTGCAGTGTTGCTGACTTTGTGCGCCAGCCACAGGATCAATTTTATTCCTTGCGATGCAAGCAACCAAAATGGCGCGCCGAAACCTTCACGGATGGAGTCCATCAACAGCGCGATCATTTGCACTGGCATGATGAAAAAAGTCGTCACCGGAATCGCGACCATATTGGCCAGCGCGCCGTACACGCCCGTCTTGTGAAAATGGAACAATGCGATCGGAGCCAGCACTATCTCTATCGCCAGTCCGGTCAGCAAAAGGCTGGCAGCGGTTCTCCCAAGGCGCAAAAACACGCCCTCATCACGGCGCCCGCGAAAATCGGTCATCCACTTGCTTTGATGGAGCAGGACTATCGTTCCGACCGCCGCAAAGCTGAGCTGGAAACTGGGGCCGGCAAGCGCTTCAGGCCAAAAGAGCAAGACAAAGGTCGCGCCAAATGCGAGCAATCGTAACGACAGCGCCTCCCTTCCCATGGCCATTGCCACCAATATCAGCAAAGCGGCGATACACGCCCTGACGGTCGGCACTTCGGCACCCGTCAATAAAGTGTAGCAAATGGCAATGACAGCGGCGGCGGCGGCGGCGAAGAGCGGAACTTTGATCCGAAGGGCCAGCCATGGCCATAAGGATAATAGCGCCGATACCAGTATGAAGCTTCCGCCCACGACAGCCGTCACATGAAGCCCGCTGACCGACAACAGGTGGGCCAAGCCGGAATCGCGTAGCGCCTCGGCATCGTCCTCGGCAATGCCTCCTCGTGTCCCGACCAGGAGCGCGCTGCCAACGGCACCGGTTTCGGGCCCCATCGCCGAACCTATATGCGACGAAAGACTGATACGACTTCGGTTCCAGAAATTTTCATTCGTCACGGGCGGTTGCACTATCTCAACAGGGCCAATCACGCTTCCGGTCGCACCCAAGCCGCTGAACCATGCGGCACGCGCAAAATCATAACCACCTGGCAACGCTGGACCTGGCGGCGGCATCAGGCGTACCTTCGCCACGATGATTGCGCCCGGTTGCAACTGCGGATTGGCTTGGTCTGCTTCGACATTCACGCGCACCGTGGAGGGCAAATGGCCGCTTGGCCCTATCCATAGCCTCAGTCGGATAATGTCTCGTGCCGAGACATCTTCGACGCTTTCAATCTTGCCGGCAATCCGCCCGATCCACGGCCTCTCCAGCGGCGTCGCGCCAACATTGGCGGATTTGAAGGAGATTACAAAAATTCCCGCGAGTAAAAGCAGCGCGCCCGCGATGATTACGGTCGACAACCGCGTCCACCCTCTTAACGACAGTCCAATCCCGCAAAGACCAATGCACAAGATGGCAAAGAACAAACCGTTTGCCGGCCCGTAGGCTTGCCAGAAGGACACGCCCGAACCCAATGCCACAGGTATCAGAAGGGGCAGCCGTTCCCTTTCGCTATCCAGCCAGTTTTCCAATGTTTCGGCATAAGAAGCCCGTGCCGGTGCAGAATTCGACCGGGCAATTTCATCGGCTATGTGGGATGCAAACTTCATGCTGCGGGCCGCCCTGAAACCAGTGCGCCACCACATGCTTTGTTATGCGCGTGATTTGTCGATTAACAAGCTGTTTTCGATGCCCTTGACGTAAACGCAAAACTGCGCAAGGAGGCCGCGACGGGGGTCGCAGAACGGCATTGTTCGGGCTTCTCGCGCTATAACGGTCTCCCGCCTTTGGCTGGGCCGCCATATAGAGAAATCGATAAGAAACTGGCGGTTGGCAAGGGTAATATATAATCGGCTTTCCCCGGCCAAATGAGTGAATGGAACACGCATGACAAACAAGGTTGCGACTCTCAACTTGGGCGATCAGCAAATCGATCTGCCCGTTGTTTCAGGAACAGTTGGCCCGGATGTTCTGGATATCCGCAAACTTTACGCCCAGTCGGATTGCTTTACTTTTGATCCGGGATTCACTTCGACCGCAAGCTGCGAATCCCAACTGACTTATATCGATGGTGACCAGGGCGTTTTGCTGCACCGTGGCTATTCGATCGAAGAACTGTCTGAAAAGTCGAGCTTCATGGAAGTCTCCTATCTGCTGCTGAATGGCGAATTGCCGTCGAAGCAGGAACTGGATGATTTCAGCTACACCATTTCACGCCACACCATGCTGCACGAGCAGCTTTCGACCTTTTACCGGGGTTTCCGCCGTGATGCGCACCCGATGGCAATCATGTGTGGTGTTGTTGGCGCGCTTTCAGCTTTCTATCATGATTCGACCGACATTTCCGATCCGGTGCAGCGCAAGATTGCCAGCCATCGCCTGATCGCGAAAATGCCGACCATTGCCGCAATGGCTTACAAATATTCGGTCGGACAGCCGTTCATCTATCCGGATAACAAATTGTCCTATACCGGCAATTTCCTGCGCATGACCTTTGGCGTTCCCGCTGAAGAATATGAAGTCATTCCGGCGGTTGAACAGGCGCTTGACCGCATCTTCATCCTGCATGCGGACCATGAACAGAATGCCTCAACCTCGACCGTGCGTCTTGCCGGTTCGTCGGGCGCCAATCCTTTTGCCTGCATTGCTGCCGGTATCGCATGCCTTTGGGGCCCTGCGCATGGCGGCGCCAACGAAGCCGCGCTCAACATGCTGCGCGAAATCGGCACGCCCGATCGCATCCCGCACTACATCGCCCGCGCGAAGGACAAGAACGATCCGTTCCGCCTGATGGGCTTTGGCCACCGCGTTTATAAAAACTACGATCCGCGCGCCACCGTGATGCAGAAAACGGTCCGTGAAGTGCTCGCCGCGCTAAAGGTCAACGATCCCATTTTCGAAGTTGCCATGCAGCTCGAAGAAATGGCGCTCAATGACCCCTACTTCATCGAAAAGAAGCTCTTCCCGAATGTGGACTTCTATTCGGGCATTATCCTGTCGGCGATCGGCTTCCCGACCACGATGTTCACCGTGTTGTTCGCACTTGCGCGCACCGTTGGCTGGGTCGCCCAGTGGAACGAAATGATTTCGGATCCTGGCCAGAAAATCGGCCGCCCGCGCCAGCTTTACACGGGCCCTGCAGCGCGTCCCTACGTTTCGGTCGACAAGCGTTAATTGTTTGCAGACGGCAGGCGGAGCGTGAATTTCGCTCCGCCGCCATCGGCTGCAGTTACCGTAAGGTCACCGCGCATGGCGCGCGCCAATTTCCGCGAAATATAAAGACCGAGGCCACTGCCACCATCACCCGAACGGCCAAGCCGTTCAAATTTGGTGAAGATGCGTTCGCGATCTTCTTCCGCCACTCCAGCCCCTTGGTCGATTACCGAAATCGAACAGTCGCTCGGATCGATCACAATCGTTACCGTGCTTCCACCCGGTGAGTAGCGAATGGCATTCCCCACCAGGTTGAGCACAATTTGCAGAACGCGGCGGAATTCTCCCATCGCATGACAGCGGATTTCGGGGTCGGGTACCGAAAGTTCAATCTGGTGATCGGCGGCTTTCAGCGCCAACAAGCCCGCCACCCGTTTTGCGATATCTCCAAATTCCACTGGTTCCTGCGCGACCTTGAAGTCGGGCTTGTCGATGGCGTCCAAGTCTTCAAGATCGCTGACCAATTCGGCCAAATGGCGCGCTGCTGAGGCGATATCCTTGGCATAGCTCGAATATTGCTCCAGAATCGGACCATTCAATTCCGATCCAATGGTTTCGGCATTTGCCAATATCCGCCCCAAAGGCTGGCGGACCGCGGTCGCGAAGTGGCGCCCCAAGCCAAGGCCCGGATGGGCTGGCGCTGACGGTGCTTCGTCGACCTCGGCTTTGGAAGCCTTAGCTTCATCCGTGAGGAAAACCAGACGCGCACCCAGTAGGTGGTCATCGTCGGACTTTATTGCATCAACCAGCACGTCGTGGCGCGTTTGCGATCCGATATGCTCAATCTTGGTTCGACCCGGAATATCATTTGTTCGCAACAGCGCAGCGATATCGACCGCTTCATCAATCAGCCGGAAATGCTGAACAAAGGGTGTTGCGATGCAATCGGTCGAAAAAATGCCCAGCAGCGCCGGGTCAGCCCGCAAGATCAATCCCGTTCCATTGAGATACATGACCGGCAAGTTGGTACGTTGTGTAATGCCCAGCTCTGGACTGCGGATTGGCGATGAAGCGCGCGGTGCAGACGCTCGTTCCTGCCATCCGATAATCGACAGGTTGACCAAGTTTTCGCGCTTTTCCGCCTCGACCCATAATTCAAGGTCATGCTCTTTGTCAGCAACATGGACAGTGCGTTCAAACTTCAAACCGGTGCGCCAGCACAGCGAGGCGAGTTCCAACAGGCCCGGTACCGCGATCGTTCCACCTTCGACCCCGCCATTACCAAAGTGCAGCCTGCGAACAGCCGCATCTGCAGCCATCAGTTTGCCCTCTGCGTCGACCACGCATTTAATTGGCAAAGCAAGGCGCGGCGATGCCTGCATCATCCGGCCTTCCAGACGGGTGCGGCAGCAAGGCGCCATCCAAGTACTTCGCTACGAGCAGCTTCCGGATCGAGCGCTTCATATTGAACAAGCAAATCGGGCAAAAGGTGATCATCTGACCGGCGCCCACGCAAATGCTGGACAATTGCCAAGGCTGCTTGCGCTTGATGTCCACGTCCACGAAGCATCAGGAGCAACGGCGCAACATCCTGCTCATCGATGAAACGCAGGATACGGTCATGCGGCAAGCGATAGTCGTGCGCGAGACCGCTGGCATATAGAGCCAAGCCGCAATCTTTGGGATTAAGCAGCGATCCCCGCTCCTCTTCGGGCAGGAAATACACCAGCTTTGCAGCCGTTGCATGCACCGCGGCCGCTTCGTCATGGGTGGCGAGCAGTTGGTTGCCCGATGCTATCAGATTTCCCGCTGATCGGCTGCCATCCATCTGGAAAACGGCGACCACGCGCCAGACCAGAAGGTGGAGGACATCGGCGGGCAGCTGGCGCAGAAAGGATTCTGGGGATCGGATTTGCGCGGCATTTTGGGCAATCAGAAGTTTACGGGCACATTCCGCGACGAGCGGATCGTCGCTATCGAGCAGTCGGTTCGGTAATTGGGAGAGGAAGGCGGCACCGCCGGTTTCCAGTCGCTGGCTGATGTGATGTTCCGCCATGCGAGCAAGCGCAAATTCCAGCAGCGCAGCCTCACGAAGCAGGCCCGAACGGCTGAGCATGTCCCAACTGAGAGGCGTTGCGACATCGGAGCTTATGCCCAACTTAGCTTCGATCGCTTGCACCAAATTCTGCAGGATCAGTCGGGTAGAAGCCAATATGGCTTCGCTGGGCGCGCGCTGGGCACGCGGGAACAATTGCTGGGCGATATCTTCGCACAACATTTGCGCATCATTTGCGGAAGCGGTTGCTGCATCCAGCAACAGATTTGAGTCCTTTTCTCCCAATATCCGATCCGATGTGCCTTAGCCCGGCCCCGATATAGGAATAACGGGGTTAATTTGGTTTTAACTTTGACTGAATTCTCTTGTCCCGCCAGCTCGCCCAGATCAGTCCACCAAACATTGCGAGGATGGCGAGTTTGACGGTGGTCAAGAATGGCACGGCGACCCAAATCGCGACCAGCACGACTCCAAGGTTCAAGGGCGACATTGCATCGCGAACCAGCGCGCTTGACGATCCTCGGCCCAGAAGCAACGCGCCGAGAAGCAAAAGGCCTATGAAAGTTGCATCGATCGGTTCCGCACCATTGTTGAATATGACCAGCCACAGGGTCACAAAAATGGCTGAATAGCTGGCGAAACGCGGATAATCGGGTTTGCCGCTGCGATATTCAACATCCTGCATTTTCGTGCGTATTACCCCTAAGACGAGGGAAAGAACCACAAGCGCTAGCGCGGCACTGGAATAACGCAGATAGGCCGTCAAAGCGGAAGCCAACGCGAATACCAGCGGCGACCATGCAATCGTCGCAGACAACCAAGGCAAGCCGGCAATCGACGGAACAAAGCTGCGACTGCCCTTGAGTATGATTTTCTCAAGGAAACCGTCTTGTGGGCTTTCGCTGGCAAGCTGCGAAGCGATATCGGCGACATTTGCGCCATCGCTGATGTTGCGCAATTTGCCATTGGTCAGCAGGGCCTGATCGAGCAGTTCTTCGCGTGCGCCGCTTTGCAAAGCATGCCGCAAAAGGAATGATGCGATGCTCCAACCTTCGGGCATTTTCGCGCAATGGCCGATGGCTGATGGATCCAGGACAGCAAAACCCGACCAACGCCTGTTAAGGTCAATACGTTCGAAGCGTTCGCTTCCTGCGCTTTCAGCAAGGATTGCAATTGAGTTTTTGGGCCATGAAAGGGCTTCTGCAATCAACTCGGCACCCATCCAGATTCCCGGCGCCACCAAAAGGAAATCGCCGGTAAGCAGCCCTTCCTGCGCAGGCACCTCACCAGATCTGATGATGCGGACTTGCAGGTTTGCACCCGCGACACGCTCGACCAATTCAGGAAGTTCAGCCGGAACCGAGTCGACAGCAATCGCGATCTCCCGAATGCCACATCGTTCCAACAACTTGATTTGGTGAAAAATTACAGGGTTTCCGTAAAGCCTTGGCAAGGCAGTGGGGCTGCCTGCTGCATCTAGCGGCGTTTCTACACATAATAATGCGGAGTGGACGCCCCCCGTCCTGATCGCTGTGCTCGACATGCATCCGCTATGCCCAAGCCAACCGAATTGCCAAGCAAATTCGGTTCAAGACTGGCACAGAAGCGTTGGCTAGTGCGCCTGCTCCAATTGCTGCAGATAACTCGACAGTTTGCGCACGACCACCGGATCACCCGGCGCACCGGCATTGGCTTCATCTGCAAGCGAGATCACTTCGGTGACGCCAAAACTCGCTGCCAGCCCCTTCAGGCGGTAGCAGCAATACTGCCAGTTGGCGTCGCAGCGGGAGCGCCCCAAAAGGTCCACCTGCCGCTTTGCGCTCTCCAGAAACGCACGCCGAAGTTCCTCGACCAAGGCAGGATCATCGCCCGCAGCGGCGTTCAACGAAGTATCAAATGCACCATAATCCATCGACATAATGCGAATTTTATCCACAGGCAGGTTAACTTTGCGTTTCAACCCTGTGAAAATATGGTAAATGTGTTCCATGACGGGACAATCGAAAATCATCGAAATCAATCGTTCCTCGAACGATCCTGCAACCTCTGACGTCGATGAGACCAACGAAGTGACCAGCTTCGAGGCTTCCAGCGATGATAATGAAGCCGAAGAATATCCCGATTATTGGGAGGAAGAGCCCGCAGCCCGTCGTCCCTGGGGCAAGATTGTCATTGCTACATTGCTTTTGCTGGCAACGGCCGCATGGACTGGCTTTTTCCTGTGGGTGCACCAATCGGAAATAGTCGCAGCCCCGCTTCCTGCCCGGATCAGCCAACTGATTGTGGAGTGGTCGGCTCCAACGGCAGTTCTTGCCCTTGCATGGCTGCTGGTCATGCGCATGAGCTCAACCGAGGCGCGCCGTTTCGGCGATGTTGCAGCATTGCTGCGCACCGAAAGCGAAGCGCTCGAACAACGCATGCGTACCGTTAATGGGGAAATCGCCCTCGCCCGCTCCTTCCTTGCCGAAAATGCAAAGGAACTGGAATCGGTAGGCCGCGTCTCAGCCCAAAAGCTCACCGAAGCTGCCGAACAGTTGAATACAGCGCTCCATGATTCCGACGAGCGCGCAAAGATGCTGCAGGTTGCGAGCAACGCCGCAGTGACCAATCTGGAACAGCTGCGTAACCATTTGCCTGTTGTTACCAGCGCTGCGAAAGATGCGACCAATCAGATCGGCATTGCCGGCAATACCGCGCACGGGCAGATCCAGACTATCATCGACGCGTTGAAGCAAATGGACGAGCGCGCTGCGACCGCCGGCACCGCACTTGAGACGCTCAACAGCCGTATCGACACAAGTTCCCAGGCACTCGAAAACAATCTGACTGGTGCAAGCGAGCATTTCGCGCAATCGGTCGAGAATTCGGAGCAGCGCGCAAACCTGCTGCTTGCCAATCTTTCGTCGGGCGTGACCGATGCCGAGCGGCGCCTGATGCAAACGTCCGAGCGCCTTGATGATCGCATGGCAGCGAGCCATCAGCGACTGGAAGGCAATCTGACCAGCCTCAGCGAAGCAATCGCTCATTTGGAAGCTGTTAGCGACGCCCAAGATTCGACGGCTCGCACTCTGCTTGAAAGCGTGAAGTCTTCGCTCGCGGAATGCCGAGCTGAAGTCGCCCGCTTTGGCGATGATGCCAGCGATCAGATCGCCAAGCTGGCTTTCGCGGTTTCAGCCCTTGGCGAAAGCGGTGAAGAGTTGGACAAGCGCTTGGCCTCCACCAAGGACCAGACGCAAACGCTAATCGCAAAAACCGACGATTTGCGCTCGGGTATCGAAGCTATGGCCGAAGCGTCCGAAGGCACGCTTGCACCCAAAATTGACCGGATAACCTCACTTTTTGCTGAAACGCGCGAAGCATTTGCGGTTTTGAACGGCGAACTTTCCACCGCGGAAAATGGCACGGAAACGCTGGTGCAGGCTGTTGCGACGCTTGAGGAAAATGTTGCGACCCAAAGCACCGCGATCGAACAGCTCAATAGCCAATCGGAAACTTACCTGACTTCGCAGCAGGAACAGGTCGATATCCTGTCTGCCGCCATCGTGCATACCCGTTCGACCCTCGAGGAATTGTCGGGCATCGCCAATGAGCAACTGGTCGCTGCACTGTTGCGCGTGCGCGAAACCACAAAACAGGCCGCCGAAGCGAGCCGCAAGATCGTTGACGAAGAACTGTCTGCAGTCGCCGACAAGCTCAACGAACGTGGTCGGCTTGCAATCAGCGCTGCGGTGGACGACCAAGTCAAGGCACTCGACACAGCCATGCGCGAGGCATTTGATCGAAATCTTGCGCTGGCCTCTGACGTTGAAGAGCGGATCGCGTCGCAGCTGCAACGCGTTGACGAGATGGCTGCCAATCTTGAGCATCGGGTACAGGAGGCACATAGTTCCTTTGGCGCCATCGATGATGACGGCTTTGCGCGGCGCATGGCCCTACTCACCGAATCGCTCAATTCTGCAGCGATTGACGTCGCGAAGATCCTGTCCAACGAAGTTACCGATACGGCGTGGGCCGCCTATCTGAAGGGCGACCGCGGCGTGTTCACCCGCCGTGCCGTTCGACTACTCGACAGCGGCGAAGCCAAGATTATCGCCGCACATTATGACGACGACGCCGAATTCCGCGAACATGTGAACCGCTACATTCACGATTTTGAATCGATGATGCGCGTTTTGCTTAGCACCCGTGATGGCAATGCGATTGGCGTGACCTTATTGTCTTCGGATGTGGGCAAGCTTTACGTTGCCCTCGCTCAGGCAATCGAACGTCTTCGGAATTAATCCGCCGACGCCTCAGGCCCCGCGATTAGGAAATCGAACGTGTGGCGGTCGATCCAGCCATAGACATAGTTGGCGTAAAACACGCCGAACGCCGCTGCTGACAGCAAGGTTGTCCGCAGCAAGATCAATCCCGGCCTGAAGTTGCCGGGCACGCCATCGGCTTGGCCAGGCACTTTCTCCATGCCGAGTTCTTCATAGCTGCGCACCCCAATGGGCAGGATGACAAATGCGCTCAACACCCAGAACAAGGCATAGATTGCGATTATCGATGTCCAGTTCATGCTGTCTCCACAACCAGTACGTCCACAATAGGCTTCTTGCCTGTCCAGTTAGTGGCAACCCGGCGCACCGCAAGACGTAGGTTTTCCCGTAGGTCGCTCAAATCGCCGCGCCAATCCTTGACTGCCTTTTCGGCGGCTTGGCTGGCCTCGTCGAGGAAATCATCGATTTCCGCCTCTATCGGGATGCCATGCAAGCGAATGACCGGATCGCCGAGAAGGTTGTTATCGCCGTCGAGCGCAACCGCGACATTGATGATGCCGTACCATGACAGGCGGCGGCGTTGGGTGATTGCTTCGCCATCGGAAGCGATAATGGTATCGCCATCGAGGACAAGGCGACCGGTGCGTTCATGGCCGACCTGTTCAGGGCCGTCAGGCGCAAGACGGATTACATCGCCATTGGATTGGACGATGGTTTTGGGAACCCCTTGTGATTGTGCAAACCGGGCCTGTTCGGCCATGTGGCGCCGCTCACCATGCACAGGCACAAGGATTTCGGGCCTTACCCATTCGTAGAGTTTTGCCAACTCGCTGCGTCCCGGGTGGCCAGACACATGCACATGCGCCTGTTTTTCGGTGATCATGATGATGTTCCGGCGCGCAAGCTGGTTCATCACATGGCCGATCGCCATTTCGTTGCCCGGTATCTGCTTGGACGAGAAGATAACCGTATCACCCTCCTCAAGCTTCACCGGATGATTGCCCTCGGCGATGCGGGCAAGCGCGGCCCGCGCCTCCCCTTGCCCACCGGTAGCCACCACCATCACCTGGTTGCGCGGATAGGCATCGACCGATTCCATATCGACGGTTTCAGGCAGATTTTTAAGATAGCCTGTCGCTTGCGAAGCCTCGACGATCTTGTGCAGCGAACGGCCCGCAAAGCATAGCTTGCGGCCCGCTTCTCTGGCGACATCGGCCAAGGTCTGCAGGCGGGCAGAGTTGGATGCAAAGGTGGTCACGACCACCCTGCCCTTCGCCTCTGTCACATGTTTCAGCAAATCGGCATGGACGCTTGCTTCGCTTCCGCTTGGTGTAGCGTTGAACACATTGGTTGAATCGCAGATCATGGCGAGGATGCCTTCATCGCCAATTGCTGTCAGCTGCTCGGCGCTGGCGGGCGTGCCAATGATCGGATTATCATCTAGCTTCCAGTCCCCTGTATGGAAGACCTTGCCGTGCGGTGTTTCGATAACCAGCGCGCTCATTTCGAGTATCGAATGCGCCAGCGGAACAAAACGGATATCGAACGGACCGAGATTGACCTGCCCCTCCATCGGCACGATGTTAAGCTGAACCTCGTCTGCAATGCCTTGTTCTTCAAGCTTTCCGCGGATCAGCGCCGCAGTGAACGGTGTTGCATACAGCGGCACGCCCAGATCAGCCGCAAGGTACGGGACCGCACCGATATGATCCTCGTGACCATGCGTCAGGATAATACCGAGCAGGTCATTCTTTCGATCTTCGATGAACTCGATATCGGGCATGATCAGGTCAATACCGGGATAGTCTTCGTGGCCAAAAGTTACGCCCAGATCGACCATGATCCATTTGCCCTGGCAGCCATATAAATTGGCATTCATGCCAATCTCGTCCGACCCGCCTAGCGCGAGGAATAGCAATTCATTTTTTGGAGTTGTCATGCCCCGCTTTCGCGGTTTGCATAGAGCTTGGCAAGCCCGCGCAACGTCAAATCGGGTTCAACCCTGTCGAAAAGATGGCTGTGCTGCTGAAACAGTGCGGCAAGGCCGCCGGTTGCGATCACTTTGACCGGCCTGTTGATTTCAGCCTTCATTCGCCCAAGCAGGCCCTCAATCAGCGCGACATAGCCCCAGTAGATGCCGATCTGCATCTGCCCCACCGTATCACGCCCGATGACGCTCGACGACGGCGGCGGCTCGATAGCGATACGCGGCAGCATGGCGGCCGCGTTGTACAATGCATCCAGCGACAGATTGATGCCTGGGGCGATACTGCCGCCCAAATAGGCTCCATCGACGCCGATATGATCGAAGGTGGTCGCCGTTCCGAAACTGATGACGATCTTGTCTACACCCGGTTCCAGCGCTTGCGCCGCGATGGCATTCACAGCGCGATCCGCGCCCAATGCGCGCGGCTCATCAACCTTCAGTGCAATCCCCCAACCGACCGGCTGGCGACCTGCAACCAAGGCATCAGTGCCGAAATATTTCTGGCTCAACACCTGAAGATTATGGAGCGCCCGCGGGACAACTGTCGCGATGATGACCGCATCAATCTCGCTGCGCTTATGCCCTTCCATTTGCAGCAACTGATCAAGCCAGACCGCATATTCATCTGCAGTGCGCCGGGCATCGGTCGCAATACGCCAACGCTGCACGATTTCACCGCTGTCATCGACCAGTGCGAATTTGACGTTGGTATTGCCGTTATCAACCGCAAGCAGCATCGCATTTATCCTTATCAGATCAGGAAAATATCGGCGGCGTGAATGGCACGGATTTCACCATCCGCCAAGCGCAGCCTGAGGGCGCCATCATCGGCAAGCCCCGAAAACAGGCCCTGAAGTTGCTCACCATCGGGCAAATTGACCTGTAAGGCAGTGCCATACGGATGGGCCGCAGCTTCCCAAGCCCGCAAAAGATCTACCAGCGGTCCCTGCCGCCATTTGCGCAGCCATTCTTCCAGGAAATTCCCAAGGATTTCGCACACAGACTGCGCGTCTGGAGGATTGGCCCCTAAGGCCCGCAAATCCGATGTTGCACGACCGATATTTTCAGGATGGTGCGCAAGATTGATTCCAAAGCCTGCAACGATGGCGTCGCCCGCGCGTTCCAACAATATACCGCACAATTTGGCACCATCAGACGTCAGAATATCATTCGGCCATTTGATCTGGATAGCAACTTCCGGTGCCACCTGCCTGATCGTTTGGTGCGCGGCGAGGCCAGCCACAAAAGCCAAGCTTGCCGGCGGTGGGTCGATGGCACCGATGCGAATGATCGTGCTGGCATAGAGGTTGCCGATAGGGCTGATCCAATCACGCCCCATCCTGCCGCGTCCGCCATCCTGCTGATCCGCCTGCAGCCACAAGCCTTCGGGTGCGCCCGCGGCGGCACGTGCAAGCAAATCGGCGTTGGTCGAGCCTGTCAGCCCGACCTGCTCAAATTGAATGGTCAGAACAAGGCTCCAGCAGCCTGTGCAGTCACAGCCGTCAGCGCCGGTATGGCGAAATAGCCCAGCGGCGAAACCGCCAGCGCCAATGCGCCGCCGCTCCAGCTCAGCACCTTGTCATCCGATGTATCGACCGCATCCGCAGGTTCATCGAAATACATCGTCTTGACGACCTTCAGATAATAGAAGGCACCAATCACCGAAGCGGCAATACCGATCACGGCCAGCGGGAACATCCCGGCCTCGATTGCGGCGTTGAACACCACCAGCTTGCCCCAGAAACCGAACAGCGGCGGAATACCGGCAAGGCTGAACATGAACACTGCAAATGCAGCGGCAAGCAGTGGCTTCGTCTTTGACAGGCCGGCGATGTCCGCCATACCTTCCTTCATTTCGCCATCACGCCCCTTCAACTGCATCAGGCAGATGAAGCCGCCGAGCGTCATTGCGACATAAATTGCAAGATATACCAGCATCGCCGAAATGCCTTGCTCGGTCCCGGCAGCGAGGCCGATCAACAGGAAGCCGATATTGTTGATCGAGCTGTAAGCGAGCAGTCGTTTCAGATTCTGCTGACCGATCGCACCGACTGCACCGATCACAATCGACATCAGCGCAACGACCATGACGATCTGCTGCCAGGCTTGTGCCTGCGAACCAAATGCCTCTATAGTTACACGGATGAGGAGCGCGGTTGCCGCTACTTTGGGCGCGCTGGCAAAGAATGCAGTAACCGGTGTAGGCGCGCCTTCATATACGTCTGGCGTCCACATATGGAACGGCGCAGCGCTGATCTTGAACGCGAGACCTGAGAGGACGAACACAAGGCCAAACAGCAGGCCGGTGCCAATTTCGCCTGCCATTGCCTGACCGATGGTTTCGAAACTGGTCGATCCCGTAAAGCCATAGAGCAAGGACATGCCGAAAAGCAGGATGCCGCTGGCAAGCGCGCCGAGTACGAAATATTTGAGGCCCGCCTCTGCCGAACGACCATCATTGCGCGCAAAGCTGGCGAGCACATAAGCGGCAAGGCTGTTGAGTTCGAGGCCGATATAAAGGGTCAGCAAGTCGGAAGCTGACACCATGATGCCCATGCCAACAGCGGCAAGCACAACCAGAACCGGATATTCGGCGCGCATCGCGCCCATTTTCTCAAGAGCCTTCGGGGCGATCACCAACGCCACCGCAGCGGCGATATAGATAAGGATCTTGGCAAAGCTGCTGAATGCATCCGCGCGATATAATCCGTCAAAAGCCGTCGCGTCGGTGCCTGCTGCCAAAAACTGCGCCGAAGTTACGCCGGCGCCCACCAGCGCAGCGACCGACAGGATGCTGACGAGGCGACCGGCATCCTGGCGCCATGCAGCGATCAACAACAGCGCAAGGCTGGAAAAGCTGAGGATCAGCTCTGGACGGACCAGTGTGAGCGAGGTTGAAAGGTCCATTAGTGTGCGGCCCCCTCGGCCTTTTTCTGATGCTCGCCGCCATGCGCATGGACGCGATATTTGGCGGTGGTCTTGTCATTTTCCTTGAGTTTGCTGTCACCGGCAGGCGCTGCACGCTCTATGCGATCCACGATCGTCGCAACGTCGCGACGGATCGGGGCAAGGAAGCTTTCCGGATAAACACCCATCCACAATACCGCAGCCGCAATCGGTGCAAGCAACCACAATTCGCGCTTGTCGAGATCGGGCATTGCAGCCGCATCGGCGTTCACCTGCTCACCAAAAGCAATCCGGCGATAAAGGTAGAGCATATAGCCTGCGCCCAGGATGATGCCGGTGGTGGCAATCAGCGTCGCCCAGGTCGAAACCTTGTATGCGCCCGCGAGCGACAGGAATTCGCCAACGAAACCGCTGGTCCCCGGCAAACCAACGCTCGCCATTGTGAACAGCATGAAGAACAGCGCATATTTTGGCATATTGATGCTGAGCCCGCCATAACGGCTGATTTCACGGGTATGCAGGCGGTCGTAAATTACACCGACGCAAAGGAAGAGCGCGCCTGACACAAGACCGTGGCTGAGCATCACGATGATTGCGCCCTCAATGCCTTGCTGGTTGAAAGTGAACAGGCCCACGGTCACAATCGCCATGTGCGCGACCGATGAATAGGCAATCAGCTTCTTCATGTCGTCCTGCACCAAGGCGACGAGGCTGGTGTAAACCACTGCAACCATCGAAAGGCCAAAGATCAGCCAGATGAACTGCGCTGAAGCCTCAGGGAACATCGGCAGCGAGAAACGCAGGAAGCCATAGCCTCCCATTTTCAGCAGCACGCCCGCCAGGATCACCGAACCTGCGGTCGGCGCCTGAACGTGCGCGTCAGGAAGCCAGGTGTGTACCGGCCACATCGGCATTTTCACCGCGAAGGATGCGAAGAATGCGAGCCAGAGGATGGTCTGTGCCTCAGCCGGGAAATCATGGTTGAGCAGTGTCGGGATATCCGCAGTGCCTGCCTGTTGGATCATCCACAGCATCGCCAGCAGCATGAAGACCGATCCGAGCAGCGTGTAGAGGAAGAATTTGTACGAGGCGTAGATGCGGTCCTTACCGCCCCAAATACCGATGATCAGGTACATCGGGATAAGGCCTGCTTCGAACATGATGTAGAAAAGCAGCAAATCCTGCGCCGCGAACACGCCGATCATCAGCGTTTCCATCAGCAGGAAGCTGGCCATGTAGAGGCCGACCCGCTCGGTAATCGAACGCCAGCTGGCACCGATACAAATCGGCATCAGGAATACCGACAACATGATCAGCAGCAGCGAAATGCCGTCGATGCCCAGTTTCCAGCCAATCGGCCCGAATAACTGGGCGCTCTCGACAAATTGCCACTGCGCACCTGCAGGATCGTAACTGGCCCAAAGCCAGATACCAAGAACGAGGTTCAGCAGCGTCGCGCCCAAGGCCACAACTCGCGCCAGTTCGTCTCGAACGAAAAGGCAGGCGATTGCGCCGAGCATGGGCACGGCGAGCATGATCGAAAGGATTGGAAGTTCGGCGGCGTTCATCGCGCTTGCACCATAAACCAGCTGATTGCGGCGACGAGGCCAAGCAGCATCACCAACGCATAAGTGTAGAGATAGCCCGACTGCATGCGGACGGCGAGGCGACTGGTCAGGCTGACCGCAAATGCGGAGCCATTCGGGCCGAAACGATCAATGATGCCGATGTCACCGCTTTTCCAGAACAGGCGACCGAACCAGAAGGCCGGCTTGACGAAGATGAGATTGTACAGCTCGTCAAAATACCACTTGTTGAGGAAGAATTTGTAGAGCGGCTCGAAATGCTTGGCGACCGTTGCAGGCGCCGTTTCCGAGCGGATGTACATCATCCATGCGATGAACAGGCCTGTAAGCATTGCTACGGTAGAAGCCAGCTTCACCCAAAGCGGTACATGATGCATCGCGTGGATCAGGTGCTCGTTGAAATAGAGCGTCGATGCAGCCCAGAAAGCGGTTCCGCCCTCTTCGGCATAGATGAAATCATATTTGAACACATAACCGGCAGCAATCGCGCCAAGCGTCAACACGCCCAATGGAACGAGCATTGGCCACGGGCTTTCGTGCGGATGATAGCCGGCTGTGCCATCGCCATGCGCATCATGGTGACCGTGCGCATGATCATCATGGCCATGATGGTCGTCATGAACCGCATGCTGGATATGTTCGCTACCCGCCCAACGCGGCTTGCCGAAGAAAGTCAGGAACACGAGGCGCCAGCTGTAGAAGCTGGTCAATAGCGCCGCGAACACACCGATGAAGAAGGCATAGCCACCCCAGGGAGCGGTCGAAGCGTAGGCCGCTTCGATTATCGCGTCCTTTGAGTGGAAGCCGGCAAAGCCGCCGATGCCAACAATGCCGACACCGGTGATCGCGAGCGTGCCTGCCGTCATCGCCCAGAAGGTGATCGGGATATGCTTCCTGAGGCCGCCATAATAGCGCATGTCCTGTTCATGGTGCATCGCGTGGATCAC
>JALREL010000141.1 GCA_023262005.1 Sphingorhabdus sp. | reverse complement strand
TTGCCGCGATGCCCCCAGTGTCCGCAATATCGCTATGTCACGGGTTTTGGCGCGCACCAGCATGATCAGCGACGAAAGAATGTTGAATACCGCGACCAGCACGATGATCGACAGCACGATGAACATTGCCACCCGCTCGATGGCGAGCGCCTCGAACAGAGAGGCGTTCATGCTTTTCCAATCAACGATGACTGCCTTGTCCGCGATCTTCGGCTGCAGCGGTGCAAGGATATCGTTGACCTGATCCGCATCGGTGGTTGTCAATTCGATCATCCCGATCTGGTCGCCCATCAGCATCAGTATTTGTGCATCCTCGATCGGCATGATTACGAACGCTTTGTCATAATCATAGACGCCGACTTCGAAAATCGCCGCAATCTCATAGGATATTTCGCGCGGCACGGTGCCGAATGGGGTGGTTCGGCCTGCGGGGTTAATGATGGTAATCCGCTGCCCGAGCCTGACGCCCAAATTCTGTGCAAGTCGCGAACCGATCGCCACCCGTTCGCTGCCCGGGCGTAGCGATTTCATGTCTCCCGCCAGCGTCTTGCCTTTGAGCGTCGGGTTAGTGAGAATGTCGCGCACTTCCATCCCGCGCGCCAAGATGGCTTCGACCCGTCCTTCGCTGGTGGCAAGCAAGGGTTGTTCGATCAACGGGGATGCCTCGACCACGCCCGGTGTTTCGCGAACATCCTTGAGCACATCGCGCCAATCCGCGAGCCGACCGCCATATCCCTGGACAACAGCGTGCCCGTTAAGCCCTACAATCTTGTCGAAGAGCTCGGCGCGAAAGCCGTTCATCACACTCATGACGATAATCAACGCCGCGACGCCAAGCGCAACCGCGATTAGACTGATCGTCGCGACGAGGAAGATGAACCCTTCGCCCTTGCCTGGCAGCACATAGCGCCTGGCGATCATGCGTTCATAACGGTTGAGGATCATGTCGGTCTAGGTTCCGGCATAGTATTGTTGCCCCAGCCTTTAGGGGGCGTATCTGATACGCGCAAGCCAAAGCCTATATTACACAATTGTTGCAGTCAGGACACACTCTCGGAAAAAGCGTCAGTCCGAACCAGAGAATCGTTGCGAACGCATCGGATTGCGTCATCTTGCACGGGCTGAATAGGTTCATCGCTGAATGGCCATGGTTCAGGGGGATTAAGCCCCGCGCGACTTGCGAGAACGCATAGCGGCAGGGCTTCGACGAGTTTTCGTCAATCAGGCCGTCCAATTTCGATTGGGCGGCCTTGATTTTTGTTTCGCACAATCCATCTAAGCGTTGAGGGAGCCGGAGACGGTCCCTCAACCAGAACGAAAGCGCCGTGCATGCGGGCTTTCAACAGAACCAAATTGCTCAAACAGGAGAATTTGACATGAACCGTTTTGATTTCACCCCCTATCGCCGTAGCACCGTCGGTTTTGACCGCTTGTTCGACATGCTGGAAAATGCCCGAGGCGTAACTCATGGCGATAACTATCCGCCTTTCAACATTGAACGCACCTCGGAAACCGAATATCTGGTGACGATTGCAGTCGCCGGTTTCAAGCCCGATGAAATCGACATCACTGCTCAGCAGAACCTGCTGGTTGTTTCCGGCCAGAAGAAGGTCGACAGCAACGACAATCGCGATTTCCTGCACCTCGGTATTGCCAACCGGAATTTCGAACGCCGCTTCCAGCTTGCGGACCATGTGTTCGTGCGCGGAGCTGACCTCGCCGATGGTCTTCTGACCGTCCAGCTGGAGCGTCAGGTTCCTGAAGAGCTGAAACCGCGCAAGATCCTGATCGGTGGTTCAACCCCGACCGTGATCGAACATGACGATGCAAAGAAAAAGGGCGGCAAGGCTGCCTGAATGAAAAAGCCCCTCCCGCTTGCGGGAGGGGACTTCTATTAAACCAACCGGCTCTGTTCCACCGCTGCTTCTATGAAGCTGGCGAACAATGGATGCGGATCAAATGGCTTGGATTTGAGTTCGGGGTGGAACTGAACCCCGATGAACCAGGGGTGATCAGGCCTTTCGACGATTTCAGGCAGCAAGCCATCGGGTGACATGCCGGAGAATATCAGGCCGCCCTTTTCGAGTGACTCCTTATAGGCACCATTGACCTCATAACGGTGCCGATGGCGTTCCGATATGGTGGTTGCGCCGTAAATCCCCGAAACATGGCTGTTACCCGCCAGCTTGGCTTCATAGGCACCAAGACGCATCGTACCACCAAGGTCGCCGCCCGCTTCGCGCGTTTGCAAGCCTTCTTCGGTCATCCATTCGGTGATGATGCCGACAACCGGTTCATCAGTCGGGCCGAATTCGGTGCTCGATGCCTTTTCGATCCCCGCCGTATTCCGGGCACCTTCGATGCAGGCCATCTGCATGCCGAGGCATATACCGAAAAACGGTACCTTGCGTTCGCGGGCAAAGCGCACAGCGGCAATCTTGCCTTCGGAACCGCGCTCGCCGAATCCGCCGGGAACAAGGATCGCGTGCATCGGTTCAAGCGCCGCAGCGATATCGCTGTCGTCTTTTTCGAACAATTCTGCATCGATCCAGTTGATGTTGACCTTCACCCGGTTGGCAAAACCGCCATGGGCGAGCGCTTCGTTTAGCGACTTATAGGCATCTGCCAGACCGACATATTTGCCGACCACGCCAATGGTGACTTCCCCTTCGGGATTCTGCTGTCGATCGAGGATATCCTCCCACCGGCGCAGATCCGGAGCTACGCCAGGAGTGATGCCAAATGCACGCAACACCTCATAATCGAGGCCCTCTGCATGATATTGCAGTGGCACAGCATAGATTGATTTCGCATCGAGCGCCGGAATGACAGCTTCTTTGCGCACGTTACAGAAAGCCGCAATTTTCGCGCGCTCGCCTTCGGGCAACGGATGTTCACAGCGGCACAGCAGGATATCGGGCTGCACACCCAGTGCAGTCAATTCCTTGACGCTATGCTGTGTCGGCTTGGTCTTAAGCTCGCCCGCTGCGGCTATGTAGGGCACAAGCGTGACGTGGACGAAAACAGTCTGCTCACGCCCCAGTTCGTTGCGCATTTGGCGGATGGCTTCGATGAACGGCAGCGACTCGATATCGCCGACGGTCCCGCCGATTTCGCACAGTACGAAATCGAGGCCTTCGGTGTCGGCCTTTGCGAATTCCTTGATCTCGTTGGTGACGTGCGGGATCACCTGCACCGTTGCGCCCAGATAATCGCCGCGTCGTTCTTTCGTTATGATGTCACGATAGATACGACCTGAGGTGACGTTATCCGATTGCCGGGCCGACACCCCCGTGAAGCGCTCATAATGGCCGAGATCAAGGTCGGTCTCTGCGCCATCATCGGTCACATAGACTTCGCCATGCTGAT
>JALREL010000064.1 GCA_023262005.1 Sphingorhabdus sp. | reverse complement strand
TATGCCGAGGCGACCGTGCCCAAAATCACCATCATCACCCGCAAAGCCTATGGCGGCGCTTATGACGTGATGGCGTCAAAGCATTTGCGCGGCGATTTGAACTATGCCTGGCCCACCGCCGAAATCGCGGTGATGGGCGCGAAGGGCGCGGTGGAAATCATCTTCCGCAGCGACATTGGCGACCCAGAAAAAATCGCCGAGCGCACCAAGGAATATGAAGACCGCTTCGCGAACCCCTTCGTCGCGGCGAGCAAGGGATTCATCGACGAGGTGATCCACCCGCATTCAACGCGGCGCCGGATCGCACTGGGGCTTCGCAAACTGCGCAACAAGCAGTTGGAGAACCCCTGGAAGAAGCACGATAACATTCCGTTGTGATTATGGTTCTTCTCTCGTGTTTGTTTGCAATTTTGATTGGAGCTATCGGCTTATACTTTGTTGCCGAAAATTTTCGTTCCGGACGAGAGACTGGGATCATCTTTATTCGCGGTATGAAATATGAGCGAAAGGAGAGCAACGGTTGGTTTCGCGTAGCTTGGTTTATGAATTGGTTAGTGGCTGCGGTTTTTGGGGGACTAATCGTCGGTGGAATTTTGATTGGAGTATTAGCCGTGGTGGGAGATATTTGAATGAAACTAGGCCGTCTCAACCATATCGGCGTCGCAACGCCCTCCATTGCCGACAGCATCGTCTTTTACCGCGATGTGATGGGTGCGACCAAAATCCATGATCCGTTCGACCTGCCGGAACAGGGCGTGAAGGTGTGCTTTGTTGATACGCCGGGTGCGGACGGGGCGTTGAATGGCACGCAGATCGAGCTGGTCGAGCCGCTGCCGGGTAACACCAGCATTGCGGGCTTCCTTGAGAAGAACCCGCAGGGCGGGCAGCACCATGTCTGTTACGAAGTGCCTGATATCCAAGTCGCCAAGGCCGAGTTCGAGGCGATGGGCAAGCGTGTGCTGGGCGAACCGCGCATCGGCGCGCATGGCACGCTGATCTTCTTTGTGCATCCCAAGGATATGGGCGGGGTGCTGACCGAAATCATGGAGACGCCAAAAGAGGCGCATTGAGTTTTGAGAGAGGAAATGGAGAGACAATGACTTACGAAACCATCCTGACCGAACGCAAAGGCGACGTTCTGGTAATCACGCTGAACCGCCCCGACCGTTTGAATGCGGCATCGATCCCGCTGGCCGAAGAACTGGGCGCTGCCTTTTACGACCTCGACGGTGCGCGTGCGGTGCTGATTACCGGTGCAGGCAAGGGTTTCTGCTCGGGCGCGGACCTTGCGGCACGCGGCGAAGTCAGCCCGATCCAACAAAAAGGTGGCAGCCACCGTGCGCTGCAAAATTACTATAACCCCTTGATCACGCAGATCCTGCGCTGCCCGGTGCCAGTCATCACAGCGGTCAATGGTGCTGCTGCGGGTGTTGGCTGCTCGATCGCTCTTGCAGGCGATTTCGTGCTGGCGGCAAAGAGCGCCTATTTCCTGCAGGCCTTCGTCAATATTGGTCTTGTGCCCGATGGCGGTTCGACCTGGCTTCTCGCCCGCGCTATTGGTCGTGCTCGCGCTACCCGCATGATGATGCTTGGTGAAAAAATCGGCGCGGAGCAGGCAGAAGATTGGGGCCTGATCTACAAGGCGGTCGACGATGCAGCCCTGATGGATGAAGCCATGGCGCTGGCCACCAAGCTGTCTGAAGGGCCGACCGTTTCCTATTCGACGATGAAGGCAAACATCCAGACGGCGCTCGACGGCAATCTGTCGCAAGTGCTGCTCGCCGAAGCTGAAGGCCAGCGCGTTGCAGGAGCAAGCGAAGATGCCCGCGAAGGCGGCCTTGCTTTCCTGCAAAAGCGCAAGGCTGAATTCAAGGGACGTTGATGCTGTTCTATAACAGCCCGAATCCGGCGCCTAACCCGCGCCGGGTCCGCATTTTTGCGGCGGAGAAGGGGATCGCGCTTCCCACGCGCGACCTCTCCATCCCTGCTCGCGAGCATAAGTCCGATGAATTTCTTGCATTGAATCCCCGCGGCCAGACCCCCGCATTGCAACTTGATGACGGGACGGTGATTGCGGAAAGCGTTGCCATTTGCCGCTATCTCGAAGGCATGCACCCCGAACCGCCTTTGTTCGGTCGCGATCCGCGCGAGCAGGCCTTGGTCGAGATGTGGAGCCGCCGTGTGGAAATGATCCTGATGCCACCGGTGGGCGCGGTCTGGGTGCATACCCATCCGTTCACCGCCCGCTTGCCAGGCCGTAATGCCGAATGGGGCGAAGCCAACCGTCCACGCGCGGATGAAGCGATGCGTTTTTTCGATACGGCTTTGCAGGGTCGCGAATTTATCGCCACCGATGAATATACAATTGCCGACATATTGCTTCTGACCACGGTCGATTTTGCCGGGTTCATAGGCATCGCAATGTCGGATGATCTCACTTCCTTGCGTGCTTGGTATGCGCGCGTCTCCGCCCGGCCCAGTGCCGCAGCTTGAATGGTGCAATGATGAGTAAGAACAGCCTGTCCGATTGGCAGACCGCCGCCGCAAAAGAGGTCAAAGGCAAAGACCTGACCTGGCACACGCCCGAAGGGATTGCCGTGAAGCCGCTTTATACGGCGGAGGATGTGTCGGCCGATCCGGGTCTGCCCGGTTTTGCTCCATTCACCCGCGGCGTGCGTGCGTCGATGTATGCAGGTCGGCCTTGGACAATTCGCCAATATGCAGGCTTCTCCACCGCTGAGGAATCGAACGCCTTTTACCGTCGCAACCTTGCTGCCGGGCAAAAGGGCCTGTCTGTGGCTTTCGACCTTGCCACCCACCGCGGCTATGACTCGGACCACCCGCGCGTTGTTGGAGATGTCGGTAAGGCGGGTGTGGCGGTCGAGTTCATGCCGCCAATGCAGAACGGGCAGTCTCGGCCAGGCGGGTTTCCAGTGCATGGCGATCGGCGGTGTGGGCCAGCCCGATCTCAAGCCGGCGCTTGGGGTGAGGGCTTGCGGCGCTCCAGCCACTCAAAGGCCAGCATGCCCAGCACCATCGCGATCACGAACACCACG
>JALREL010000094.1 GCA_023262005.1 Sphingorhabdus sp. | reverse complement strand
CTGAGCGTGGACGAAAAGAAGTCCCGTGGCGCTGCCATCAACTTGGCCAAGCAAGCCATTGAGAGCGCTCTGAATGCGCGCCGTCAAGCCTTGGCCGATGCCGAACTCGAGGCGCAGCTGAAAGCAGAGGCCCTGGATGTGTCGTTGCCGGGGCGCACCCATGCGGGCGGTGGCTTGCACCCGGTCAGCCTCACGCTGGAGCGCATCGAGGGCATCTTTGGATCGATGGGTTTTGATGTCGCCGAAGGGCCAGAAATTGAAACCGACTGGTTCAACTTCACCGCGCTCAATACGCCAGAAGACCACCCGGCGCGCTCGTGGTGATTGCCCGGTGACCAGATGATCCGCGCACGCGCGGCCTCATCCTTCTCCATATCCGCTTTATTCAGGTAAAAGGGCCGGCGCGGGCGGGTGTAGGGCTCTATCGCGGGGCGCGCGGGGTCGGTGATGCCCTGCACTGGGCCCTGCCCTATGGCGGCCTCCGCCTCATCCCTTGCGCGCTGGCGCATCGCCTCTGCGCTTGCCTTTTCCCATGCTTCATGCCGGGCATCCTCCAGCGCGCGGCTGATCGGGGTGCTCCACGGGCCACCATGGGGCGCATTGTGGAAATGCGCCTTGATCATGTCATAGCTGGCGCCGCCGACATCAAGGACGACCTCTATCATCGCCAATTGGCGCAGCGCGAAATCGGCGGCGAGGATATTGCCTTCGCTGCGGTGGAAATATTCCTCTCGCACCTTGGCCTGATATTGCTGCAACAGGCGCGCGATCGTCGCCGCCGGGTCGGTGCGGGCGGCCTGTGCCTCTGCCCGCGCGGCCTCGGCCTTTTGCGCCGCTTCCTCCTCCCACTCCTTTCGCCATTCCTCTTTCAGTTTCTGGATGCCGTGCGGCAGGCTGCTCGCCGGGCGGCCGGAAAGGTTGAGGTTGCCGCCATACAGCTCTGGAAAGCGTTGCTGCACGATCCACATCATCGCGCGGGTATTATATTTGCGCCGTTCGAGGATGACCTCGCCATCCTTCAGCAGCTTTTCGGGCGTGCCGTGGATGGCATGATCCATCAGCGTATCGAGCACGCGGCGCGCGCCCATTTCGATCGCGGTGTCCCACACGGCGGCAAAGCTTTCCGCGCCTTCCGACCGTTTGAGGTTGTAGAAACTGTTGGCACTCGCGCCCACGGCGGTGGCGGACATCTCCACACTGCCATTGACCGACAGATAGGCGATGAAGGCGCGTTGCCGCATGGGGTTAAGCCCGTTGGAGCGCAATTTCTTGCGCGGCACGGGGGTGAATTGCAGCGCGGGGGGCAGGTCTTCGGGATCGATTTCGAACGGGTTGGGTTCGGGTTCGGGGGGAAGTATTTGAACTTCGTTCGCCTTCGGCTCCTTGCGGCGCTTGTTGGTCATACGGGCCTTTTCCTTGCTTCGTGAAAAGGCAGCGCAGTTATCGCATGCGGGGGCGTGTAGGACAGCGGTTTTTTGGGATTAGGCCGCGTCGGCGATGCGGTAGCGGGCTTCGGTTTCGGCGACGGATTCGCGGATGAATTCGCCAATATGGTCAAGCAGCGCGCGGACATGCGGTTGCTGGCGCGCGGCGGCGCTCGTCACCAGCCAGCCGGGGGTGGTGAGTTCGGGGATTGGCGGGAAAAGGCGCACAAGGTTGCCGTGCGTATCGCCGATCAGGCAGGGCATCACCGCCGCGCCCATCCCTGCCCTGGCGGCGGAGATCACGGCGGAGAGCGTGTTGGCGCGGTGGACGATCTGCATATCGGGGCCAAGGCTATCGATCCAGCGGTCGATCTGCCCGACGCCGGGGCCAGCAAAGCTGATGAAGGGGAAGCGGGTGAGCCCGTCATAGCTG
This sequence comes from Sphingorhabdus sp., assembly GCA_023262005.1. Lineage (GTDB taxonomy): Bacteria > Pseudomonadota > Alphaproteobacteria > Sphingomonadales > Sphingomonadaceae > Sphingorhabdus_B > Sphingorhabdus_B buctiana. Next base: position 9,601 of record JALREL010000094.1, on the reverse strand, counting down.
TTGGGCATGCCAAGCTCGTCCGCCAGGTCACGGCGAACATAGACGCTCTCGTGCAGTTCGACGATGCGGCGGATGACGAGGCTTTCGTCTTGCGGCGGGTTGCCGAAACGGATCGCGATATCCGCCTCCCCCCGCGCAATATCGAGGGTGCGGTCGTCCACAATGATCTCCGCCACCACCGCGGGATGTTTCGCACGAAAGGCGGCGATCGCGGGCATCAGCCAGACATTGGCGGCGCTCTCGACGGTGGTGAGGCGCACGGTGCCACTCAGGCGGCGCCCTTCGGCAGCGACGCTGTTCTGCAGCGCCTCCACCTCACGCTCGACGCGTTCCGCATGCGGCAGCATCGCCTGCCCCCGCACCGAAAGCGTATAGCCGCTGGGGCTGCGCACAAAGAGCGGGGTGCCAAGCGCTTCCTCGAGCATGGTGATGCGGCGCGAGACGGTGGCCTGCGCGACCTTCAGGCTGCGCCCCGCGGCGAGCGTGCTGCCCGTGCGCGCAACAGCAAGGAAGAAACGCAGGTCGTTCCAATCGAACATGCTGTCCATATAGCATCGGGCTATTCATTTTTGAATAACCGTTCGCCGAAAGAAATGCTCACACCCCGCGAAGCAAAGGCCTATCTAGTGGCTATCAGGAAACACCCTCTCCCCCCGATTTCCTGAAGAACAAGAGCATAAAAGGAAAAGACAATGACTTATGACTACCGCCTGCGTTCCGCCGTTGCCGCCGTTTTTGCGACGGCTTCGACCTTCCTCTTCGCGCTCACGACCATATCCGGGCAAGCCGGGCTGGTCGGGGCACTGTAAGGAATGACGCAAAAGCTCCTTTCCTCTCCCCAAGGAAAAAGATGAGCCCGGTGCCAGCACACCGGGCTCTTTCTTTGTGTGGCAGCTTTTCTTCCGGGCGCTACCCAGCCTCCGGCGCGCATTTTACACTCCTCACCGCAGGTAAACGCGCTTGCCTATCGTCTTAATTTGACTTTAACCCTGTCCCGTTACTAACCGTTCGGCATCTTGGCCTGACCAACTTACACGCGGGGGAACAGGGGTCTTAGTGTTCGGCATGAAGGAATCTGGTTTTGCCGTTGCCGGCAGCAGCGGTGAAGTGGTGATTGCCGACGCGATGGTGCAGCCCTTGCGCAGCGCCCCGCTGCCCGATTGGCGGCAGAAACTTTCCGAAATCGACTGGGTGCCCGATCTGGGCGAGGATATCGGCTCTCCACGCTGGTTCCGCGGGCTGGCCACGCTGACGCTGTTGACCGTCGGCGCGCTCTCGCTGCTCCCCGATTTCGCCCCCGTCTATGGTGCGCAATCCCCGATGCCCGCGGGCACGCAATTGGAAGAAGTGCGCGCGCAGATGATCATGCCGATCGCCTATGGCAGCGATACCGGCCGTCGCATGGCCGCGAATGACAGCGTCCGCGCGCTCGCCGCCAGCCCCGAACGCCCGCGCATCGAACTTACCGCCACGCTCGGCCGGGGGGATAGCTTTGCCCGCGTGCTGCAACGCGCCGGCGTCGGCAGCGGCGATGTTGACCGCGTTCTCGGCCTTGTCAGCGGCGCGACCCGCCTGACCGATATCGAACCCGGCACCACACTCGAAATCGTGCTCGGCCGCCGCACTTCCAAAAATGCCGCCCGCCCGCTCGAAAGCCTCGATTTCCGCGCGCGCTTTGACCTGCGCCTCGCCGTCAACCGCACCGAAAGCGGCGCACTCTCGCTCGACCGGCAGCAAATCATGGTCGATACCACCCCGCTGCGCATCCGCGGCGTTGTCGGCCAAAGCCTCTACCGCTCGGCACGCGCCGCCGGTGCCCCGGCCGAAGCGGTGCAGAATTTCCTCAAGGTCATCGCCAGCCGCACCTCGCTCAGCAGTCTTGCCGCGACCGACGAATTTGACCTGATTGTCGATTACAAGCGCGCCGCAACCGGCGAGGTTTTGGTCGGCGACCTGATGTTTGCCGGCATTGATCGCGGCGGAAAGCCCCGCATCCAGATGCTGAAATGGAACAGCGGCGATAGCAGCCAGTGGTTCGAAGCATCGGGCGTCGGGGAATCGCGCGGGCAATTGAGCCGACCGGTCAATGGCTCTATCAGTTCGGGCTTTGGCATGCGCCGCCACCCGATCCTTGGCTATAAGCGCATGCACGCCGGCCTCGATTTCAAGGCGGGCTATGGCGCGCCGATCTTTGCCGCGACCAACGGCGTGGTCGCCTATGCCGGTCGCAAGGGCGGCTATGGCAATTTCGTGCAGATCAACCATGGCGGCGGTATCGCCACAGGCTATGCGCATATGAGCCGCATAGCGGCATCGCCGGGCCAGCGCGTGCGGCAGGGGCAGATCATCGGCTATGTCGGCTCGACCGGCCTGTCGACCGGCCCGCACCTCCATTATGAGCTCTATCGCGACGGTCGCCCGATCAACCCGCTGTCGATCACCTTTACCCAGCGCGCCCAACTTTCGGGCGGTGATCTTTCGCGCTTCAAGGGCGAATTGGCGCGGTTGAAAGCCGTGAAACCGGGCGCCGCCCTTGCGCCCTTGCCCGCGTCGGCCCGTCGCAACGAAGAACCCCAGCGCGAGATTGACCGGATCTCGGCGGTGAAAATCGGGTCAAGCAAGCCCGCCGGTTAAGCCGTTGAGCGAAACGGCTTCGTCGTCTAAGCACCCTGCATGACGAACCCAAGCTATCCCAACACCCGCCTGCGCCGCAGCCGCGCCACGCCATGGAGCCGCGCGATGGTGCGCGAGACGGTGCTGACCCCCGCCGACCTGATTTGGCCATTGTTCATCACCGAGGGTGAGGCCGTTGAGGAACCGATTGCTTCGCTGCCCGGCGTTTCGCGCTGGTCGGTCGACCAGATCGTCGTGCGCGCGAAGGAAGCGATCGAGCTTGGCATTCCGTGCATCGCTTTGTTCCCCAATACCCAGCCCGACCGGCGCAGCGATGATGGCGCAGAGGCGCTCAACCCCGACAATCTGATGTGCCGCGCCATCCGCGCGATCAAGGCCGCGCATGGCGATGCAATCGGCATCCTCACCGATGTCGCGCTCGATCCCTATACCAGCCACGGGCAGGATGGGCTGATTGACGATAATGGCTATGTCCTCAACGACGAAACCGTCGGCGTGCTTGTCGACCAGGCAGTCAACCAGGCGCGAGCCGGAGCGGACATCATCGCGCCCAGCGACATGATGGACGGCCGCATCGGCGCGATCCGCCGCGCACTCGAAATGGACGGGCATGTCAACGTCCAGATCATGAGCTATGCCGCCAAATATGCGAGCGCCTTTTACGGCCCGTTCCGCGACGCGGTCGGCTCGCGCGGGCTGCTGAAAGGTGACAAGAAAAGTTACCAGATGGACCCGGCCAACAGCGATGAGGCCTTGCGCGAAGTCGCGATGGACATCGCCGAAGGTGCGGACAGCGTGATGGTAAAGCCGGGCCTACCCTATCTCGACATCATCCGCCGGGTGAAGGATGGCTTCGACGTTCCGGTCTTTGCCTACCAGGTATCCGGCGAATATGCGATGATCGAAGCTGCCGCAGCGGCGGGCGCCGGAGACCGCGACGCCCTTGTCCTCGAAACCCTCACCGCCTTCAAACGCGCCGGCTGCTCCGGCGTCCTCACCTACCACGCGGCGCATGCGGCACGGTTGCTGAACGGGTGAATTGATATTCGTTTCGCGCGAAGAGCGCGAAGGAGCGAAGAACGCGAAGGGAGTTAGTGATGGACGTTGAGGAGCTGTCAGCCATCGCCGTAGACTGCGGACTTCAAGTGCATCGAGATTTGGGGCCGGGAATGCTCGAATCGGCCTATGAAACAGTTCTTGCTCACCTTCTGGCGAAGCGAGGACTAAATGTTGAACGACAAAAGGCCGTTCCCATCGCATATGACGGATTGATTATCGATCAAGGGTTCAGAGCTGACATCGTGATTGAGAACAAACTTCTCATTGAGTTGAAAGCCGTGGAACGGCTTTCGCCAGTCCATGCACGCCAAGTTATGACTTATCTGAAGTTCATGAACTTGCCGGTCGGACTTCTAATGAATTTCTCGTCCGTGAAATTCACTGAAGGCCTGCGACGGCTAGTCAACAATCATCGGGAAACTTCAAACTCCCGCCTTTCCGTCAACCGCTAAATCTTCGCGTTCTTCGCTCCTTCGCGAACTTCGCGCGAAACAAAGAAAAACATGCCTGAAATAGCTGCCGAAACCGCCCGCCTGATTATCCGAACCGAAGCCCCCGGCGATCTGGATCGCTGGATGGAGGTGATGAACACGCCTGCCGTGCGCAAGCATCTGGGCGGGGTGCAGGAAAGGCATGAGGTAGAAGCGGGATTTGCGCGCAAGGCGGCGGCCATTGCCAAGGATGGCTATGGCTTTTGGCACCTGCAAACCAAGGATGACGGCCTGCTGATCGGCCATTGCGGACTCGCCCCTATCGAGGTTGAGGCAGCCGGACCGGTGCTGAATGCCGGGCTGCAAATCGGCTGGAGCATCGCCGAGAGCCATTGGCGCAAAGGCTATGCGATGGAGGCGGCGCGCGCGGTGATCGACCTCGCCTTCAACCGCCACGGCCTAGACCTTCTCTATGCCCAGACCAGCGACGCCAATGAGGCATCGTGGCGGATGATGGAAAAGCTCGGCATGGAGCGGATGCGTAAGCTGGATTATGTCGACCCCGAATATCCGCCCGAGGAAAATCCGACGATCATCTATCGGTTGAAGCGCGACGATTGGCGCGCCCGCGAATAACCTTGTTCTATTGAAATCAGAAGATTAGGCTGCGCCACCGACAACGCCAAATGGGGGAGATTTGGATGTTGAGTGAAAAGCGCAGAACGTTGCTGGCATTGAACGGGGTGGGCCTGCTGTTCTCGGCGGTCGCCTCTGGCTGGATCTATTTCTTTTTCCTGCTTGGTGCAATCGATCTTTGGCCCATCGTGACCGATGTCCCGGTATCGATACCCGGCGATCGACGCGCATGGAATATGGCGCATCTCGAAGGCATCACCAACGGCACGCTGTTCATCGCGATAGCCTTCGCCACGCGCTTTGTCCGGCTGGGCGCGCGCGGACAAAGCTGGCTGTTCTGGTCCACCCTTGCCTTTGGCTGGTTCTTCACCCTGCCCGCGATTGCCAATGCGATTTTCGGCACGCGCGGGCTCGAATTTGGCGGCGGCCCCTTCCCCGGCGACGTGTTGATCAACAACCTGATTTTCCTCTCCGGCTGGCCCGCAGTCATCGGAGTCCATATCAGTTTCGGCCTACTTTTCTGGGGGATGTGGCAGCATTACCGGCATCTGGAGGACGGCGCGTGAACAGCGAGATCATCGTCCGGCGGATGCCCTTTGCCTTTTCAGAGCCGATTGCGCCGATCTGGAATCCGGCGCGCCCCGAATGGAGCCATATGGTCAATGGTGCATCGCTCGCCATGCCCTATCTGGAGCCGTTCCTGATCAAGACGGTGATGGAGGCGCTGCCCAAGATCGAAGATGCGCGGCTGAAGGCAGACGTTCATGCCTTTGTCGGGCAGGAAGGTCAGCATTTCCAGAACCACCGGCGCTACAACGAATTGCTGAAACGCGATTATCCCGATCTGGCCGAGGTCGAGGAAGAGCTGAATTCGGATTACAAGCGTTTCCAGACGAAAAGCCTTCGTTGGCGGCTGGCCTATACGGCGGGCTTTGAAACAATGACAATGGGCATCACCGAATGGTTGATTGCCGCGCGCGGTGTGCTTTTCACCGGCGCCGACCCTTCGGTTACCTCGCTGGTCCTGTGGCATATGGTCGAGGAGACCGAGCACAAGAATGTCGCCTTTGATCTGTACCAGGATCGCTATGGCGATTTCTGCCCGCGGGTGTGGGGCGTGATCTTCGCCACCGCGCATGTCGCCTGGGCAAGCCGGAAGGCCTATAAGCGGATGCTCATGCGCGATGGCAGTTGGACCAAACTGTCGAGCCGGTTGCGGCTATATGCGATGGTCGCCCGATTCCTGATCCACACCTCCCCCGCGATGCTGCGCTCGTTGCTGCCCTATTACCACCCGGCCAAGGTGCGCGATCCCGATTGGGTCGCCAAATGGGCCAATGCCTATGCCGCGCTTCCCGAAGGCGCGATACCGTTGCTCGATACGAGCACTCCGGAGATACCGGCACGGTTTGCCGAACGCTAAACTCGTTCCCCGTTCAGCCTGCGACCCCGTAAAGCGTCGTGCGAAGTTAAAGACAGGTTGGAGTGGATGCGGGCGATGGAGTTTATCGATCCAGTATATGCGCCTGATGATAATCCGATGATTATTTTACAGTTGGCGCGCGAGAGGTGGCAAAAGCTGGCCAAATGACCTAACCCATTGCGATGGGAAGTTTACCCTCCTTGCACGCTGGGGCGTCCATCTTGCTCGCCATCGCAATGTTCGTAGGGTTCGCGAGCGACAAGGCCAGGGTAGAGATCATCTCGCTGCTGACCATCGGTGCAATTGCGCTGGGCCTTTACTTCTTCCCGCTCGCTGGAACGGCACCGGCCGACGGATTGAGGCTGGCATTTGGCGGCTTTGGGCACCCTGCCCTAATAACAATCTGTGCATTGATGGTCCTTGGGCGCGGATTGGTGGTGACCGGTGCCCTTGATCCCGCAGCGCGGGCATTGAATCTGGTTTGGCAGTTCAACAGTCAGCTTGGGCTGCTCGTGACTTTGATGATTGCGGCATTGACCAGCATGATCATCAACGACACGCCGGTTCTGGTTCTGCTGCTGCCCATCCTCGTGCAACTGGCGCGGAGCGGCGGCATGCCGGCCTCCAAAACGCTGATCCCGGTCAATTCGGCAATCCTTATCGGCGGGATGGCAACGACGATTGGTACTTCGACCAACCTGTTGGTTGTCTCCATTGCTACCGACCTTGGTATGGAGCCGATCGGGGTATTTTATTATACCGAAATTGTGCTGATCGCGGCGCTGATCGCGCTGCCTTATATCTGGCTGGTGATGCCGCGGCTGCTGCCCGATAACTCGCGGGCCGTTGCACAGGAACAACGCCGCTATTGCTCGACATTGCGTTTGGACGAAGCTGGCCCCGCATTGGGAATGGATCACGCCCAGCTTGCAGCGATGCTGCCAGCAGACGTCAAAATCGACACGCCCGTGCAAGGCAGGATGCAAATAGGAGCACGGCTCAATCTTTCCGGGACGATTGACTCGCTTGAGGCGGCCGCACGGACGCTTTCCGCAACTCTTGCACCGCAGTGGCTGATCACCCGCCTCAGCCGTGAAGCCGCGCAATCCAGCCAAGACCTTGCCCAGATCGAGATGACGGTTGCGCCCGATTCCCGATTGATCGGCCTCACCTTGCAGACCGCCGGACTGGAGGGGATTGCCGTTCTTGGCGTGCACCAGGCCAGGGGGCTTGTACACGACACGCGGGAAAGCAGTGCAGAGGCACCCTTGCGCGAGGGTGATGTGCTGCTTGTGCAATCTACGGTCGAAAATGCACAGGATTTTGCCCGGCGCGATGGCCTGCTCATTCTAGAAGGTGGCAGGGAAATGCCGCGGTCGAACAAGGCTGTGCTGGCTATTGCCATCATGGTTGGCGCGATCGGGCTTGCCAGTTCCGGACTGATGCCGATTGCGATTTCGGCACTGGGCGGAGCGGTGCTCATGTTCGTGACCGGCTGTGTCAAATTCGATCGCGTGGGCCGGGCGCTTTCAGCCCAGGTGATCGTGCTGGTGGCGGCTTCGATTGCGCTTGGAAAGCTCGTGCTTGTTAGCGGGGCGGCAGAATGGATTGGCAGCTTGCTGGCGTCAGCCATGCAGTCCCTGCCGGCAGCTGGCGTCCTTGCTGCAATCATGCTGTTCGTTACGGTTTTGACCAACTTTGCGTCAAACGCGACTGCCGCAGCGGTCGGCACACCAATCGCCTTCAGTCTCGCCAGCAAATTGGGGTTGCCTGCGGAACCACTGGTGCTCGCAGTCCTGTTCGGCTGCAATTTGTGTTATGCCACGCCAATCGCCTATCAGACCAACATGATGATCATGTCCGAGGGTGAGTACCAATTCAGAGACTATATCCGGACCGGGGTTCCATTGGTCGCGATAATGATCCTAACATTATCGACGCTTTTGGTGATGCGGTACAATCTCTAGCCCTTGGACTGATGAACGCGCATCAATAGCGAGATAGCCGCCCCAAATTCAGGAAAGCACGCCATGTCCGAATTCCGCATCGAAACCCCGCGCCTAATCCTGCGCCAATGGCGCGAGGAGGATATTGATCCGTTCCATGGCATCTGTTCCGACCCCGTCGTCATGGAAACACTCGGGCCGTTGATGAGCCGCGATGAAGTCGCGGCGCTGGTGGCGCGGATGTACCGGATGCAGGAGGAAGAAGGCTATTGCTTCTGGGCGATGGAGCGCAAGGAGGATGCGCAGCTTATCGGCTGGTGCGGGATCATTCGCGGGCGACCGGGCACCTCGATCGAGGACAAGCCCGAGGCGGGTTGGCGGATGACGCCTTCGGCCTGGGGCAAGGGCTATGTCACCGAAGCGGCGATTGCATCGGTGCAATGGGCATTCGACAATTTGCCCGACGATGCCGTCTGGGCGATTACCAACACCGATAACCACCGCAGCCGTGCGGTGATGGAGCGGATCGGCATGGTCTATAATCCCGCACTCGATTTCGATCATCCGCAGGTTCCCGCCGACAGCCCCTTGCTAAGGCACGTCACCTATCGCATTGGTCGAGACATATGGGTGAGGAATCGGGCGAGCGGATGAGCGACACAACAGGCGGCGGCATATTGCGCGGGCGGGGCCTGTTCGTCCTCACCATTTTCACCGGCAGCTTCCTGCTCTTCCTTGTCCAGCCGATGGTCGCGCGCATGGCTTTGCCCAAGCTGGGCGGCGCACCGGCGGTGTGGAACAGCGCGATGCTCGTCTACCAGGCGCTGCTGCTCGCGGGCTATGCTTATGCGCACCGGCTCTCGCGAGAGGCACCCAAGCGGCAGGCGGCGGTGCATCTGGTACTGCTGCTGATTGCCGCGCTGTGGCTGCCCATCGGGCTCGCGAGTTTCGCGATACCGTCTGACGGTTCGCCGATATTCTGGGTGCCATGGCTGCTTCTTGCGTCGATAGGCCCGCTCTTCTTCGCGGTCGCGGCGCAGGCACCGTTGATGCAGCGCTGGTTCGGCCTCGCAGGCAATGCGGGGGAGCCTTATGCGCTCTACGCCGCCTCCAACCTGGGCAGCTTTGGCGGGCTGATCGCCTATCCGCTGCTCGTTGAGCCCAACCTGCCGACCACCGCGCAGACCTGGATGTGGAGCGGGCTTTACGCCGCGCTCTTCCTGCTCGTGCTGGTTTGCGCACGCGCGATCTGGGCGGGCCGAAATGCAGAAGCATCTGCGAATGCAGCAGCCGAAAGCGCAGCCCCGATCACCTGGCGGCAGCGGCTTTACTGGATCGCACTGTCGGCGGTGCCTTCGGGGCTGATGCTGTCGACCACCTCGCATCTCACCACCGACCTGATGGCGATGCCGTTGATCTGGGTGATCCCGCTCGGGCTATACCTGCTCAGCTTTTCGGTCGCGTTTGCCGAC
>JALREL010000068.1 GCA_023262005.1 Sphingorhabdus sp. | reverse complement strand
ACGCTGCCATCTTCGTTGGCGAGTTTGATATAGCCATCGCGCTTGTGATAGCCGCCGTCGAGCCGCAGAGCGAGCTGCTCAGAAACCGGGCCGGTCACGCCAGCCTTGGCTTCGATCTCGTCATAATTGCCATAGCTGAGTTCGGCATAGCCGCCGAGTTCGAACTTGGGCTTGGTCGTGGTGATGTTGAGCGCACCGGCTGAAGTGTTGCGGCCGAAAAGGGTGCCCTGCGGGCCACGCAATACTTCGACGCGGTCGATCGGCGGAAGCTCTGCAAGGGCAACGCCAGCGCGTGCACGGAACACGCCGTCGATGAACACGCCAACTGCCGGTTCAAAGCCCGGGTTGTCGCCAGCAGTATCGATGCCGCGGATGGTGAGGACGGCGCCGGTTGCGGCCGATTGGCCCGTGGTGGTCTTGAGCGAGGGAGCGAGCTGCTGGATGCCGCGAATGTCGACGACGCCAGCATTGGCAAGCTGTTCACCGGCAACAACGCTGACGGCGAGCGGAATATCCTGCGCGGCCTGGTCACGGCGGGTTGCGGTTACGATGATTTCGTCAAAAGCGACTTCTTCTTCTGCAGTCGCGGTTTCGCTGGTTTCAGTGCCAGCGTCTTGTGCCTGAGCCGCCGAAGCGAGGCTGATTGAGGCAATACTTATCGAAGACAGCAGTGCACAGCGCACTGCAGTTTGTGCAAACTTCATTTTATACTCTCCACATGATCGTCACAATAGCGCCCGGGATGGGCAACTTCCTTGGGAGTGGGGATGGTGAACCATCCTTATGTTATTCTTTATTGGTGCTTATGCACTGTTAGCGGGTGTAACCGGACTGTTTGAAAGCCGCAATTGGTTAGATGTATCAAGGTAAATCTTTTGATTAGCGCGGCAATATTGCCACAATTTGTAACAAGTTGATTGCGACCACCTCCTTGGCGTAAAGAAATGGCCGTACGAGGGGGTATCGATGAAAAAATCTGTCAAATGGGTAATCGGAATTGCTGCGGTTGCAGGCGTCGCGTTGCTGGGCGTGCGGCAATATCAGGCTGAAATCGGAACGGCGATGTTCCAGCGCGCGGTCGATAGCCGGGTGGGACGCGATGTGACCGCGACCTTGCCCGATGGATTGCACGTCGCACTGTGCGGAACGGGTTCGCCCTTGCCCAATGCCGATAGGGCAGGCGCCTGCACCGTGGTGATCGCAGGCAAGCGCATTTTCGTCGTCGATGCAGGCGAAGGCGGGGCGCGCAACATTTCGATGATGGGCATACCCAATGGCAAGATCGAAGGAATTTTCCTGACCCATTTCCATTCGGATCATATGGACGGGCTGGGGCCGATGATGTTGCTACGCTGGACAGGCAATGCGGCAACCGCTCCGCTCCCCATTCATGGCCCGACGGGGGTGGAGGCAATCGTCGCCGGCTTCAATACAGCCTATGCGCAGGATAATGGCTATCGCACGGCGCACCATGGTGCCGATATCGCGCCGCCATCCGGCGCCGGTGCCGTTGCAGTTCCATTTGCCATGACGGGCGAAAGTGTCGTGGTGCTCGATGAAGGCGGATTGAAGATTACCGCCTTTACCGTCGATCATGAACCGGTCTCGCCAGCCGTCGGCTATCGTTTCGATTATAAAGGGCGTTCGGTGGTGATCAGCGGCGATACCGCAAAATCGGCATCGCTTGAACGGGCCGCAAAGGGTGCCGACCTGTTGCTGCACGAAGCGTTGCAGCCCAAACTGGTGGGCAAGATGACCGATGGTCTTGAGCGCAAGGGCATCAAGAATACCGCCAAGATCACCCGCGATATCCTCGATTACCATGCCTCACCCGAAGAGGCGGCGGAAAGTGCTGCCAAGGCTGGCGTGCGGCAATTGGTGATGACGCACATCGTGCCGCCCGTCCCGACGCCATTCTTTTATCCCGCATTCCTCGGCGGTGCGCCTGATCGTTTCAAGGGCGAGATTGTGGTGGGTGAGGATGGCATGCTGTTCACCATGCCCGCTGGCGGCAAGGCGATTGAAAGGCAGCAGTTGATGTAAGCCCCGCTCCCCGTGTAAAGGGGCTGCATCAGGGAGAGTTTGATGGCATTTCGGGTCACCGCATTCGACGTTGCGCAGCGCGCGGGCGTGACCCAGCCGACGGTGTCGCGCGCCTTGAATGGCAGCCCCAAGGTCAGCGATGAAACCCGCGCCAAGGTGCTGCAGGCGGCGCAGGAACTGGGCTATGTCATCAACCAGAACGCCACCCGCTTGCGGCGCGGCGAAACGATGACACTGGCGGTGGTGCTGATCGGCCGTGCGGGCGAAAGCGCGACCGAAACCAACCCCTTTTATTTCTCGCTTTTGGGCAGCGTTGCAGCGGCAGCGACAGCGCGGGGGTATAACCTGCTGGTATCCTTTCAGGACAGCCCGGAAAACTTCTTCGGCCAATATGATGATGCCCGGCAGGCCGATGGCATGATTGTGATCGGCACCACGCAAAATCCCGAAGCATGGGCCTATTTCCGGGGGCTCGATCATGCCGACAAGGCATGGGTGTGTTGGGGTGCCCCCGATGACGACCTGCGCTGGGTGCGCAGCGAAAACGAAGGTGGCGGTCGCATTGCTGCGCGCTATTTGCTCGATTGCGGGCGCAAGCAGCCGGTGTTCATCGGCGCGCGCACCTCTCAACAACGCCAATTCGGCGAACGCTATGAAGGCTTTGCCGAAGAGCTGCGCTCAGCCGGAATCGTCGCAACGGCAATCGAGGTGGATGAAACGCTGTCGCGCGAAGAACAGGGCGTTGAAGCCGTGCGTAGCCTGCTGCAATCGGGGCAAGCCTTTGATGCCATCTTTGCGGCATGCGACCTGACCGCGCTCGGTGTGTTGGGGGCGCTTGCCGATAGCGGGATTTCAGTGCCCGAGCGTGTGTCGGTGATCGGTTTTGACGGTATCCGCGCTGGCAACTATTCCTCGCCGCCGCTGACAACAATCGAGCCTGATTTCCAGCAGGCGGGCGACTTGCTCGTGCAGAATGTGCTCAACCGGATTGCGGGGGAACCGCTCACCCAGCGCCGCGTGCCGGTGCAACTGGTCAAACGGGGAAGTTAAAGCCCCAATACCTCTGGCATGGTATAACGGCCCGCTTTCTGGCCTTGCAGCCAAAGCGCTGCCTTGATCGCGCCGCGCGCAAATATTGCCCGGTTTTCGGCCCGGTGCGACAGGGTGATGCTTTCTTCATTGCCGGCAAGGATAACGCTATGGTCGCCGGCGACTGTTCCACCGCGCAGCGAGGCGAAGCCGATGGCACCTTCCTTGCGTGCACCGGTGATGCCGTCACGGCCACGCTCGCTCGATGATGCAAGATCGATATGCCGGCCGGCGGCCGCCGCTTCACCCAGCAGTATCGCCGTGCCTGAAGGCGCGTCGACCTTCATCCGGTGGTGCATTTCGACAATCTCGATATCCCAGTCACTGCCGAGCCGCGACGCGGCCTCTTTGACCAGCGCCGCGAGCATGGTGACACCCAGCGAAGTGTTGCCGGTCTGCAGCACGGCGATATCCTGCGCGGCATCGTCGATCAGCCAATGGTGGCGTTCTTCAAGTCCGGTGGTGCCGATAACGATCGGTTTTTGGGCGGCAACGCACGCCGCAAGGTTCGCCTCCATTGCATGCGGGCTGGAAAAATCGACGAGGACATCGGATGCCGCCACCAGCGCGCCGAGATCATCGCCTTTGTCGATGCCGCCCGCCACTGTCTGGCCCGCTTCTTCGATGGCCGAGACTAGGGCATTGCCCATCCGCCCCTTGCTTCCGATAATACCGATTTTTGCCATAGTTGCGTGCCCTTGAATTTGCTGCTTCATGGTCGAGATGACAGATATTCGCAACATCGTAATCCTGACCGGTGCAGGGGTTAGCGCCGAAAGCGGCATCGATACCTTTCGTGATGCAGGCGGGCTTTGGGAAAAGCATCGTGTCGAAGACGTCGCGACACCAGAGGCGTTCGCGCGCGACCCCGATCTGGTCCATCGATTTTATGACATGCGCCGCGCGGCTATCCAGACCAAGGAGCCCAATGATGCGCATTATGCGCTCGCCGAGCTTGACCGCCATTGGCGCGGGGAAGGGCGCAACCTGCTGATCGTCACACAGAATGTCGATGACTTGCACGAGCGCGCCGGTGCCGAGCGCCTGCTCCACATGCACGGCGAACATCTGGTCGCTTTGTGCCAGGCATGCGAGATACGCAGCCCTTGGACCGGGCCGATGCAGCATCGCCCGCCATGTCCGATTTGCGGTACGCCGTCGCTGCGCCCCGATGTCGTCTGGTTTGGCGAGATGCCTTACCATATCCCGGAAATCTATTCCGCGATCCGCACCGCCGACCTGTTCGTGAGCATCGGTACATCGGGTGCGGTCTACCCTGCTGCCGGCTTTGTGCGCGATGCCAAACAGCAGGGTGCGAAGACGCTCGAGCTCAATCTGGAGCCATCACAGGGCAGTCATTTCTTTGACGAGGCACGCTATGGCCCGGCGACCGAAGTCGTGCCCGAATGGGTTGACGAATTGCTCGACCTTTAGCCGCCGCAACTGCGGCATTCGGGGTCCTTGGGCAGGTTGACCGTGCGCATCGCGGGTTTCAGCCCGTCGAAGATGTGGAGCTTCCCCTTGGGATCTTCACCAAAGCCGGTGAGGCAGCGGATCGCCTCCATCGCGGCAAAGCTACCCATCAGGCCGCACATCGCGCCCAATACGCCCTGCGTCGCGCAATCATCGCAGTCATCAGGGTCATGCGCATCGCCAACGAAGCAGCGATAGCAGGGGGCATCGGCCTCCCACCCTCGAAAGGTGCCGACCTGGCCGTGAAACTGGCCGATGGCGGCGCTCACCAAGGGAACCCGCGCGGCGATGCAGAGGTCGTTCACGATCAGCCGTGTCGCAAAATTATCGCTGCCGTCGATAACGACATCAACGCCATCCAGCAGGTCTGGACGTGTCGCATCACCGATCCGCTCGCAAATCGGGCGGAATTGCACATCGGGATTGAGCCGCGCCACTGCTTCGGCGGCTGCCGCAACCTTCGGCTGGCCAATCTGGGCCGCACCATAGAGCACCTGGCGTTGCAGGTTGGAAAGCGACACCTCGTCATCATCGACCACGCTGATCGTGCCGACACCTGCGGCGGCGAGATACTGGATCGCAGGGCAACCAATCCCGCCGGCACCGATCAGCAAAACATGGCTTCGCAGCAATCTGGCCTGGCCCGGGCCGCCAATATCGCGAAGGACTATGTGCCGGGCGTAGCGATCAAGCTGCTGGTCGGTGAGGGTCATACACCGGTAGAGCCGAAACCACCGGCACCGCGCGCGGTTTCGTCGAGCGTTGCGACTTCGGTGACCAGCGCTTGCGGGGCAGGGGCGACAACAAGCTGCGCGATCCGGTCACCCCGTTCGATTTCGAAAACCTCGTCGCCCAGATTGGCGAGGATCACCTTCACTTCGCCCCGATAATCGCAGTCGATCGTACCCGGTGTATTAAGGCAGGTGATGCCATGCTTCAGCGCAAGGCCGGAGCGGGGGCGCACCTGGATTTCATATCCATGGGGAATGGCCACGGCAAAACCGGTCGGCACGGCAAAACGTGCGCCGGGCTTCAGCTTCACTGCCTCGGCAGCGCAGATATCCATCCCTGCGGCACCGGCGCTGGCATAAACCGGCAGCGGCAGACCGGCCCCGTTGTTCAGCCGCTTGACCCTGATCTCAACCCTGTCCGACGGCATCGGCAATCTTCTCCATCAATTTGCGGGCAACCACATCCTTGGGCGCATCGGCAAGGCTTTCCACGCCCTGCTTGGTGACGATATGCACGGCATTGTTCGCACCGCCCATCACGTCACCCGAAACGTCATTGGCGACGATCCAGTCGCAGCCCTTTTTGGCAAGCTTGGCCTGCGCATGCTCGACCACCTTTTCGGTTTCGGCGGCAAAGCCGATCAGCAAGCGCGGGCGCTGTGCATGTTTGGCGAGTGTCGCCAATATGTCCGGATTTTCGGTAAGGTTGAGCGCGGGGATCGCTGCGCCATCCTTCTTGATCTTTTGTTCCGGCACATCGGCCGCGCGCCAATCCGCCACCGCGGCGACCATGATCGCGACGTCCGCGGGCAAGGCCTTTTCAACCTCGGCCAGCATTTCGCGCGCGCTTTCGACATCGATGCGGACGACACCCGCTGGGGTGGCCAAATGGACCGGACCAGCGACCAAGGTCACTTCGGCACCCAGTTCTGCCGCGGCCTGCGCAATCGCAAAACCCTGCCGCCCCGATGAACGGTTGGCGATATAACGCACCGGATCGATCGGCTCATGCGTCGGGCCAGCCGTGATCAGCACATGCTTGCCAAAAAGCGGGCGATGGCCCGGATCGGCAAAGTCGGGTTGCGCGGTAAGCCCCGACTCTGACGATTTGGTCGTCGGAGCCCTGCCTGCTGCCAAAGCTGCATCAAAAGGATGGTCGAGCAGGGTGCAAATGCGCGCTGCCACATCGGGCGGTTCGGGTAGCCGCCCGGGGCCATATTCGCCGCACGCCATTGCGCCTTCATCCGGATCCATGATTGTGATGCCGTCGGCGCGCAACTGGGCAAGGTTTCGCTGGGTCGCCGGATGGTTCCACATCCGTACATTCATCGCGGGCACCGCCAGCACAGGTTTGTCGGTCGCCAGCAGGATCGTCGTCGCCAGGTCATCCGCGATCCCTGCTGCCATTTTGGCAAGGATGTTGGCGGTGGCCGGGCAAATCACCACCAGGTCGGCCTGCCGGCTAAGCTGGATATGGCCGATTTCGCGTTCTTCCTTCAGGTCGAACATATCGCCATAAACCTGATCCTCGGTCATCACGCCCAAGGATAACGGGGTCACAAATTCGCTCGCGCTTTTGGTCATCACCGCGCGCACCGCGATACCCTGCCGCTTTAGCAGGCGGACAAGTTCGAGCGACTTGTAAGCGGCGATACCGCCTGAGACGATTAGGAGGACGCGCTTTTGGCTCATGGCTTCATCCTAGCGTCCACATCGCGGCGGCGCCAGCGGCAGCCGCTGCCAGCGCCGTCAGCACATAGCGCCAGCCGTTGCCGCCCCGGCGCTTCTCCCAGATCAGTTCGATATCGGGCAGCGGCGGGGGTGGCGGTGCGCCGCCTTTTTTGGGCAGCTGGTCGTCGAGGCGCTTGATAAGGTCGGGGATCAGCGCGAGCGTCTTCATGCGATCGCGCAAGCCATCGGCAATCGCCGCCTCTGGACCAAGCTCACCGCGGATCCATTCACCGACATAGGGTGCGGCGACATCCCACATATTGATGGCCGGGTTCAGGCTGGTCGCCACGCCCTCGACCATCACCATCGTTTTTTGCAGCAACAGCAGGTGCGGCTGGGTCTGCATGTCAAAGTCGCGGGTGATCGCAAACAGGCTGTCGAGCATCTGCCCCACCGACAATTCGCTCACCGGCTTGCCGCGCGTAGGCTCCCCCACAGCCCGCAGCGCGGTCGCGAATTCATCGACATTGTGGTAATCGGGCACATATTGCGCTTCGAAATGGATTTCGGCGACGCGGCGGTAATTGCCCGTCGTCAGGCCGTAGAGAATTTCCGCCAGCCACAAACGCGCCTGCC
>JALREL010000026.1 GCA_023262005.1 Sphingorhabdus sp. | reverse complement strand
GACCGCTGACGCGTCTTCCCCTTCGTCCAGCAGCACGGCGATTGGCGTGTTCACCTTCACCCCCGCCGTGCCTTCGGCGATCAGGATCTTGCCGACGACACCCTCGTCGACCGCCTCGAACTCCATCGTCGCCTTGTCGGTCTCGATCTCGGCCATGATATCGCCCGACTTGACCGTGTCGCCTTCCTTGACCAGCCATTTGGCCAGCGTGCCCTCTTCCATCGTGGGCGACAGCGCCGGCATCTTGATCTCGATCGCCATCAGTACGACTCCACCAGCACTTCGGTATACAGCTCACCCGGCTCCGGCTCGGGGGCGTTCTCGGCGAAGTCGGCCGCCTCGTTCACCTGCTTGCGAATGTCCTGCTCGATCTTCTTCAGCTCGTCCTCGGCGACGCCCAGCGCCCCCAGCTCCTTTTTGGCGTGCTCGATCGGGTCGGACTTGTCGCGCACCGCCTGCACTTCCTCGCGGCTGCGATACTTCGCCGGATCGGACATCGAGTGGCCGCGATAGCGATAGGTCTTCATTTCCAGGATCAGCGGCCCCTTGCCCGCGCGCACCCACGCCAGCGCTTCCTCGGCCGCGCCGCGACACGCCAGCACGTCCATGCCGTCGACCTGGATGCCGGGGATGCGAAAGCTCTCGCCGCGCCGATACAGCTGGTCCTCGGCCGACGAGCGGTTGACGCTGGTGCCCATCGCATACTGGTTGTTTTCGATCACATAGATGATCGGCAGCTTCCACAGCTCGGCCATGTTGAAGCTTTCGTATACCTGGCCCTGGTTGGCCGCGCCGTCCCCGAAATAGGCCAGGCAAACGCCGCCGTCCCCGCTGTACTTGTGTTTAAAGGCGAGGCCGGTGCCCAACGACACCTGCGCGCCGACGATGCCGTGCCCGCCGTAGAATTTATGTTCGGTCGAAAACATGTGCATCGACCCGCCCTTGCCCTTGGAGATGCCGGCGGCGCGCCCGGTCAGCTCGGCCATGATGACCTTGGGATCGATGCCGTAAGCCAGCATGTGGCCGTGATCGCGATAGCCGGTGATCACGCTGTCCTTGCCCGGCGTCAGCGCCGATTGCAGTCCAATCGCAACAGCTTCTTGGCCGATGTACAGATGGCAAAAACCACCAATGAGGCCCAAACCGTAAAGTTGCCCTGCTTTTTCTTCGAAACGGCGGATAAGCAGCATGTCGCGATAGAATTTCAGCAACTCTTCTTTGGTCGCCTTGTACGGCACCGGGGTTGCCGGACGTTCGCGATTTGCAATCGCGTCGATTGAAACCGAGGCGGCTTTTGCCTTGCTCGGCTTGCTTGCTGGGGATTTGGCCAATGCGTCGTCCTCTCACGGGGCTTTTGGTTTGACGTTAGGGAAAGCGCCTAAAGATTCGCGCGTCCGGATGGAAGAGCTTTTATGTCGGGAAGCCTCACGACATAGCTATTCATTATCCTTCAGCGGGATAACAATTTCGTCTGGTGCCACAACGTTAAGCTCTTTGCGCATCAACTCTCCGGCCAAGTCCGGATCGACATTGTCGCGATCCAGAAGCCGCTGCCGATTGCGCAACGCATCACGCTCTTTTTCAAGTTTGGCGAGTTCCTTACTGCGCTCGTTAATGGCGCTCTTATACTCGGCCCAGGCGAGAATGCCGGTAGGACCAAGCAGGGCGTAGGATGCAATCAGCAACAACGCCACCAATGCAGCGGCGGTGACGAGTTTCGCGCGGAACTCTTCAGGATTCGTCTTGCGTTTCGCCTTGGCCATAAGGGTCTATACCATCATGGCGTCAGGCGGCGCAATCACTGGAAGATAGAACGGCCTGCGTAAATGGCGCTTGAACCCAGTTCTTCCTCGATGCGGATGAGCTGGTTGTACTTCGCCAAACGATCCGAACGGGCGAGGCTGCCGGTTTTGATCTGTCCGCAATTGGTGGCAACCGCGAGGTCGGCAATCGTTGCATCCTCAGTTTCGCCCGAACGATGCGACATCACGGCGGTGTAGCGCGCGCGATGCGCCATC
This sequence comes from Sphingorhabdus sp., assembly GCA_023262005.1. Taxonomy (GTDB): domain Bacteria; phylum Pseudomonadota; class Alphaproteobacteria; order Sphingomonadales; family Sphingomonadaceae; genus Sphingorhabdus_B; species Sphingorhabdus_B buctiana. Next base: position 4,394 of record JALREL010000026.1, on the reverse strand, counting down.
GAAACGGCTGCGAGTGTTTCCGAAAGCGTACCGATCTGGTTGACCTTCACCAACAGCGAGTTGGCCAGGCCCTTTTCAATTCCCATGGCCAAGCGCTTCGGATTGGTTACGAACAAGTCGTCGCCTACCAGTTGAACCTTGTTGCCAATCAAATCTGTGACCGCTTTCCAGCCTTCAAAGTCATCTTCGGCCATGCCATCTTCAATCGACTTGATCGGATAGTCCGCGCACAGATCGGCCAAATATTGAGCCATGGTGTGCGGATCAAGCGAGAGCCCCTCGCCGCTGATTTCATATTTGCCGTCGCGGAAGAATTCGGTGGCAGCGCAGTCAAGCGCCAGCACGACATCTTCACCAGCCTTGAAGCCCGCCTTTTCGATCGAGGCCATGATGAAGTCGAGCGCGGCACGCGTCGACGAAAGATTGGGTGCAAAGCCGCCTTCATCTCCGACTGCTGTCGCAAGGCCCTTCTCGTGTAGGCCCTTTTTCAAGGTATGGAAAATCTCCGAACCCCAGCGCACAGCCTCTGCAAGGCTATCGGCACCGACCGGCATGATCATGAATTCCTGGAAGTCGATCGGATTATCGGCATGCTCACCACCGTTGATGATGTTCATCATCGGCACCGGCAGGACCTTTGCGTTAACGCCGCCCACATAGCGATAAAGCGGCAATCCACGGGCATCGGCAGCAGCCTTGGCGACCGCAAGGCTAACGCCCAAAATGGCATTTGCACCAAGGCGCGACTTGTTCTCCGTTCCATCGAGCGCAATCATTGCGGCGTCGATATCTTCCTGGTCCTCGGCTTCAAAATCGGTAAGCAGCGGTTCGATCTCGTTGATCACTGCCTCAACGGCATGTTGTACGCCCTTGCCCATATAGCGCGATTTGTCGCCATCACGCTTTTCGACCGCTTCATGCGCGCCAGTCGATGCGCCTGACGGAACAGCCGCGCGGCCAAAGCTGCCATCTTCCAGCAAGACATCAACTTCAACTGTGGGGTTACCGCGGCTGTCGAGGATTTCACGAGCATGGATATTGATGATAGCGGTCATAGCTGGCTCCCGGGAGAAAGGTTCGCCGCGGCCTTAATGGCTAAATCCCCCGCTGGCAATCGGTGCAGGAAGTAAGACCAGCGGAATATGAATGCACAGACAGACTTGCAAAATTGTGCTGTTATAGTTGACTAAAGCACCTGTAATACCAATATGCTTGGTAACAGTTCCGAAAGGAGGATTTACATGGCCACTCCCAAACAACCCGCCGCATCCGCAAAGACGACTGCGTCAAAGCCGAAACGTGCTGCCAAGCCGGCAGCAAAACCGAAGGCAGCGGCCGCGAAGACAGCTGTCGCCAAGGCAAAGCCCAATCCGGGCAAGGTCGAGACAGAGGTCAAAACCAAGATGAAAACCGAATTTGCAAACATCAAAGACAAGGCGGCTGATCGCGCTCGTGAAGCAGCAACAAGCGGCAAGGACAAGGCCAGCGAAGCCCTTGAGGGTGTCGGCAAGATCCTGCGCGAAAGTGCAGAGCAGATCGACGAAAAGGTTGGCACGCAATATGGCGATTATGCCCGCAAGGCTGCTGACGCCGTCGATGATTTCGCGACCAAGATCGACGCAAAGCAGGTCGACGACATCCTAGAAGACACCCGTCAATTCATTCGCAAAAGCCCCGGTGCCGCAATCGGTGCTGCGGCCGCGATTGGCTTCGTGCTTGCACGATTGGTGCGTTCTGGCCGGGACTGAGGCCGAAACGGCTTCAACAAATGCTGTTACCCGGGTAAGACGGGGGAGTGATGGATAAAGACACCTCTCCCGTTGAAATCGAGCATCCTTCTCCGACCGAACAGGTGCGGACTTTGGTAGACGATGTCCGTGCGCTGGCCGCGGCCGAAATCGACTATGCCAAAGCACGCCTCAGCTATAGCGGCGGCATATTGCGCAAGGCGGGTATCTGGGCATTTCTTGCGATTTTCTTCCTCTCTGGCGCCATCGTGGCATTGATCCTCGGCTTGCTGCTTATCCTGTCGCAATATGTTGGGCCTTGGATTGCAACTTTATTGGTGGTGATCGGTTTTGCTCTTGCTGCCTGGGGTGCCGCGCTTGCCGCGCGCCGGACAGCGAACAACCTGAAGTTCGATAGCGAAGAAGACAATGCTGCCTGAACGTGAAGAGATATTGCAGCGCGACCGTACCCGTAAAGCGATGCGGCAATCGTTGATGGCGGATATCGAACAGGCCAAGATCGACCTGCATCCGCGCACCATTGGCGCCCGCTGGACTGCCAAGCAAAAGGCACGCGTTGTAAAGACCGGAGAAGCGGCAAAGCAAAACATTACAAAAAATGCACCGCTCGTCGGGATTGCCGGACTTGCTGTATTGCTATTTGCCGCACGGCGACCCATTTCGGACTGGATACAGCGCCTGCGAACGGGCGCGCCGAATGACGAAGGTGATGAAGAATGAGCAAGCTGGCCGATAATCTGAAAACTGCGACTGGCAGTGCCCGTGAAACCATCGCTCACGCGGGTACAACCGCAAAACGCAAGGTCGCTGTCGCTGCAGAAAAAGGCAAGCTCGCCGCCACACGCAGCGTTGAGAGTTCAAAAGAACTCGCCAAGAAAGCTGGTAAAGTTTCGAACGAAAGCATTGAGAAAAATCCTCTTGCGATCGTCGCAGGTGGCATCGCAATCGGTGCCATTATCGGCATGCTGTTGCCCAAGACCGAGCGCGAAAAGAAGGTTCTCGGAAAGGCCGGCAAGGTCATTAATGACACCGCGGTCCGTGCTGCAAACGCTGCGAAAGAGGCCGGTAAAGCCAGGGTAGCCGAAGTCGGCCTTGGTTCCGATGCAATACGCGATCAATTCCGTGATCTCGTCAGCAAGGCGAGCGAAGCGGTGAAAGCTGCAGGCCAAGCTGCTGCAAAGGAAGCGCAAAAGCGCGATTAATTCGCGCTAGCATTTCGCTGTCTGAAACGCTAATGGCGCCGCCAAGCCGTAACGGCACCCTCTCTCAGACAAGGAAAGCAACAATGGCCCAGGCCAAATTGCATCTCGTTTTTGGCGGACGCGTGAAAGATCCGCAAACGCTCGATTTCTGTGAACTCGACAAGCTCGATATTGTCGGAATTTTTGCCGATTATGCCGAGGCCGAAGAAGCTTGGCGCGGCGCGGCCCAGCGTACAGTTGACGATGCCGAAATGAAATATGTAGTCGTTCACCTGCACAAATTGCTCGAGCCGGAACAATAAAGCGAAAAATCCGGCGTCAGGCGTTGCGATAACGCCAGTTTAACAGGGGCCAGGTCAACAGTAATCCGGCAATGAAACCCCCGATATGCGCCCATATCGCGATATTCACACCAATACCGGGCCCCACAAAACCCATCATCAGGTTGAAGGCAATCCACGCTGCCAAAAGCTGCAGTGAATGGATGAGTTTACCCGAAACAGCACCCCAGGCCTTGGGCCGGTTGCGCGGGAACAGCTGCATATGCGATGCGAACAACGCCGAAATCGCTCCGCTGGCTCCGACAACCGGAACCGCTGATTGGGGATCGCTAGCAAATTGGGTCAAGGCCGCTGCAAAAATTCCGGCTGCGTAGATAATCGCAATACCTTTGCTGCCCAATACGCGTTCCAGATTGGCACCGACCATCAACAACATCAGCATGTTGAGCGCAACATGCAGTATTCCGCCGTGCAGAAAGGCTGAGCTGATTGGTGTTAGCCATGCAGGCAACATGTAACCGACGTCACCAAAGACGGCATCGTCCATCGAAAAACGTGCCGGTATCAACGCACCCGCGATAGTCAGCGGTTCGTAAAGTCCAGGGATGAGCATGATGACCGCAACCACGATGTTGATCGCGGCAATTGTCTTGGTAACGGGCCCGGCGGCTATCTGCATCGCCTATCCCTGCCAGAAATCGGGTATCAAATGAACTCGATCTTCTCGACGAGGTAATATTTGTCGCCAGAAGGAACAGTCACTTCCACCTCGTCATCGACCTGACGTCCGATAAGAGCCCGGCCAAGCGGTGAGTTATAGCTGATACGGCCTTTCTTGGCGTCAGCCTCGGCTTCGCCAACGACCTGGTACTTCACCGGCTTATCGTCTTCGTCGAGCAAGGTGACGGTCGCGCCAAACACGATCTTGTCGCCTGAGAGCGTCGTCGGATCGATAATCTGAGCACGGCTGATCTTGTCTTCGATGTCTGCAATGGCTGCCTCAACCTGGCCCTGGCGTTCCTTTGCAGCGTGATATTCGGCATTTTCCGAAAGGTCGCCATGCGCGCGCGCTTCTTCGATAGCATCGATGATGGTGGGGCGCTCTTCGCGCAGCCGTTTGAGGTCAGCAGTCAGCTTTTCAAAGCCCTCAGCCAACATCGGCA
>JALREL010000197.1 GCA_023262005.1 Sphingorhabdus sp. | reverse complement strand
CCCATGCTTTAAGCTGGTCCGGCACCGCAACATTATCGCCCAACGGCACGAATGACGGATAGACCCGGGTTGCGACCTTCGATGCGCGGGTGGGGAAGGGGGCGTCATAGGCCGCGATTTCAGCTTCGCTCAATCCCCGCTTGCTGCCCTTGGCGACAATCTTGCCGATCGGGAAAACCGGGCTGTAGCGCGAAAAGGCGCGCCAGATGGCAAAGGCACGCGGAGCGTCCTCTCCGGCAGGCAGACCGCCATTGGAAAGGGCGACCCCCGCAAAGCGTTCGGGCATCGAAGCAACCAGACGCAATCCGATCAGCGATCCCCAATCCTGGCAGACGAGGATTATGTTTTTAAGGTCGAGTGCCTCTACCCATTCGCGCATCCAGCCGACTTGGGCGGCATAGCTATAGGCGCTGCGCTCCAATGGTTTGTCCGAACGACCAAAACCGATAAGATCGGGCGCAACGGAACGCAAACCTGCCTTGCTCACCGGGCCAATCATGTGGCGATAGAGATAGCTCCAAGTGGGTTCGCCATGCAGCATCAGCACCGGCTGGGCATCGGCCCCGCCCTCATCGACATAATGCACCCTCAGGCCACCCGAAATTTCGACATAATTGGGCTGGTACGGCCAATCGGGCAGATTGGCGAAACGCGCATCCGGCGTGCGGTAAATGGTCATCATTTTCTCCCCTGTTGGTTTTACAATTAGGTGTGAAGCCGATGTGATTCAATCGGATTGCGCGTTTCATCATCATTCGGCAGTCTGCACGGATGACCCACCCACCGACGATCAAACCGGCAAGTGAAGGCGATGCGGCCCAGATTGCCGACATCTACGCCCATCATGTGCGCAACGGCACCGCAAGTTTCGATACCGAACCGCGCTCGATCGAGGCCACAATTGCGAAAATCGCCGAATGCGATGCGCGCCGCTGGCCTTTCCTCGTCTGCTCTGATGGCGACGCCATCTTAGGCTACGCCTATGCCACGCAGTTCCGAGATCGCCCCGCCTATGGCCTGGCATGCGAAGATTCGATCTATGTCCATCCCGATCATGTCGGCAAAGGCGTCGGCAAGCTTTTGCTGTCCGCGCTGGTCGACGCGGCGGAGGCGTCTGGTTTTCGGCAGATGCTGGCGGTTATTGGTGGAGGAGAGCCTGCATCAGTCGCGCTGCATGCCAGCCTGGGTTTCGAACATGTTGGCCGGATGCGATCGGTCGGTCGTAAATTCGGGCGCTGGCTCGACTCGGTTTATATGCAGAGGGCACTGGGAGCGGGTGACAGCCAACCGCCTTCCAAAGAGCCAGCCTGAAGCAAGCCATTGCCGCTTGATTTAATCGTGCGATTAACTCAAAGACTTCGTCTGAAGAGAGGAACACCCAATGGAATTTGCAGGCATCGGCTATAGCGAAGAACAAATCCAGCTGCTCGACATTGCGAGCGAGTTCTGCCGCGAGAAATCGCCGATCGCAAAGGTACGTGCGCTCCTCGAAAGCGAAAGTGGCTTCGACGCAGCAGTGTGGCAGGAAATCGTCGAACTGGGCTGGACGGCGATTGCAATCCCCGAATCCCATGGCGGTGTTGGCCTCTCGCTTGCTGAGGTCGTTCCCGTGGTCGAGCAGATGGGTCGAAACCTTCTCGCTTCGCCCTTTGTACCGTCGATCATCGCGCAACAGGCATTGCTGGTCGCTGGTTCGGCTGAACAGCAGGACGAGTGGTTACCGCGCCTCGCCGCAGGAGAGGTTGCAGTGCTTGCCCTGAGTGAATCGAATGGCGATTGGGATCTGGGGAATATCGCTGCATCCGCAACGCTGGCAGACGGCGCGTTGAAGCTTTCAGGCACCAAGCATTTCGTGCTTTGGGCGGACAGTGCAGACGTCATCGTCGCGTCGGCGCTGCTCGATGGCAAGCCTGCACTGCTGCTTTTGGATAAATCGGCCATTCCGACTGGCGCATTGCGCCGTGAAATCATAGTGGATGAGACGAAACGCAGCTTTGCACTCACTCTTGATGGAATTTCGGTGCCGGACACGGCTTTGCTGGACCCGGCAAAGGCGGGCGCTGCGCTCGCACAGATCGAACTGGCCGCGAACCTGCTTCAAGCCGCCGAAATGTGCGGCGGATCGCAGGCGGTGATCGACTATACGCTCGACTATCTGCGCACCCGCAAGCAGTTCGGCAAACTGATCGGTGAATATCAGGCGCTCAAACATCCGATGGTCGATGCCTATGTCGGTTATGAAAAGGCGCGCACCCACCTGTACAGCGCGGCGCATAGCTTTTCTGATCAGGGCAGGGGGGAAGTCGCAGTGCGCATGGCAAAGGCTGCCGCCGATGGTGCCTATAGCTATGCTGCCGACCGGGCTATCCAGTTTCACGGCGGATTCGGTTTCACCCATGATTGTGACGCAGGTCTCCACCGCCGGGCAGCGATTTTTCACGCCTCGCAATATGGCGATGCTGCATGGCACCGGAAGAAACTGGCGGACCTGCTGCTCGCATGAGGAAAAGGTCCGCAAAGGCTTGACCTTTGGCGGTCACAAGGTTAGGGGCAGCCACTTTCCGGGAACAGCGATTCCCGTTATTCGTCAATTATAGGGAATTTGAAGATGTCGCGCATTTGCGAACTGACCGGTAAGGGTCGCATGGTTGGCCACAATGTGAGCCACGCTAACAACAAGACCAAGCGTACCTTCCTGCCCAACCTGCAGAATGTTACCCTGCTTTCGGACAGCCTGGAGCAGGCATTCAAGTTCCGCGTTTCGGCTTCGGGCCTGCGCTCGGTTGAGCATGTTGGCGGTCTCGACAACTGGCTCCTCAAGACTTCGGACGAGAAGCTGAGCACCAACGCTCGCAAGGTGAAGAAGGCGATTTCGAAGAAGCAGGCTGCAGCCGCTTAAGCGCGATTTGCTCTATAGAGTTTCAAAGCCGGGGGCGGTTTCCGCCTCCGGTTTTTTATTGGGCAAGTTGAGCGCAAATTTCATCAGGATGGTGCGCTGGAACGCAGTGAAATTATTGTCGGAAACCATCCAGACAATGATCCGCCCATTTTGCTGAGTGATTGCCAACCCCTCCATATTGTCGACCAGCAGGGGCGGGGCGATGCTTGCTATCACCTTCGGCGTTGCGACTTCGCCGCTTTGGATTTCAGAGGGGTCGAGGACTGCAAGCTTTGCTGAAAAACCCTGCGGAAAACCGATCCTGCGGTTGAGGATCAGCAGTCGTCCATCTGGCAATACGGTCGCGTCAGTAGGACGATAGCCTTCGGGTGCGCGATAGCCGAATGATATGTAGCGCGCACCTCGCTCTACCGGATCACCCGAATAGAGATAGCCGCTGTTGCTGCCATCGGCACGCTGATGCGTCTCGGATAACAGGACAAAACGACCATCATTGAGGCGCGTCATAGCTTCCACCCCACCATTCGCCTTCCAACCTTCGGTGAAAGGCAAGCGCTCGACACCATCGACCCGCCCTAATGAAGGAGAGAGCCGGCGCACCGCATGGCGTGCTTCATAGCTTATC
>JALREL010000180.1 GCA_023262005.1 Sphingorhabdus sp. | reverse complement strand
CTATCCGACAATCCGCCCCGGCGCGCGCTATTATGCCTCGCTGCGCTTGCTGGAATCGGTAAAGCGGCACGATCCGTCGATCTTTACCAAATCCGGAGTGATGCTGGGGCTGGGTGAAGAACGCATGGAGGTTCATCAGGTCATGGACGACATGCGCTCTGCCGACATCGATTTCCTGACCATGGGCCAATATCTGCAGCCGACGCCCAAGCACGCCAAGGTCGCTGAATTTGTCACCCCGCAGGCATTTGATGCCTATGCGGCCATTGCCCGTGCCAAGGGTTTCCTGCTTGTTGCTGCCACTCCCTTGACCCGATCCAGCTATCATGCCGGTGATGATTTCGCCAAGATGAAGGCTGCGCGCGATGCCAAGCTGGCAAAGGCCGGCTGAGCAAAAGCGCTGGCGGGGACAGGGCAGGGGCATGCCGCACCATCATGAGCGCAGAGCACTGCCCTATAGTGCAGGGCAGATGTACGACCTGGTGGTCGACGTACGCCGTTATCGCGAATTCCTACCCTGGGTAGCGGCGGTGCGCATCCGTTCCGAAACCGAACATGAAACGCTTGCCGACTTGGTGGTAGGCTTCAAGAATTTGCGTGAAACCTTCAGTTCGCGGGTGCTGAAGACACCGAAATCAAAGGTAGAGGTCGACTATCTAGACGGTCCGATGCGCCATTTGCATAACCAGTGGCTCTTCGAGGAAACCTCCGATGGCTGCATCGTCGACTTCACCGTTGATTTCTCGTTTCACAATCGCATCTTCGAGGCGCTAGCAGGGCAGTTTTTCGATCATGCGCTTCGCAAAATGACTGATGCATTTATTGATCGTGCGAACGCGCTTTACGGGGCAGGCGGAAGCAGCAACTGAAGCGCGTGGAGCGTTGCCGCAAGGCGGATTTCCGCGCGGCTCTTGTCCTCACCAAACTGGATTTTGTCCGCAACCACATCTTCGGGATCCTTGCCCCGCTCGGCCACCGCGAACACCACAGTGCCAACCGGTTTTTGCGCTGTTCCGCCGTCTGGCCCGGCCACGCCGCTGATGGCCACCGCGATATCAGCGCTGCTGCGCTTTAACGCGCCTTGCGCCATGGCCCATGCCACAGCGATCGATACTGCACCAAATGTGTCAATCAATTCCTCGCTGACCTTGAGCGTCTTGATCTTGGATTCGTTTGAATAGGTGACGAAGCCGCCCTGCATTACGGCACTGCTACCGGCAATTTCCGTGATGGCCCCGGCGACAAGCCCGCCTGTGCAGCTCTCGGCAGTTACAATCATGCGTCCTGCAGCTTTGTTGCGTGCTACAACTTCTGCGGCGAGTTGGAAAACCTCATCAGGCAGCATGCTGTTCACGAGCCGCTCGCCTCCGCTGTGGCGACATAGGGACAGACCGCAAAATTATCGAGCGCGCGCGCTCCACCGGCCTTCGCCGCATCGCCCTTATTCTTGTCCTTCGAAGTCGCAAGCAGGATCGCGCCAAGGGTTGAGGCGATGTTTTCGGGTGGCAATGGTGCGAGGGCTGTCCAGATATTGTTCGCTGTCTCGCACACTTCTGCATCAATGCCTTGCGCGAGCATCGCGGGCACCATGCCCTCGATGAATGGCAGTATCGCGGAACCCGCCATCGGCACAGGCAATTCGTCTGCAAGCAAGCGTGCAAGGATATCACCCGCCGCCGTCCGCTCGCGCGCGGCAGAAGCGGAGTAGCGCTGGGTCAACTCGGTCGACTGGACGAGCAATCCTGCATTGGCTGGCAAATAGGCTTTGCAGCTTGCAACTGCTTGGTTGTGAAGCACGGGTAAGAGGGTGACAGCAACACTTCTAAATTCGCTGTCCTTCAAGCATGGCTTATTGGATTGCGCCGCGAGCGCTCCTTGATGGCTGGTAAGAGCTACAACCGCTGCAATACCGGCAATAAAATTCTTCATATGCAGCCTTTCATTTGACCAGGGTGGCGGTAGCCATGGCAGCGATACCCTCTCCGCGTCCGGTAAATCCCAGTTTCTCTGTCGTGGTTGCCTTTATCGAAACGCGGTCAGCTTCGATAGCGGCAATCTCTGCAACACGTGCACGCATGGCTTGCTTGTGCGGACCGATTTTAGGTGCTTCACAGATGATGGTGACATCGAGATGCGTCACCTGAAAACCAGCGTCGCGCGCCAGTTTAATAGCATGTGCAAGGAAACGGTCCGAACTCGCACCTTTCCATTGCATGTCGCTTGGCGGGAAATGATCTCCGATATCGCCCAAGGCTGCGGCGCCAAGCACGGCATCGGTCAAGGCGTGGAGGGCAACGTCGGCATCGCTATGGCCAGCGAGGCCATATTCGTGATCGATCTTCACCCCGCAAAGCCATAGTTCCTCGCCTTTTGAGAGGCGATGTACGTCAAATCCTGTGCCGGTGCGGACGTCGTGCATTTTGGCCGCTTGGCCCATCTCGCGACCAAAGTCATCGGCAAAGGTGAACTTCGCCAGATTTTCATCGCCTTCCACAAACACCACCTTGTAGCCCGCAGCCATGGCCATTCGCGCATCGTCGGTCGGCACTTTTTCTGAATTCCAAACAGCATGCGCCTTGGAAATGACCTGATGGTGGAATGCCTGTGGCGTTTGGATCCTGAACAGTCCGGCGCGTTCTACGGCTTCGGATAGTATCGAGTTAGAGTTCGCGCGCGAAAGGCTGTCGACCACAGGAAGGGCAGGAACCGCACCATCGGAAGAAGCCAATGCATCCAACAACCGATCTAGCACAGCGCTAGAAAGAAAAGGTCTTGCAGCATCATGAATGAATGTCATTCCATTAAATGATAAATTATCAAGATACTGGATAGCATTATTCACACTATCTTTGCGCTCTGCGCCGCCTTGTACAAAGGTGATGCCTTCAACACCCTCCAAAAGCTGAGCGGTAAGTTCAGCGTGAGCAGGTGCCACGACAACAATGATGGGGCCAAATGCAGGATGCTGGAGAAACGCTTCGACGCTATGGCGCAACATCGTTTTTCCACGGACGGTGCGAAATTGCTTTGGAACATCCCCGCCTGTGCGGCTGCCGCTTCCAGCAGCTACTATGATCGCGGCGGCCTTTGATTGTGCGGCATTCATCGTTCGCCCCTAATCGTTGCAGGCTTGCGCGCCAAGACGAATATCGCTAGGGCGCTGCCTAAAATTTAGGCAGTAACACTGCGTCAAATCCAATTCGAGTTTAAGATGAAATTGAAACCCATCCAGATCGGTCCGCTGGAAATTGAATGTCCTGTTGTTCTCGCCCCGATGACGGGCGTAACCGACATGCCATTCCGAACGCTTGTCCGTCGTTTCGGCTCTGGCCTTAACGTGACCGAGATGATTGCCAGCCAGGCCATGATCCGCGAGACGCGCCAGTCGCTGCAAAAAGCTGCATGGCACATGTCCGAAGAGCCAGTTTCGATGCAATTGGCCGGATGCGGACCCAAGGAAATGGCCGAAGCGGCGAAACTCAACGAAGATCGCGGCGCTGCGATAATCGACATCAACATGGGCTGCCCAGTGAAAAAGGTGGTCAATGGCGACGCTGGTTCAGCATTGATGCGCGACCTTCCTTTGGCTGCCAGCCTGATTGAAGCGACGGTGAAGGCTGTTTCGCTGCCGGTAACCGTGAAGATGCGCATGGGTTGGGATCATTCGAGCCTCAACGCCCCCGAACTTGCACATATTGCCGAAGATCTGGGTGCAAAGCTGGTGACGGTTCATGGGCGTACACGAAACCAGATGTACAAAGGCAGCGCCGACTGGGCCTTTGTCCGCAAGGTCAAGGACGCGGTCAAAATTCCGGTGATCGTCAATGGCGATATTTGCACCATCGAAGATGCTGACAAGGCGCTCGAGCAGAGCGGTGCAGATGGTGTGATGATTGGTCGCGGTGCCTATGGCAAACCATGGCTGTTGGGGCAAGTGATGCACTGGTTCAATACCGGCACGCGCTTGCCTGACCCAACACTCGATGTGCAATATGATCTGATCGTCGAACATTACCGTGCGATGATGGAGCATTATGGCGAGAAGGTTGGCGTGCCCTGCGCGCGCAAGCATATTGGCTGGTACACCAAGGGCCTGGTTGGTTCTGCCGAGTTCCGCAACAAGGTGAACCGCATCGACGATGCCAATGAAGTGCTCGGTGAACTTGCGCGATTTTACGAACCATTGATGAGTCGCTCCGACGTATTGCGTGATGCCGCCTGACGCGCCGACATTGTCTGCCAACCGTCCACCAGACGGTTTGCTGCTGTCTACAATATCGTTACCACTGCTATTGTCAGGCACGGACAACCTTATTCTATATGCCAATGAAGCAGCCGAGGCCTATTTCGGGCGTAGTAGCCGGCGCATCATAGGGGAGACGGCGCAGTCGCTGCTGCGCTTTGCCAGTGAACGACTGAACAGCGCCATCGAAGCACGCGAGAGCGATATCAGCGCACAAAATATGCGTTTCCAGACGATGGGTGCGCAATCCAACTATGTCGACCTGAACATTTCCACGCCGCTGGGATATCCCGAGTGCCGCTTGTACATCCTGGTCCCGCGGCAGGCAGATCGCGACCAGATTGGCGAGCAGACCGATGGCGGCAAGCAGCAGGCAATGGGCGCGCCTGCTATTCTGGGCCATGAAATCAAGAACCCGCTTGCGGGCATCAAGGGCGCCGCGCAATTGCTGGCGCGCAAGGTCGATCCGAAACAGGCGCCGCTCACCGATCTCATTGTCCACGAAGTCGATCGCATTGCCCGACTGCTCGATCAGATGCAGAATTTGGGCCGTGTCATGCCCGGCCAGATGCAGGCTGAGAACATCCACGAACTGATCGAGCGCGCGATCCGTTCGGTCCGGGCAGCCAATAAAGCCATGCCCGCAATCGACATCAGCTATGATCCATCATTGCCCGATGTGCAGATAGAGGCTGACGCCATGGTGCAGGTATTGATCAACCTGATCCAGAACGCCATCGATGCGCTGGCGCATACCAGTGAACCCCAAATCGGTATTTCAACGCGTTTCGTGATGGGGGCTGCCTTGCGGAGCGAGGGCGATCGCGGGGTCCGCCTACCGGTCGAAGTGGCGATCAGCGACAACGGCCCCGGAATAGCCGAGCATATCGAGAATGAATTATTCTCACCCTTTGTTACCACGAAGCGCGAAGGGCAGGGGTTGGGCCTCGCCATTGTTCGCAAATATCTATCGCAGATGAACGGGCGCATCGCAGTCGAACGCGACACTGAAAGCGAGCGCACCATTTTCCGTATCTTCCTGCCCGTTGCCGAAAGAAAGAATAGCGCATGAGTGCCGACAAGGTTTTGATTGTCGAGGATGACAGCTCGATCGGCATGGTGGTGCGTTCAGCGCTGGAGGCAGAAGGTATCGAAGTCGACGTCTGCGAAAGCGCCAGCGCGCGTGATGCCGCCTTGGCGGGCAATCGCTATGACCTGATGCTCACCGACGTCGTGCTTAAGGATCGTGACGGGATTTCGAGCCTTGAGGATGTCATCGCGCAATGGCCTGACATGCCCATCATCATCATGTCGGCACAGAACACGCTCGATACGGCGGTCAGGGCGAGCGAAATCAACGCATTCGAATATTTCCCCAAGCCGTTCGACCTCGATGAACTGGTTCTTGCGGTCAAGCAGGGGATCGAGAAGCGCAAGGCGGATAGTCAGAGCGAGAGCAGCACGCTTCTCGAAGCCACCATGCCGATGGTCGGTCGCAGCCCTGCCATGCAGGATGTCTATCGCATGGTTGCGCGGCTGCTACGAAACGACCTGACCGCACTGATCCTTGGGGAATCGGGTACCGGAAAGGAGTTGGTTGCAGAGGCCATCCACAATCTCGGCCACCGGAAAACCGGCCCCTTTGTGGCCGTCAACATGGCTGCGATTCCATCAGAACTCATCGAGGCCGAGCTTTTCGGTCACGAAAAAGGCGCGTTCACCGGCGCGGTCGGGCAGGGAATTGGTCGCTTCGAACAAGCGCAAGGCGGAACGCTGTTCCTCGATGAAATTGGCGACATGCCTTACCATGCGCAGACGCGCTTGCTGCGAACGCTGCAAAGCGGCACCATCAGCCGTATTGGCGGCAAGGCGAGCATTCGCCTCGATGTCCGCATCATCGCGGCGACCAATCAGGATCTCGAAGCACTTATCGCCGAAGGCAAGTTCCGCGAAGACCTCTACTATCGGCTCAACGTGGTACCCGTGCACCTGCCGCCTCTACGTGCGCGGCCAGAAGATATCGGCTTGCTTACCCGCCACTTCCTGGGTCTTGCGGCGAGCGAGGGCCTTCCGACCAAGCAGATTGATGACGATGCAATTTCCCGGCTTACGCAAATGCCGTGGCGTGGAAATGTTCGTGAGCTCAAAAACTTCGTTTACCGGCTCACTCTCACCGCACGAGAAGATTGCATTTCCGAAGCTACGGTTATGCAGATTTCCGGCCCGGGTGAGGCAGAGCCGGCAATCAGCGGGGCGGCTTGCAGTTTTGAGGCGGCCGTCGGGCAATTCATGATCGAGCAGCGCCAGCGTGGCCATGGTCGCGAACGTATTTATGCAAGGGCGCTGGCTGCATTTGAAAAGCCGTTGCTGCAATCGGTCATGCAGCAGGCGCGCGGCAACCAGTTACAGGCCGCAGCCATGCTTGGCATCAACCGCAACACGTTACGGAAAAAACTGAACGATTATGGTTTGGTCGGAAACAAGTTAGGCGAAACGCGACGGTGATGCGATAAGTCGCACATCACGGTTGTGATTGTGCTTTTCTTGCAACGCTTCTCGTGCAACAAGTTGCTTAATGGCAACAGTTCATGCTGACATTGGCCCAAAATCGCCGAGCCGGTTTCGTAACTGGCTGTCGGCGGTCGCTGCATGGGCTGGGCAGGCACAACGGATACGCTATCTTGAAATAGGCAGTGTATTGTTGCTGGTCTTCATGGCCGGTTTCACCGCCTATATTCTGGTCGGGCAGGGGCCGAAAACCGAACCACTCTCACCACCTGTTGCTGCGGCATTGCTGATTGCAAACCTGCTTCCCGCCACCAGCCTCTTGATGCTGGCGGGGCGGCGGTTGGCGATCCAGCGCGCAAAGCAGGATGGGGAAGGGGAAGGCTCGCTCCACGTCCGGTTGGTGATCATATTCTCGATGCTCGCAGCCGTGCCGGCATTGCTACTCGCTATCTTTGCATCGGTACTTTTCCAGAGCGGCGTGCAGTTCTGGTTTTCCAATTCAGCGCAGGGCATGCTCGAAAATGCAGGCGCATTGGCCAAGGGCTATTATGAGGAAAAACTGCGCGATGTAGGCGATGAAACGGTGGTGATGGCGGGCGACATTCGCTTCGCACTTGATCAGGCCAGCCCCACAGACCCGCAGTTCCTGAGCTTCTATTATGATCAGGTCCTTCGCCGAAAACTCAGCGAATCTGCGATTGTCACAATAGGCAAGGACAATGGTGAGCGGACATTGGTGGTTGCCGCGCCCGAAGAGCGCAAGGAGAACTGGATTACCCCAACCGACCTCAAGCGCCTTCGCAGTGGCGAGGATATGGTGGTCACAGCCCAACCTGATCGCATCGTTGCGGTAAGCAGGCTGTTCGACAATCCTGAAACCTATTTATACGCGAGCCGAACCGTGTCGGTGCCTTCATTCATGCTTGGCGAGAAGGCACAGAGCGTCCTCAAAGATTATAAGGCGATGGAGGCGCGGTCGCGCAACCTGCAACTGCAGTTCAATGCCTTGCTGTATGTCGTTTCGCTGCTCATCATCGGCGCGGCCACGTGGGTCGCGTTGCTCGTTGCCGACCGATTGGTTCGCCCAGTGAATGATCTTGTCGATGCCGCCCAACGCATTGCCGATGGCGATCTGTCGATACGGGTGGAAGAGGAAGACCAGCGCAAGGACGAGGTTGGCTTCCTCTCACGTTCCTTCAATCGGATGACCGAAAGGCTGCAGAACCAGACGCAAACCTTGCTGTCTGCAAACCGCCAGTTGGAAGATCGCCGAGCCTTTATCGAGACGGTGCTGGAATCGGTTTCGGCAGCCATCGTCAATGTTGATCGCGATGGCGTTATCAGGCTTGCCAACGGAACTGCAGAAACACTGCTTTCAAAAAACGGGGAGACGATTGTAGGCCAGACACTCGTAGACGCAGCGCCGTTCCTGAAGGAAGTGATCACAGAGGGCCGATCGAACGCAATATTGCAGGTCGGCGACGGCACCGAACCGCAAACATTGGCTATCCGTATTTCGAGTGGCGACGGCGGGCAGGTGGTGACTTTTGAAGATATCACCCAGCAACTTTCCGACCAACGCCGCGCGGCCTGGTCAGACGTTGCGCGCCGTATTGCGCACGAAATCAAGAATCCGCTGACCCCGATCCAATTGGCGGCAGAGCGCTTGCGCCGCCGTTTCGGAAAACAGATCGAGGACGGTGCGGATATATTCGAACAATTGACTGGTACTATCATCCGGCAGGTCGGCGACCTTCGCAATATCGCTGACGAGTTTTCCTCCTTTGCGCGCATGCCCAAACCCGTATTTCGTGAGGAAAATCTGGCGGACATTGTGGGGCACGCAGTTTTCCTTTTCGAAGTAGCCAACACCGACATCGAGTTTCGGTTTGAGCCGCAAGTTGCCGGCGCGATTCCTATGTTTGCCGATCGTCGGCAGCTCGGCCAGGCGGTTACCAATATCCTGAAAAACGCTGTTGAATCGATTGAGCAGCGCAGAGCAAATTCAGGCAATGACAGTCCCAAAGGACAGATCAGGGCATTGATCAAAAGCGAGGCCGGCAAATTGGCGATACATATCGCGGATAATGGAACCGGCCTGCCAAGCGACCGTGAACGCATTGCCGAGCCTTATGTGACGACACGCGCGACGGGATCCGGGCTGGGGCTGGCCATTGTGAAGAAGATTGTCGAAGAGCATCAAGGAACGCTTGGTTTCGACGATAATCCGGATGGTGGCGCAATCGTAACCATGAGCTTTGACTTGGCGCGGCTTGATGCAATCGCGACGGGCAGCATCAACAGCGAAACCCACGACAATCGAAATTCAAAAGCAGAGTAGGGCAGGAAATGGCGCTCGACATCCTCATTGTCGATGATGAACAGGATATTCGTGAATTGGTGGCCGGGGTCTTGTCAGACGATGGTTATGAAACACGAACTGCAGCCTCCGCAGAAGCCGCTCTGGAAGCGTTTGACGAGCGATTGCCTTCGCTCGTCCTGCTCGATGTGTGGTTGCGTGGTTCGAGCATGGACGGGCTCGAACTGCTCAAGCTGTTCAAGGAACGCGATGCAAATGTGCCGGTGATCGTATTTTCAGGGCACGGCAATATCGACACCGCTGTTGCCGCGATTTCATCGGGTGCGGTCGACTTCATCGAGAAGCCGTTCGAAGCGGAAAAGCTCCTCCATCTGGTCGCGCGCGCTACCGAAACACAGCGGCTGCGCCAGGAAAATGAAACACTCCGTGCCTTGGTTGGGCAAGCAGAGGAACTGACCGGTGCGTCTGCAGCGATAAACGCGGTACGCGCGACCCTTAAAAAGGTTGCTGGAACCGGAAGCCGCTTGTTGATTACCGGACCTGCCGGTGTCGGCAAGGAAGTCGCGGCGCGCTTGCTGCACAGTTGGAGCCCGCGTGCCGAAGCGCCTTTCATCACCATAAGCGCTGCACGGTTGAGCCCGGATCGGTTCGAAGAAGAATTGTTTGGCATCGAGGAAAACGGCCAGCTGATCCAGGCCGGCATGCTTGAGCGAGCCCATGGCGGAACCCTGTTCCTCGACGAAGTGGCCGACATGCCCTGGACAACACAGGGTAAGATTTTGCGGGTGCTAACCGAGCAAAGCTTTATCCGAGTGGGTGGCAATCGCCCGGTCCGGGTAGATGTACGTTTTGTTTCAGCGACCGCACGCGATCTTCAGGGCGAGATCGCGAATGGCCGTTTCCGCGAGGACCTGTTTTACCGGTTGAACGTGGTTCCGGTAGCCATCCCGCCCTTGTCCGAACGGCGCGAGGACATACCTGCGCTGGCAAGCCATTATGCTGCTCGTTTCGCCGTTGAGCACCGCGTTCCAGCGCCTTCGATATCGGACGATGCAATCGCGGCGCTGCAGGCCTGCGATTGGCCAGGCAATGTCCGCCAGTTGCGCAATATCATAGAACGGACCATCATACTTGCCCCGGCAGACCGGCTTGAACGGATTGACGCCGATATGCTGCCCAGTGAAATCAACGGCATTCATCCCGCCTATGGCGGCCAAATGAATTCCATCATGGGTTCGCCCCTGCGCGAAGCTCGTGAGGCATTCGAGCGCGAATATCTTCAAGTCCAGATACGCCGCTTCTCAGGCAATATTTCTAAGACGGCATCCTTCGTGGGAATGGAACGTTCAGCGCTGCACAGGAAACTCAAGCTCTTGGGTATTGTCGTGCGCAAAGGCAGTGAGGAAGGGGAGGACGAAGAATATTGATCGCGCCCTTCGCGAAAGTTTCAATCTGATCGCAGACAATTCGCGCAATTTTCATATTCGCGCAGTTACATTTTGATGTTATGTATACGATAACCGGCCATAATTGGCGGGCACAGGTAAGTTCTCCCGACCCAAAAGCATAACAGGAAAGCATAATGACTGAAAAGAATAACGGCCTCCAGGACCTGTTCCTGAACTCTCTCCGCAAATCCAAAACACCTGTCACGATGTTCCTTGTCAAAGGCGTCAAACTGCAAGGCGTAGTGACGTGGTTCGACAATTTCTCGGTCTTGCTGCGCCGCGATGGTCAGTCGCAACTGGTGTACAAACACAGCATTTCGACAATCATGCCTTCACAGTCGCCTGATCGATCTCCATTCGATGCCATGATGGCGAATGTGCAGCACCGCCCTGGAATGCTTCAGGACGTTTTCCTGTTTGCAATGCTCGACAAGCAGGAACCTGTGACGACTTTCCTTGTTAATGGCGTGATGCTTCAAGGTTCGATCGCCGCTTATGACCTGTTCTCGTTGTTGCTCGAACGCGACGGCACCATGCAGCTGGTCTACAAGCATGCGGTTTCGACCATCCAACCTCTGCGCACGGTTAATCTTGCCGAATACAACAAGGATGCCGACGGAGGAGATGATTGAGCGTCTTCAACCGTAACGAAGACGACGGTTTTTCCCGCGGCACCGCCACAATCATCGCTTACCCTGAATTGCCCGGCACCGCGTCGGGCAATGCAGAATATCGTTTGGAAGAGTCTATAGGTCTGGCCGCCGCAATTGGCTTGGAAGTGATAGACGCGCGACATTACCGGGTTCGCTCCCCCCGCGCAGCGACCTTGCTGGGGGGAGGGCAAGTTGAAGAGCTAACACAGCTGGTTGAAGACAAGGGCGCCGAGCTACTGATAATCGATGGCGCGCTGACGCCGATCCAGCAGCGCAACCTTGAAGATCGGGTGAAAGCCAAGGTCATCGACAGGACGGGCTTGATCCTCGAAATATTTGGGGAACGTGCAGCGACGGCGGAGGGCCGGTTGCAGGTCGAACTGGCGCACTTGGATTATCAGGCGGGCCGCTTGGTACGCAGCTGGACCCACCTTGAGCGGCAGCGAGGCGGCTTTGGTTTCCTCGGCGGGCCTGGTGAAACACAGATTGAGGCTGACAGACGGATGATCCGTGATCGCATGGCGCGTCTGCGCCGCGAGTTATCGCAGGTTCAGCGGACGCGCGGCATTCATAGGGCACGCAGGAAAAAGGCCCCTTGGCCGACTATAGCGCTTGTCGGCTATACCAACGCAGGCAAATCCACCCTGTTCAATCGCCTGACCAAAGCGTCAGTGCTTGCTGAGGATTTGCTGTTCGCGACTCTCGATCCGACAATGCGGCAGGTAAAACTTCCCGGCGTGGAAAAGGCAATTTTGTCCGACACGGTTGGTTTCGTCTCCGATCTTCCGACACAGTTGGTCGCCGCCTTCCGGGCGACGCTCGAGGAAGTCACCAGCGCTGACTATATCGTCCACGTCCGCGACATCGCCCATCCATCGACGGAAGCGCAACGGGCGGACGTGTTGTCGATCCTGCATGAATTGGGGATTGAGGAAAATGGGGAAGGGGACAGTCCCCCCATTATCGAGCTTTGGAACAAGAGCGACAAACTGCCCGCAGATGCAAAAGAGCATCTGGAGGAAGTGGCGCGACGCACGCCAAACTGTTTCCTTGTATCTGCGCAAACGGGCGACGGCGTGTCCGTCTTTGTTGAAGATCTTGCTGCGCGAATTTCGGCCGAAGGTGTTCAGCGAAATCTGGTAATCGAAGCCTCGAAAGGTGATGTGCTCGCTTGGTTGCACGCTAAAGGTCAGGTCAATGCGGTCGAGGAAAAAGCAGGGGAGTTGCATATAATCGCGACGCTTACCCCGCGCGCCTGGGGCCAATATGATAAGCTCTATATGGCGGTTTAGGCCTTCTCTTCCTTTTTGACCCGCTTCCAAAGCTCCTCTTTAGCTTCCAGATCAAGTTCGACGAACTGGTCGCCTGCAATTTCTTCCATTGCCCGGAAACGGCGCTCGAACTTACCGTTTGCCGCTTTCAATGCGCTTTCAGCATCAACACCCGATAAACGGCACACATTCACAGCAGCAAAAAGCAGATCGCCAGCTTCCTCTGCGATGTGCGCGGGATTTCTGGCATCTCGCAGTTCGGCGATTTCTTCTTCCAGTTTGACTATCGCGTCGTCGACATTGTCCCAATCGAAACCTGTCCGCGATGCACGTTTCTGAAGTTTCTGCGCGCGAAGCAAAGCCGGCAAAGCATTGGCGATATCCGCCAGCGCAGATGTATCGCTTGATTTATTCTGGCGCTCAGCTGCTTTGATAGCTTCCCAGTTGGTGACGACGGCATCGGCGGTATCGGCCGATACATCAGCAAAGACATGCGGGTGGCGCCGAACCATCTTGGCACTGATGCCATCAATCACATCCTGCAAATCAAACAATCCCGCTTCCTGAGCCATTCGGCTGTGAAACACGACCTGCAGCAGCAAATCGCCAAGTTCATCCTTGAGAGCTGCCATGTCGTTACGTTCGATCGCATCGGCCACCTCATAGGCTTCCTCGATGGTGTACGGGACGATAGTCGAAAAATCCTGCTCAAGATCCCAAGGGCAACCCGTCACGGGCGTGCGCAGTTTGGCCATGATTTCAGCCAGTTTTTCAATCGAGGGGGGTGTCATCGACATTCCATCTTTAAGTACGATAATATATATTATGTTAAGTTATATGTTTTTGCGGATGAAGCTTCAGGGCTGAAGTTCCATCACATCCCCTTTCACTGTCCAACTTGAAAAGCTGTCGAGAAAGTTCATTCCAACAACATTGGTGTCGCCAAAATTCTCTGCAATGACGACCTGGTGGTCATCGATCTGCAAATCACCAATACGAAATTCGCGTACATCGCCCAGTTTTGCACTGATGATACCGTTGGCAGTTTCCAGTTCGGTGGTACGTCCATCGAGCTTAACTTTGGCCGCGGCAGCCAAATCAGCGCCAATGGCCGTTGTCGATGCACCGCTATCGACCATGAAGTCAGCAGACTGGCCGTTTACTGATGCGCGAAGCCAGAAATGGCCGTCATCCTGCCGAACCAGACGCAATGTTTCACCTGCCATGCTTTGGCGCGGTGCACCGGTCAATTCTCCTTTTACCCGGTTCCACATCATCGAAAGCTCAGGCCGAAAACTAAACCCGATGAAGACCAGCGCAAAAATGGCTACCCAAGCGCCGATCATTTTTGCATATTGGCGCAGTGGCAAACGCCGCGCGATCAAACCACTCGCAATCAGCACTAGAATAATAAGAGCATAAACGGCTTCGGGTGTTGCAAGGCGGTCCATATTAGGCAGCCTTGCTGAACAACCTGAAGAAATTGCTCGTAGTTTGCGCCGCAAGGCTTTCTATTTCGATATTTTTCAGTTCCGCAAGGAAGCGCGCCGTATCGCTCACAAAGGCTGGCTCACAGGTCCGTCCGCGGTGTGGAACAGGTGCAAGAAATGGAGAGTCAGTCTCGATCAAGAGCCGATCGTCAGGAATCGTTTGAGCGATTTCCTGCAAATCCTTGGCATTTTTGAACGTCACAATGCCTGACAGCGAAATGTAAAGCCCCAGATCAAGCGCGATACGGGCAAAATCGGCGCTGGCGGTGAAACAATGGATGACGCCTGAATAGGCACCCTGCTCCATCTCCTCGCGCATGATACGCGCCGTATCGTCCTCTGCATCGCGGGTATGGACGATGATTGGCAATCCGCTTTCGCGCGCTGCAACGATATGCTGCCTGAAACTGGCCTGCTGCTGTTCGCGATCACTATAATCATAATAATAGTCGAGCCCGGTTTCGCCGATACCGATTACGTCCGGATGCCGCGCTTTTTCGACCAGTTTTGCAGATGTCATGTCACCATGCTGGTCGGCTTCGTGCGGGTGAATGCCTACCGATGCCCAAACAGCAGGTTCACGTTCCGCAAGCCCGATCACCGCATCCCATTCGCTTTCGCGAGTGGATATGTTGAGCATGCCCTGCACGCCATTTGCCCGCGCGCGCGCCAGCACCTCCCTCTCCTGCTCGACCAAGCCCTTGTAATTCAGGTGGCAGTGGGAATCGATAAACATGCATCAATCCTCTGCGGTCAATTCCAGACGCGGGAAAATCGGGGTTGGTGGCGCTATGGTGACGCCAGAACTTGCCAGACGGGCGTAATAGTCCTGATCGTTCAATGCTGCATAATCCCGGCCATGCGCCTCGATGCCCAGTTGGTCGAGCAATTTGGACGCCGAGGTCGGGATCACCGGCTGCACCGCAATGGCCAATGAACGCATGGCCCGCAGCAATGTTTCGAGCACCGCCTCCATGCGCGCGGGATCAGTTTTGCGCAGTGCCCAAGGCGCTTGCGCATCGATATACTGATTGCATGCAAATACGGCACGCATCCAGCTGTCCAACCCTTGCGAAAAGGCAAAGGCAGCGAATTCACGCGTTACATCATTACGACATGCATCGTCGACCAGAGCAAGCAGTTCTTCATCCTCTGCCGCCTTGACGTCACTTTGCGGCAACCGCCCTTCCAAATTCTTGGAAATGAATGATAAAGTGCGCTGCGCAAGATTGCCGAAGCTGTTCGCTAGGTCTGCATTCACCCGGGAAACGATGGCCTCGGCGCTATATGTCCCATCCTGTCCGAAGCTCACTTCGCGCATCAGGAAGTAACGCAAGGCATCGACCCCAAAGCGTTCGGCCAACTCCATCGGATCGACAACATTGCCCAATGATTTGGACATTTTCTCGCCGCGATTGAGCAGGAAGCCATGGCCAAACACTTGTTGTGGCAAAGGCAGATCGGCCGACATCAGGAACGCTGGCCAATAGACGGCGTGGAAACGGACAATATCCTTACCGATGATATGGACATTGGCCGGCCAGAAACGCGCATAATCACTGTTTTGATCGGGAAAACCCAATCCAGACAGATAGGTCGTCAGCGCATCGACCCACACATACATGACATGCCCTGGCGAACCCGGCACCGGCACGCCCCAATCGAAACTGGTTCGTGATACGCTGAGATCCTTGAGGCCACCTTCGACGAAGCGCAGAACCTCATTCTTGCGGCTTTCGGGGCGTATGAAGTCCGGATTTTCGCTGTACAGTTTCAGCAGCGCATCTTGATATTTGGACAGGCGGAAAAACCAGCTTTCCTCAACCGTCCACTCGACAGGAGTGCCTTGCGGGGAGAGCTTTACACCCCCTTCACCTTCGGTAAGTTCCTCTTCGCCGTAGAAAGCCTCATCACGAACCGAATACCAGCCTTCATACCGGTCAAGATAAAGATCGCCCTTGGCTTCCATTGCCTTCCACAAAGCAATGCTGGCTTCGTGATGCTTCGCATCGCTGGTACGCATGAAGACGTCATTGGAAATATCAAGTCCGGCGCACATTTGCCTGAAATAAGACGACATTTCATCTGCAAATTCGAGTGTTTCGCGCCCTGCGGCACGAGCGGTTTGGGCCATTTTCAGGCCATGCTCGTCTGTACCGGTAACCATGCGCACATCGCGGCCCATCAAGCGCTGGAAACGGGCAATGGCGTCGGTGGCGATTGCTTCATAAGCATGGCCAATGTGGGGACGGCCATTGGGATAGGCTATCGCAGTCGTGATGTAGAAAGGTTCCGACATTTTCTTTTCTGTACAATCTTCAGGAAAACTCAGCCGCGTTTGTGCAGGCTGGCAAGCAGGTTGCCCATTTGGAGGAGAACCGCCTGTTTATCAAGTGTCAGGCCAATGGCACGTGACGCAAGCCGGTCGGCTTCATGAAAGGCATCGACTGCTGTTATCACCGCATCTGAAGCCATATCTCGGCCGACCGACGCAATTTTGACGGGAACGAAGCGCAGGAAAGCCTCATAACTGGGCTGCGCCGACTTCACCGACAGGGATTCGGCGAGTTTATGGCGCAACTTGTTGGTGGGATCGCCAGTTCGCAAAATGTCGTCAGCGATGCCTTCGATCGTTCTGAAATCCATACCTGCCAGCGAGAAAGCCTGTCCAGGTAGCCCCCGCCCTGATTGCACCAAAACGTCTACTTCGCTTTGCGACGCGTCTGGAAGAGCCCGCATCAATGCTTTGCGCATATCGTCGTCGGAAAGCGCTTCGAAGCGCAGAAGCTGACAACGCGACCGGATGGTCGGCAAAAGCCGGTCACTCGCATGACTTATGAGGATGAAATAGGTTCCGACAGGAGGCTCCTCGAGCGATTTGAGCAGGGCGTTGGCCCCTCCCCGCTCCAGATCGTCAGCTGCATCGATAATGACAGCCCGCCGGGGGCCCATGGATGGCCGCGTCGTCAGGCTGTGCTGAACCTCGCGGATCTGATCGATGGTAATGCTGCGCTTCAGCTCCGCATTCGGGTCCGCTGTTTCACCATCCTTGGGGGCTTCCTTGGGCAAACGCTGAACCCAGATAATGTCCGGATGGGTTTGGTGATCGACCATCGAGGAGTAGCGGTTATCCGGATCGACGAGCATCCGTGCCGCTTCCTGGGCAAAGCTCGCCTTTCCAACGCCGCGTGGTCCCGCCAATATCCAGCCATGGTGAAGGCGCCCACTGGCGAGGCCCTTGGCGATCGCCTGAAAATGCGCATCATGTCCAAAGACCTGGCTCATGGCAGCAAGTCTGCAATCTGTTCGAATATCAAAGCCGCCACTTCTTCGGGCGTTCCGCTGGCATCGACGAGCCGCACACGCTGCGGCTCTGCCTTCGCAATCTGGTGGAATGCGTCGCGAACCCGCTGGTGGAAATCGTCATTTCGGCCGCCAATTCGGTCCGAATTATCGCCATCACGCGCACGCGTCCGCTGCCGCGAAGCTTCCAGCGGAAGGTCGAGAACGATTGTCCTGTCTGGCAAATATCCTGCACTACCGATTTGGTGCAATGCCAAGATGGTTTCGTCGCTGACGCCCAGGCTCGCCCCCTGATAAGCGCGGCTACTGTCAAGAAAGCGGTCGGAAATGACCCAAACACCCATTGCGCATGCAGGCTTTATCCGTTTTTCGACATGGTCGCTGCGTGCAGCGGCAAACAGCAATGCTTCTGCAGCCGGCCCCCATCGATCATCACCGCCACCAAGCAGCAGATTCCGGATCGCTTCTGCACCCTCGGTACCGCCCGGTTCGCGGGTAAGATCAACATCCAAGCCAAGCGTTTTCAATCGCTCCGCCAACATGGCGATCTGGGTCGACTTGCCCGCCCCTTCACCACCTTCGATCGATATGAACCGCCCCAATGTCACGCAATCTTGCTCCATAACCCGCGAAAACCGTTCCATGCCCTCTCGACAAAGCCGGCTGCCGGAATTTCCTTTGCTGCAACAAGCGGAAAAGTGCGGGTTAGTCCATCGGGATAATGTATCGACAATGCACCGACGCGATCGCCCTTCTTGAAAGGGGCTTTGATCGGGCCATGGTAGCGAACGATCAACTTGGCATTCGCGATTTTCCCCCGAAGCCCCAGCAAGGAAACCTGATGGGGAATAATCGCAGCAACATCGTCTTCCGTACCGAGTTGCACCGGAATCCGCGCCACTTCCTGCCCGGCGGCAAATACGGGGCGTTCCTGCCAGTTTTCGAAGCCCCAGTGCATCAATCCGCGTGCTTCCTGAACCCGGGCCTCCATCGACGGCAAACCGGCTATCACCATGATCAGGCGCCGCTCGCCGCGCTTGGTCGTGCCTACAAGGCAATATCCCGCCGCGCTGCTGTGTCCGGTCTTCATTCCATCCGCACCTTCGACAGCGCCCAACAGCGGATTGCGGTTGATTTGGGTGATACCATTCCAGCGGAACGAACGTCGATTGAAGTAGCGCGCGAACATATCCGGATGATCGTCCAATATGTGCCGTGCCAATATCGATAGGTCTTCCGCCGTCGAATAGGTACGGTTTCGGTCTGGCCAACCATTCACAGTCGCGAAATGGCTGTTCACCATGCCAAGGCGCTTGGCGGTTTTGTTCATTTCGTCGATGAAGGCAGCCTCGCTCCCCGCAATTCCTTCTGCCAAAACAACCGAGGCGTCGTTACCCGATAGCGTCAAAACGCCGTGCAACAGGTCGCTTATGGTGGCTTTCTGCCCAGCTTTCAGAAACATGCTGGACCCGCGGTTGTTCCACCTGGCCCATGTTGAGGGCTTTACCGCTACTGCTGTTTCAAGTTCAACCTGACCGGATTTGACAGCCTCAAAAGCGACATAGGCTGTCATCAACTTCGCCATTGAAGCCGTCGGTATGCGCTTGTCCGCAGCGCGTTCGAGCAGGACTATACCGCTATCCTTGTCGGTGAGATACGCGATTGGCGCCTGCGCCTGATAGCTTGGTGTTGCCGCGCGCGCTGGCCCGGCACCAATCAATAGCATCAGGATGAAAAAGGCACGCATCCCCGGTTAGTTAACCCGCGAATGCATGCTTCGCCAGTCAAAGCTGGTCGCGGAGCAACCTTGCTTGTGGATAGCCACGCTTGCGCGCTTCACCCAGCGCCGATTGGGCTTCCTTCTCATCGACATAAGGGCCGAAACGGACACGAAACAATTTGCCATCGGCGGCAGGCGCAACATGGGCGCCCAGTTTCTTTGCCAACGCGTCAGCATTGCTGCGCGATGCAAAAGCGGCGACCTGAACCACATAACCGGCTTTGCTCACCGGCTGCACCGTGGCTTTTTTGTCGGCTGCTTTGGTCGCAACAGGGGTTGCTGCCTTCACCGTTTTTGTCTTCGCTGACGCAGCTTTGGCTGCTGGAACACTAGCTGGCACCGGCGGCGTCTGTTTCGCCAGTTTTTCGCGCAAAATCTTCAGCAGTGATTCCGGGGTATTCATACGTCCGCTGGCGGCCATTCCGGATCGCAACGCTGATCGTTCATTTTCGGGCGGGTTGACGCGCCTGACGCGCACCGGGCTGGCATTCCCATCGGCAATCCCCAATTGCCGAGCGGCACCTTCGGATAGGTCAATAAGCCGCTCGTTGGTCATAGGACCACGGTCATTGATCCGCACGAGAATGGTGCGCCCCGTATCCAGAGCGGTCACCTCGACATAGCTGGGCAAGGGCAACGTCTTGTGAGCCCCGGTTATGGCAGACGGAGAAAACTCCTCTCCATTTGCCGTTTTGGTGCTGCTGCCATTGCCCGCATACCAGCCCGCCAGCCCGACTTCATCGTAAAGGGCCGTATCTGCTGGCGTATACTTGACCGAACCGACCGTGAATGGATCACCGATGGTTAGCGGATAATCCATTACCCTTTCGGACGAAGCCGAACTCACCGATGTGACGGACGTCTGGTCGGGCGTACTGCACGAAGCCAGCGTCAATAACGCAATCATCGATGCCGATAGTCTAGTTTCGAACCTCATTGGCGAGCAAACCTACTGAAAGAGCGTAAAAATTGGAGCAATTATAGTCCAATATCGCGCGATAGTTGCTGCCCAGTAAATATGCGGTGCGCCCTGCGCCGTCGGGCTCAATCAGCACGGCCTGCATATTGTCATCGGGCCAAACGCCATTTTGAGGCACAATCCCGCGCTGTTTCCATTCGGAAATACGCATCCAGCGACTATGGCGCGAAAACACCCGGGCGCAGCGCGTAGGAGCCAGTGAACTGCGCACGGAATTGCGATCAAAGGTGGCTGGTACATTGACGGCAAAGCCCCAAGGTTCATTCCTGCGCCATCCGGCATTCAACAGATAGTTGGCGATCGATGTCATCGCATCGACTTCACTCTTCCAGATATCTGCATATCCATCGCCATCGCCATCACGGGCCAGGCGCAGATAAACGGACGGGAGGAATTGCGGCCTGCCAAGTGCCCCTGCCCAGCTCCCCGTAATTGCATAGGACGGCACGCCGCGATCGATCATCTTCAAGACTGCAACAAGTTCCGCTTCGAACAATTCCCGGCGGCGACCTTCAAAGGCCAATGAAGCGAGCGCGTCGGGCGCATGGAAATTCCCCATAACCGCGCCATAGTTGGTCTCATGACCATATATCGCGATCATCACTTCTTCCGGGACGCCGGTTTCGTTTTCGATCCGCTGTAAAAGCGGACGCAATTCTCGATATTTGGCACGGCCGCGATTGATCCGCGCTGCATCCACATGTTTCAGCCGATAGGGTTCAAAATCCGGGATTGCGGCATTACCCGGCGTTTCGGGTTGCCCGCGATCCAACTGCACCACCCTTGGCAGATATGTCAGCGTCGGCATCACCCTGTCGAGCGTTGCCTTGCTGACACCTTCCCGTTCAGCACGTTCGCGTACCGATTGCAAATATTGCCCAAAGGCATGCGAATGGCTTTGCTGGGGCAAAGTCGGAGCCGATTGTTGTGCCGACAGGGCTGCGGGGGGGCTTGCAATGGCAAGCAACAAGGCCGCAGCGATACCATCCACCGGCCATTTCCCTATATGCAACGCCACTTGTTCCTCCAATTGCCCGACTGCCAAGTGATAACATGGAAAAATTTCAGCGGACAGGAAAACTGCGCAACCTAGCGTAAAATGCGCACTCATTGGCGAGCCTTGGCCATTGAGAGCCGGAGCGGTCACAATACTTGCCAGCGCCCGGATTCCTGTCTAGGGCCGCTCCCGAAGCGGACAGGTGGCCGAGTGGTTTAAGGCAGCGGTCTTGAAAACCGCCGTGGGTGCAAGCTCACCGTGGGTTCGAATCCCACCCTGTCCGCCATAACACCCTCCCAATTGATCAGATACAGTCAGGCAATGACACCGAAATATGGGATTTATGGT
>JALREL010000183.1 GCA_023262005.1 Sphingorhabdus sp. | reverse complement strand
GTCGGCATGGCCGTCGCCGGGACCGAGCCCGACGAAATGGGCATCGGCCCGGTCTTCGCGATCCCCAAGCTGCTCGAACGCTTCAACCTGAAGATGGACGATATCGGCCTGTGGGAACTGAACGAAGCCTTTGCCGTGCAGGTGCTTTACTGCCGTGACAAGCTGGGCATTCCTGACGAGCTGCTCAACGTCAATGGCGGCTCGATCTCGATTGGCCACCCCTTCGGCATGACCGGCGCACGCTGCACCGGCCACGCTTTGATCGAAGGCAAGCGCCGCGGTGCGAAATATGCCGTGGTCACCATGTGCATCGGCGGCGGCCAGGGCGCTGCCGGCCTGTTCGAAGTCTTCTGATGCGGCTGTCGGCGCCTCGCGTTCCGCCCGTTGATCTGGATCAGATCGACGACGAACAACGCGAGGCGCTGGCGGTTTTTACGGGCATCCAGCGGGATGTGACCAAGTCCGAAGGGGCAGTGCTCAACATCTTCCGCACTTTGGTGCACGCGCCCAAGGGGCTGACCGCCTTCCTTGCATGGGGCGGTTATATTCTGTCACGCCGCAACAGCCTTTCGGAACGCGACCGTGAATTGGTGATCCTGCGCGTCGGCTATAACTGCAAATCAGGCTATGAGTTCACCCAGCACACCCGCATCGGTCTCGACGCGGGGCTGACCGAAGCCGAAATCGAGGCAATCAAGGCCGGGCCCGATGATCCGTCATGGAGTGATGCCGACCGCGCCATGCTGCGCGCGACCGACGACCTCACCAGCGATTTCCATGTCAGCGATGCCAGTTGGTCCGCTTTGTCCTTCCTTAGCGACAAGCAGAAGATGGACCTTGTGATGACCGTTGGCCAATACACGCAGGTTTCGATGATGCTGAACAGTTTTGGCGTGCAGCTCGACGCGGGCCAAGAACTTGATCCGGCGCTCGACCGCCGGAACTGAAACCCGAATTTTCCAAAACAACAGAGAGGAATGATTATG
The DNA here is from genome assembly GCA_023262005.1 of Sphingorhabdus sp. Lineage (GTDB taxonomy): Bacteria > Pseudomonadota > Alphaproteobacteria > Sphingomonadales > Sphingomonadaceae > Sphingorhabdus_B > Sphingorhabdus_B buctiana. The sequence goes on along the minus strand of JALREL010000183.1, from coordinate 2,127 downwards.
GCAGGTATTGGAGTAGTCGCAACGCTGACCGTTGCCGAAGGCAAGAACGCTGAATTTGAAGCAATCTTCACCGAACTGGCTGCGCAGGTCCGCGCCAATGAGCCCGGCAACCTGTTCTACACGCTCACCCGCTCGCGCGCCAATGGCCAAGTCTATCGCGTGCTCGAAGCCTATGTCGACCAAGCCGCGCTCGATGCGCATGGCAAGACCGACTATTTCCGCGCTGCCGGCCCCAAGCTTGGCCCCTGCCTCGCAGGCGCGCCCGAAGTCGAATATCTCGACGCGGTCTGATCCGTAACATGATCCTGCCGGTTCAGCCCGGCAGGATCATACCCTTCTCAAATCGGAACCCTTCCTCGCGATCCTCGGCGAGCAATATAGGGCCATCGAGATCGACCCACTGTGCGCCCTGCGCAACCAAAAATGCGGGGGCGATGCCAAGGCTGGTTGATAGCATACAGCCGACCATCAACTTCAACCCGCGCGCTTCGGCTTCTTGCGCGAGCGCCAGTGCCTCGGTCAACCCGCCGGTCTTGTCGAGCTTGATGTTGATGCCATCGAAATAGCGCGCGCATATTTCCAGCTCTGCCCGTGACTGGCAGCTTTCATCGGCAAGGAAGGGCACGGGCGAATTGATGCCCGCCAGCATCGCCTCCTGCCCCGCCGGGACCGGCTGCTCGATCATCTCAACACCCAGCGCGGCCAGCACCCTTGCCTCGGCCTCGATATCCAGTTCACCCCAGCTTTCATTGGCATCGACGATAAGCCGCACTTCAGGCGCCCCTCGCCTCACGGCGGCGACCCGTTCGCGATCCCCCTCGCCCGTCAGTTTCAGTTTGAGCAGGCCAAAGCCGCGCGCTGCCGCCTTGGCCGCATCACTTTCCATCACGGAGGGTTCGCCCAGCGAAATGGTAAAGGCGGTTTGCAATGGCGCTGGCGCAGCCTTCAATCCGGCAACCCGCCAGAGCGGAAGGCCTGCCGCCTTCGCCTCCAAATCCCACAGCGCGCAGTCGAGCGCGTTGCGCGCGACGCCAGGAGGCAGCAGCGACTGGATGGCGTCGCGGGCGGTGCGTACATCCATTTCCGCCAATTGCTCCATCACCGCTTCGATCTGTGCGAGCCCGCTTTCAGCACTCTCGCCATGGTAATAGATCGCCGTACCCTCACCCAGCCCGACCTGGCTGCCATCGCTTGCCGCGGCGACCAGAACATCGACATGGGTTTTGGCCCCACGCGATATGATGAACTGCCCTGCGACCGGCCAGCGTTCGATGGTGGCGGAAATGCGTAACCCCATTTAAGGGACATGGCATGGAATTCCTTCGCGCAATAGCCCATAATATCCGGGTGCAGGGGCATGCCACCTGGCTGTGCGCGCGCGACCCCGAATTGGACTGGCCGCTGCGGATATTTGCCCTGGCGATTGCCGCTTATGCGCTCTCGCCGATCGATCTGATCCCCGATTTCATCCCTGTGCTGGGCATGCTCGACGATGCGATCCTGTTGCCGCTCGCGGTATGGCTTTTCCGCAAGGCAGTGCCCGATGCCATTTTCGAACGTAACCTGCGTGTGGCCGAAGCCGCAGCCACGCGCCCCGTCAGCCGGGGTGGTGCAGTCGCGATAGCGATTATCTGGCTGTTGCTCGGTCTATGGCTGGCAAAGCTGCTGGGCCTGATCGACCTCGGTTAACCCCACGCTCAATTGTGCGCGAGGATCCACTCTTCGACGATCGGGGCAATTTTCTCACGCCATTTGCTGCCGTTGAAGATGCCATAGTGGCCCACTTCGGGTGCCAGCAGGTACTTCTTGCGGCTTTCGGCCAGGCCCGTCGCCAGCTTGAGCGCGGCCTTGGTCTGGCCGATGCCTGAAATATCATCGCGCTCCCCTTCAACTGCCAGCAGCGCCGTGTCGCGGATCGCGCCCAGGTCGATCCGGGTGCCGCGATGCATGAACTCGCCTTTGGCCAGGGACTGGCGCTGGAACACCTCTTCCACCGTCTGCAGGTAATAGTCGGCATCCATGTCGCAGACCGAGCGGTATTCGTCATAGAATGCCTTGGTAGCCTCGGCGCTGTCGCCGCAATCCATGACGCCCGGAGCTCCTGGCACCATGCAGGATCCGCACTGG
>JALREL010000128.1 GCA_023262005.1 Sphingorhabdus sp. | reverse complement strand
GTTTGATTCGGGCGTTATCGTCGAATCCTTGCACAAGGGAATCCTATTCTGGCGTGATCCCATTGCGGTGCGTGTCGGCCGGATGACTGTGGCTTTGCGGCGCAAGGTTGCCGTAGCCATCAGCTGTGAGCCGCTGTCATGACGCAGGCGGTGCCACTGGTTGCGCTGGTCGGCAATCCCAACGCCGGCAAGAGCGCACTGTTCAATGCACTCACCGGTGCGCGGCAGAAAATCGCCAACTATCCCGGTGTTACGGTTGAGCGTAAATCGGGGCGCGCTGCATTTGCTGACGGGCGACCGGTAGAGCTAATCGACCTGCCCGGGGCGTATAGCCTTGAACCCGACAGCCTTGATGAAGCCGTCACCCGCGATGTCGTCCTCGGGCGATTGGAGGGGCACAGGCGACCGGATGCGTTGATCGTCGTTGTCGATGCAGGCAATCTCGACAACCACCTGCGCTTCGCACTTGAACTGATCGGGCAGGGGCTGCCAACTGTATTGGCGCTCAATATGGTCGATCTGGCTTCGCGCGATGGGTTGGAACTCGATGCCGAAAAGCTCTCACTGGAGTTAGGCGTTCCCGTCGTTGCAACCGTTGCGGTACGCAAACGCGGGCTCGATCCGCTAATGGCCGCGCTTGCAGGGCAACTCGCGTCGCCTTCGACATCGGCAAATGCGCCATCGGGCCGCGCCCAAATCACCAAGCGAGCACATGCGATCGCGCGCTCGGTCATCGTAAGCGAAACGCAAGGGCGCCAATGGACGCGGCGTCTTGATAGTGTGCTGCTGCATCCGGTCGGCGGAATTGGCGTTTTGTTGGCATTGCTGTTTGTGATGTTCCAGGGTGTCTATGCCTGGTCGGAAGCGCCCATTGGGTGGATCGAGGGCGGATTTGCCCTGCTGACCGAGGCGATCAATGGTGCCTTGCCTGACAGTCTTTTCCGATCATTCCTGACCGATGGCGTGATTGCGGGCGTGGGTTCGGTCGTGGTCTTCCTGCCGCAGATCCTGATCCTGTTTTTCTTCATCCTGCTGCTTGAGGCATCGGGATATATGACGCGTGCGGCCTTTGTGATGGATCGGTTGATGGCCGCCGTCGGGCTGTCCGGGCACAGTTTCATCCCGCTTCTATCGTCATTCGCCTGCGCCATTCCCGGCATCATGGCGACGCGCACGATCATCGATCAAAAGGAACGGCTGGCGACGATCCTGATCGCACCGTTGATGACCTGCTCGGCGCGATTGCCGGTTTATACCCTGATCATTGGCGCCTTCATTCCGGCAACCAGCGTCGGCCCGGGCATCGGGTTGCAGGGGCTGGTACTGTTTGGGCTGTATGTGGCGGGCATTGTTGGCGCAATGCTGGCCGCCGCGATCATCCAGCGCTTCGTGACCCACAGCCGCCAGAGCAGTTTCCTGATCGAAATGCCGCGTTACCAGATGCCGCGGCTGCGCGATATTGCGATCGGCTTGTGGCAGCGCGCCTGGATATTCTTGCGCCGCGCAGGCACCATTATCTTTGCCGCAACGATCATTTTGTGGGCGCTGCTCAGCTTCCCGAAAGCCCCGGAAGGCGCGAATGAAAGCCAGGTCGAATATTCGGTCGCCGGTCGTATCGCCGACGGGATCGAGGTGGTTGTAAGCCCGATCGGCTTCAACCATGACATCGCACTTGCACTCGTCCCCGCCATGGCGGCGCGCGAAGTCGCCGTTTCTGCACTGGCAACCGCTTATGCCATTGATGCCGAAGATGAAGACGAACAAGCGGTGACCCTTGGTACGCAACTGGCCGGTAAATGGAGCCTCGCGACCGCATTGGCATTCCTCGCATGGTTCGTGTTTGCACCGCAATGCATCTCGACCATCGCCGTCACGCGCCGCGAAACCAATGGCTGGAAATGGCCAACCTTCATGGTCGTCTATCTGTTTGCACTTGCCTATGTCGCCGCAGGGATTACCTACTGGATGGCAGTAGCCGCCGGTCTGGGCTGACGGCGATTCTATTCCAAAAGAGGGGACATCATGGCGGGTAGCGTCAATAAGGTTATTCTGGTCGGCAATCTGGGTGCTGACCCGGAAGTGAAGAGCTTCCAAAACGGCGGACGCATCGCCAACCTGCGAATTGCGACCTCTGAAGACTGGAAAGACCGCCAGACAGGCGAAAAGAAAGAACGTACCGAATGGCATCAGGTGGTGCTGCAATCGGACGGCTTGGTCGGCGTTGCCGAGCGCTATCTGCGCAAGGGCGCGAAGGTGTATATCGAAGGCCAGTTGCGCACCCGCAAATGGCAGGATCAATCGGGTAATGACCGTTACACCACCGAAATCAGCGTAGGCGGTTTTGATGGCAAGCTGGTAATGCTCGACGGCGCGCGCGGTGGCCAAGGTGGCGGCGGTAATGATGGCTGGGGCAGCGGTGGCAGCGCGCCCGCGAGCGGTGGTCAGTCAGGCGGTGGTTGGCAAAGCGGCTCATCGGGATTTGGCGGAGGTGATTTCTCCGACGATCTTGACGACGACGTGCCATTCTGATCGGCCGGCGGTCTGATCAGATCCGATAATCCATGAACAAGCGCATCGCCCTGCTCGTCCTGCTTGCTGCGGCGATAGCGGCTTATTTCTGGTTCGACCTTGGAAACGTCCTCAGCCTTGAAAATTTCAAGCAACGCCAGGCCGACATAGTCGCCGCTAAGGATGCAAATCCGCTGCTCTATATCGGCGGATTTTTCCTGATCTACGTCATCGTAACGGCATTGTCGCTTCCGGGTGCGGCGATCATGTCCTTGGTGGCGGGGGCGCTTTTCGGGGTGGTGACCGGAACGATCCTCGTGTCGTTCGCGTCGACCATCGGCGCGACGCTTGCTTTCCTCTCCGCCCGCTTCCTGCTGCGCGATTGGGTGCAGTCGAAATTTGGCGAGCGCCTGAAAGCCATTGACGATGGAATAGCGCGGGACGGCGCTTTCTATCTTTTCACCATCCGCCTGATACCGCTCTTTCCCTTCTTCGTCGTGAACCTCTTGATGGGTCTTACGCGGATCAAGACGCGCACATTTTACTGGGTGAGCCAGATCGGCATGTTTCCGGCGACTATCGTTTTCGTCAATGCTGGGACGCAGATCAGCAAGATCGAGAGCACCGCAGGGCTGCTGTCGCCCACACTCATCGGCTCGTTTGTGCTGCTTGGCCTGTTCCCATGGATCGCGCGCGGGCTCGTAGCGGCGGTAAAGAAAGTCCATGACCGCTAACTGGACCAAGCCACGCCGTTTCGATCGTAACCTGATCGTTATCGGTGGTGGGGCGGCAGGCCTGGTTTCATCCTATATCGCCGCGATGACCAAGGCCAAGGTCACTCTGATCGAGGCCGAGCGGATGGGTGGCGATTGTCTCAACACCGGTTGCATCCCATCAAAGACGCTCCTCAAAAGCGCGAAAGTCGCGCACCAGGTCTCCGATGCGGCGCGATTTGGCATAGCGGCATCGGTATCCGGCATCGATTTTCCCATGGTGATGCGGCGCGTGCGCGATGCCATCACCACCATTGAGCCCAATGACAGTGTCGAGCGCTATAGCGGCCTCGGCGTCGAGTGCCTGCAAGGTTATGCGCGATTTGTTGATCCCTGGACGGTGGAGATCGCCGGTAATGACGGCAGCAGCCAACGCCTGACGTCGCGGGCGTTCGTCATTGCGACTGGCGCAGCGCCGGTGGTGCCGCCACTGCCTGGTATTGAAAGCAGCGGATACCTCACCAGCGAAACATTGTGGGACGCGATGGCTCAGCGGGCCCAGGCACCGAAAAGGCTGGTGATATTGGGCGGCGGGCCGATTGGCTGCGAACTGGCGCAGGCGTTCCAGCGCCTTGGAAGTGATGTGACACTGGTCGAGATGGCCGAACGGTTGCTGCTCAAGGAAGATGCAGAGGCCGCAGCAATCATCACACAATGCCTGCAACAAGATGGGGTACGCGTTCTTACCGGCCACAAAGCGGTGCGTTTTGATGGCAAGATCCTGACCGTTGAAAAAGGCGGCGAGCACACCACCCTTGCATTTGACGACATCATCATCGCGACTGGCCGCAGGGCCCGGATCACCGGTTTTGGCCTTGAAGAGTTGGGGCTTGTCGAGAATGGCCGGCTCCAGGTCGATCCCTATTTGCGTACGCGCATGCCGCATATCCTGGTTGCTGGCGATGTTGCCGGAAACCAGCAGCTGACGCATGGCGCTAGCCACGAAGCTTGGTATGCGGCGGTCAATGCGCTGGCGCAGCCATTCAAGCGCTTTCGCGCGGATTATCGGTTCCTGCCACGCGTCACCTATACCGATCCCGAAGTAGCTAGTGTTGGGCTCACCGAAGAGCAGGCGAAGGAACAGGGCGTGGCTTATGAGGTCACCCGCTACGACATTGCACATCTTGATCGAGCCATTGCCGAGGATGAAACGGGCGGCTTTGTAAAGATCCTCACTCCGCCGGGTAAGGACAGCATCTTGGGGGGCACGATTGTCGCCGCGCATGCTGGAGAGATGATTGCGGAAATCGTGTTGGCGATGCGTCATGGACTGACATTGGGCAAGTTGATGGCCGCCAGCCACAGTTACCCGACATGGAACGAAGCTAACAAATTTGTTGCCGGACAATATCGTCTGGCCCGCAAGCCCGAGCGGCTGCAGCGTCTGGCACAGCGTTGGTTCGATTGGTTACGGCACTGAAATAAAAGCCTAAACTTTACCGACCGAAATCAGTTAACCCTCTTTCTTCACAATTTAGAGACCATGGACGTCAACCATGATGTTCAACGATAAATTGTATTTTACATGCAAATTAGGGCAGCATGAAAACTCATGCTCCCAGCGGAAAAAAGCGCAGCGCGCGTTTTGCAACGGCGACCATCGCATTGTTCGCAACTTTGGCTCCGGCGTCCGCTTGGGCATTGGAGATTCCGGTTCCGACTGCGGAGCAGGCTTGCCCAGCCACGGGCATTGAAACTGTCGCCCCGTTACAGGTAGCGGTACAAACCAAGTCAGAAGCCATTCTGGGTGGCACGCGCAGCAAGCTGGAAGAGCTGAAAGCCCAGCAGGCGGCTGCAGCCGCGGCAGCAATTGCGCCTGCTCCCGCGCCGATAGTGCAGCTGGCGATGCTCAGCCCGGCGGCTGGCCCTGCCACGATTGCCGCGCCGTGCACCGCAATGGCGTTCGCGCGCCTGCCGCAGATGGCACAAGAATCCACGCTGGCTCCGCGCGCTCGCGCGACGCAATGGGTGGCGCGCCTTGCTGCGGTTTCGATTGCGCGGCGTCCGCTTCTGGATTCGGGCTTGCTGCTCCAGCCGGTCGACACCAGCAAGCCCAACGTGTTTGGCAGCGTGGCGTTGGCCATTGGTCGCACCCCGCTCGACAATAAATGGCAGCGTGCCCAAGCGGCGAAATTGCCGCGCCGCGGTGGCGAGTGGCGCACGGTGGTGGGTGAAGCGCGCGATCTCGACCAGGGCCGCAAGCTCGACATGATCAACAGCTGGGTGAACCGCCGTGTCAACTTCATCGACGATTCGGCGCGGTTCAAGGTCGCCGATCGCTGGGCGACCGCGGCAGAAACGCTGCGAGCCGGGCAGGGTGACTGCGAGGATTACGCCATCGCAAAGATGAAGCTGCTCGAGGCTTCGGGTGTCTCAACCAACGACATGTTCCTTGTCATCGCCAAGGATCTGGTCCGCCGTGCAGACCATGCGTTGCTCGTGGTGCGTAACGGAGATCGCCTCGTCGTCCTCGATAACAACACCGATCGCATCGTTGATGCGGCGGCGATCAGCGATTACCGGCCAGTGATGAGCTATTCTGCGGGTAAGGCTTGGCTGCACGGCTATGCCGCGCAGCCCGCACCGATCATGCAAGCGCCTATCCGGATCGCCGCGCTTACCAGCTAAACGAAAGCCTTAGCGTTCGCGCAGGGCTTCCGAACGAGCCTTGATCAGCGGCTTGAGCAAGTAGCTCAATATGCTCTTGCGGCCGGTGATGATTTCTACATCGCAGATCATGCCAGGGCTGATCGGCAGGCGCTTGCCCGCGGACAGCAGATACGACCGGTCGGTTTCGACCACGACGGTGAAATAGGCTTCCTTGGCCACTTCATCATAGATGCTGTCAGCCGATACCTGCACCACCTTGCCGGATAGCCCGCCATAAATCGAAAAGTCATAGGCCGTGACTTTTACATTGGCGCGGTCGCCGACCTTGATGAAGGCGATATCGCGCGGCGTCACCCGGGCTTCGACCAGCAGCTTGTCGCCGACGGGTACAACCTGCATGATTTTTTCACCAGCTTGTACGAAGCCGCCAATCGTCGTCACCTGAACATCGTTCACGACTCCATCGACCGGCGAACGAATTTCCGCCCGGTTCACGCGCCCTGCCGCACCTTTGAGCGACTGTTCGTTGACAGCCATCTTGGTCGCAATCTGGCTGCGCTCGTCGAGCGCATCCTGTCGGAACTGATACCCGGCTTCGGATGCCTGTGCCTGAGCCTCGGCGATTGCAGCTTGCGCACGCGACGATGCTTGCTGTGCAGCAGCGAGGCGGCCTTGCAGATCGGTAACTTCGCGTTGCGCGGTCAGCAATTCGGTTTGCGGAACGATCGACTTGGCAGCCAAGGGTGCCAGCATGTTGACCTGATTCTGTGCAAGCTGGAGGCTCTGGCGCAAGCTGGCGACCGTTGCCTGTGCTTCGGCATAGTCTCGGCGGCGCTGTTCGACTGCCGCACCCATTGCCGAAATACGGCTACGCAATGCGGCGGCGCGTACCGATTGAAGCGCAGCTTCCTGGCGGCATTCTTCAGGCAGGCTGCCATCCGGATTGGGCGGGCAATCCCCGCCTGTACCACCTTCACGCGATAGGCGCGCAGCACGGGCGGCAAGCGAACGGTTCTCGGCGGCAATCTGGCCCAACTGTGATGAGGATTCGGTGTCGTCGAGGCGCACCAGCAACTGACCCTTGCGAACGCGCTGTCCCGAACGGACCAGGATGTCGCGGATTGTCGCCGGCTCTGCCGCCTGCACGAGCTGCATCTTGCTCGACGGGATCACCCGGCCCTGACCGCGCGTCACTTCTTCAATCGGAGCAAGGCTGGCCCAGATCAGGAAGATCAGGAAACCGGCACTTGCAGCGACGATAATCTGGCGCGAGCCGCTTTGGCTCTTGTACCATTCGAGTACGGCTTTCATTGACCACCCATGGTTGTTTTCGGCGTTTCCGCTCCGCCGCTCGATTGACGGCTGCTCACGGCGGCAGCTGCGCGGCGTGTTTCTCGCGGATCGGGAATTTTCAAAGTCCAGCCCTTGCTGATGTCCAGGCGACCGCCAACATCGTTTTCGGCTGCGCGCATCGGCACCAGCTCCGGCGGCAATTTGGAACGGGCCAGCGCCTCGGTTTGCTGGTCGGTCGTCAGTTGGCCTTCACCTAGGGCTTCGTCGCCCAAACCAGCGAGGTCGGTTGCCGATGGGATATTCTCCACGCCTGAATAGCTGTCGGTGAATGCAGCTGGCATCCCCCATTTGCCCGGCCAGCGGTAGAAGATGTGCGCGCCAAGCTGCGAAATCTTGGTGAGCTTGGGTGCCCAATAGGGCGAGACATAATTGGCGTGGTAATGCGTCGCTTGGCCGACCGAGCGCTCGACATAACCGCTCAGTGCCTCGCGGGCCACTGCTTCAGCTGCTGCCCAGGCGGCGGCAGAGGGTTTGCGGTTGAGCGAGCCATCGCAGGTGAAGCTGAATTGGCAGACCGGCTGGTTCGAGCCCTGATAGACAACGCCGCAAACCGAATTCGGGAATGCAGGATGGCGCACGCGGTTCAGCACAACCTGCGCAACGGCACGGCGCCCTTGCAAAGGTTCATAGGCAGCTTCGTAATAAACCGCCTGCGTCATGCACTGCAGCGCTGTAAGGCCGGTGCCGGAGAAGTAGTTGCGGATTGCAAAGGGTTTGGCCGCAAGGATGGGAGCGTCCGAAAAGGGCAGCGCTTCATTCTTCGCCAGCGCATCTTCTCCGGTCAATTCCGGCTTGTCGATGGCCTCTTCGGTAATCGAAAGCAGGGCTTCGCGCTCTTCCGCGCTCATCTGCGGCATGGCTGCGGCCTCGGCCGGCTCTCCAAGGCCCAGCATAGGCAGAAGGCGCGAAAGGTCGGCGTCGCGCATCGTAACCGCGAAAATCGCGAGCGCCGTTAACATGCCAAAAAAGATCAACACAGGTCGGTTGGACTTGCGGACCATTTCCTGGTCCTTGGTTCCATCGAGAAGCGAAGCATGCATGGTCATTCTCCCGCCAGGCCAGCCTTGGCAAGTATCTGATCCCGCGGCCCGTCTGCGATGATGCGACCTTTGTCGATCACGATGAGGCGATCGACAATCGCGAGCATGGCGTTGCGGTGGGTGGAAACGATGAGCGTCTGCCCCGGCGTTATGGCCTTGTTGAGACGATCAATGAAAAGGCGTTCGGTTTGTGTGTCCATTGCGCCAGTGGGTTCGTCGAGGAACAGCAATTTGCTGGGCTCGACGAGCGCGCGGGCAAGAACCATGAAGCTGCGCTGGCCGCCCGAAAGGCGCGAGCCGCGTTCACCGATATGAAGGTCAAAGCCAGCTGCGTCGCGACCGATAAAGCCGTCGGCGCCTGAAGCTGCGACAGCGGCGAGCAGGCGTTCTTCATCAAGGTTGCGCGCGCCGAGCAGCAAGTTCTCGCGAACGGTGCCGCTAAACAATTCGGCGTCCTGGCCGACAAAGCGGAGCGCGGCGCGCAGTTCATGCGGATGATGCTGGCGGCTGTCGAGGCCATCGATGCGATAGCTGCCTTCAGTAGGCTCATATAGGCCGCAGATCAGGCGACCCAGCGTCGATTTTCCTGAGGCGACGCGACCGATCAGGCCGATGCGTTCGCCGGGGGCGATTTTCAGGTTGATGTCCGACAGCGATTCCTTGCCCGCCTCCGGATAGCTGAAGCCGACATGTTCCAGTTCCAATTGTCCCTGCGAAATCACTGGGACAACCGAGCGGCTTCCCTTTTCGCGTTCGTCGCTCTGCTCCATGAGCGTTTGAAGGCTTTCGAGGGTTATAAAGGCTTGGCGGCCACGCGTCATGAGGAAGGCCAGTTGCCCAACCGGTGCAAGTGAGCGACCAGCGAGCATGACGATCGCGATGATGCCACCCATCGAGATGGTGCCAGCGTTGAACATGTAAAAGCCGCCAATGACCAGCGCGATATTGGTCGATTGCTGGCACAAAGCGGCCAGATTGACTGCGGTCGCTGTCAGGTTGCGCAGCTTTTCCTGTGTCTGTGCACTGGCGGTCGAATAACGCTGCCAGCGGCCAAGCATACGGCCTTCGGCGCGGCAAGCCTTGAGCGTTTCGATGCCGCTGATCGATTCAATCAGTGCCGTTTGCTGGAGGCTTGCATCGGCCTGGGCATCGAGGGCGGCTTGGCCCATCGATTTCTGCAGAGTATAACCGGCAGCCGCCATCACGATGATCGCAACCAGCGGTATCAACGCCAGCCATCCGGCGAGGATGGCAATCAGCGCGACAAAGAGCACAAGGAACAGAATGTCGACCATCAGCACGACCGTGGTCGAGGCGAAGAAATCCCGCACCACTTCATAGTCGGTGACGCGGCGGGCCATAGCCCCGGTGCTTCCCTTGCGCTCTGCCATCGGCAGGTTGAGGATCTTTTCAAATAGCCGCTGCGACAGGCGTGCGTCGAGCGCACGACCCAATTCGTCGACCAAGCGGGTTCTTGCAAGGCGCAAACCGAATTCGACCGATATCGCGATCAACACGCCAAAAGCGAGCACCCACAGGCTGGTTGCCGATTTGTTCGGAATGATGCGGTCATACACGTTCATCGTGAACAGTGGCAAAGCAAAAGCGAGCAGATTGATCACCAATGCAGCAAGCATCACATAGAGGAAGGATTTACGGATCTTCCAAACTTCGTACCAGAACCAGTGGTTCCGGCGTACCTTTTCCCAAGGCCGTTCGCCTTCACGATCACGGCTTGGATCGGGATCGACGATGACAGCCTCGCCGCCATAGACGGCTTCAAGGGCTTCGCGGTCAACCCAGACCCGCTCAGTATTTCCGGGCAACTGGATTTCGAAATCATTGCCATTGACGCCGTGTACGATCAGAGCACGGCCCGGGCCGGCAAACAGGATCGCCGGCAGGTCGCGTTCCTGCCAGCCACGAAGGCGGCGCGTGGTGGTTTCCCCACGAAGCCCGATCTGATCGAGCGCATATTCGGTCTGATGGAACGGTAAAAGGCCAGCCTCATCAAGGACGAGACCGGCGCGTATGGAAGCAGGTGAAGACGGGCGCTCATTCAGCGCGGCGAGCACACTAATGCATGCAAGCAACTCATCGCCTTGCGGCGGAGCATTATGCCACTCTTGCAGCGTCAATTTCAAACCCCCGTACATTGTGCATCAGCGAGTCCGGACCAAAGCCCTGCCGAGGCAGGTGCCACTAAACGCACCTTCGAAGAGTCAAAAACGGGTTAACCAACTTTGCCGCAAAATCTGTCGTAAAATACTGGATTACCGACATAAATTAATTTCGACGAAAAAGGCATTAACCTAGATTTTGGGGCTGCCAAGAGCCCGAAAGCCCTTGGCAACCTTTCATGACGTCAATTCGAGTAACGGCGGCGATCGGTTTCCGACGGCGGCGTCGGACCCACCTTGAACCGTTCGCGGGCATTGGCCTCTGCATCCGACCGAGCGGCTACACCCAAGGCCTGCATCAGCTCATTCGCTGCCGCGAGGATCTTGTACTCGGCAAAGGTTTCCGCGAACCGCGCGGTCTCTGCACGAACCTGCACGTTGTAACGTGTGTTCTGCGCATCGAGCACGTCGAGCAGCGAACGGCGTCCGACGTTGAACTGCTCACGATAGGAAAGCAGCAGGTCGTCCGAAACCTTGGCCTGGCGGTCGAGTTCGCCGGCCAGCTTGCCCTGGCTGGTCCAGGCATTCCACGAAACGCGGACGTCCTCTTCAGCTTCACGGGTTAACTGATGCAAGCGGAAACGAGTTTCGCTTGCCCGGCGAACCATTTCCTGGACCTTCGCGCGGTTTATGCCGCCGTCAAAGATCAGCCAGCGTGCGACCACCCGGGCTTGCAAGTCATTGGTTTCTCCACGAAATCCGTCAATATCGTCGCCGACACGGGCATTGCCCTCGAGCGAGATTGTCGGACCAAGATCGGCTTTTGCCTTGCCGATAACGGCATGTGCGGCATCCAGATCAGCCTGCGCTTCACGGACCCTCGGGCTTTGGAGGCGCACCTTTTCGATCGCTTCAGCAAGCGAGCCGGGCAGTTTCGCGCGCAGCGATTGCGGCAACGTTGCCGATGCATCGATATCAAGACCGGTCAACGTGCGGAATGCGATGCCGGTGTTGACCATGTCCTGCTCGGCCTCGGTCAGGCGCGCAGATGCAGCCTGCAGGCGTTCTTCGGCCTGCTGCTGGTCAGCGATGCTGATCGAACCTTGGGTCACGCCTTCGCGAAGGTCGTTCACGAGGTTGGTGTGGAACGCGACATTATCCTGCGAAGCGGCGACAATACGCTGCTGCAGCAGATAATCGAGATACTGGCGCGAAACCTGCAGTGCGATGAACTGCGAACGCTCGTCGACGCGGTAGGCTGCACCATCGGTGCGTGCGGCCTGGCGTTTCAGTTCGTTGGCACGATTGCCCGAATCGAACAGAATCTGTTCGCCACGAATGCCGGCTTCCATCGGATAGAGTTCGTTGTCGGCGATGCCGAGCGCACGGCGGGTCGGGTTTTCTAAGCGGCGAACGCCAACAGAACCTTCAACCGTGATGCGCGGCAGGAACAGGCCCTGGGCTTGCTCACGCTCAAACTCGATTGCTTCCTTGTTCATCGCGGCTTGGTTGATTTCCGGATGGCTTTCAATCGCCACCTCAACCGCGCTTTTCAGGTCTACGCTCTGTGCATGCGCTGCGCCCGACATGGCGAACAGCAGGGCCGCAGGGGTCGCAAGCATCAGCTTTGTTTTTATGCTCTTTTTCATGATCTTACTCCCAATCAATTGCCGCGTTCTTGCGCGAGGATTTCAACGCGCCGGTTTGCCGGTTCGCGTACACCATCGGCGGTATCGACCTTGGGCTGGCCTTCGCCTTTTGCGACCACTGTCATGTCTCCGCGCGGCACACCGAGCCGCTCAAGTGCGGCTGCAATATTGTCTGCCCGGCGCTGTGAAAGCTTCGCATTGTAAGCGTCGCCGCCCGACTTATCGGCGTGACCGGTTATGGTCAGCGGGCCCCAGCCGCATTGCGTGCGGTTTTGTGCGATAGCGGCAAGCGTGGTTTCAGCTTCACCGGCAGGCATGTCGACATTCCAGTCAAAAAAGACTTCGGTCGCGCGTGAAGCCGTGCAAGCAGGCTCAGGCGGCGCTGGCGGCGGCACATAGGGCGCTGCCGGCGGTGGCGGCGGGGCCGCGTTCATGCGGGCATAAAATGCATCGCATTTGTTGATGCTTTCCTCATCCTTGGTTGAGGATTTGGCATAGCCGACGGCTATTCCGCACCACGCCTTGGCTTCGGATGCCCATTGGAATTTGCTATCGGTTGATCGCACGACATTGCTGTCTTGCGTCATGGCTACGGCAGCATCGTGTCGCGTACGCAGTTCCGACCGCAACTCGGACATGCCGAGGTCATTAAGCGGCGAACGCGGGCTGGCCTGGGCATAGGCCGTCCCGCCGGAAAACATGGTTAACGCGATACCTCCTGCGGCTAGAAGCTTCTTTTTCATGCTTTTGCTCCCTGTCTGGTCTCGGTAAAATCTGCGTCCGCAGCTCAGCCGTGTTGGCCGGTAGCTGCGGACAGTTCCATGTGGGTGCTCGCCAACTGGTCGAGCATGTCGTTTGCGGCAGCGAGGTTGAAGCCCTCAAATGCCGGGTGGTCGCCAAACTGCTGGGAAAGCGTATCGCCCAGAAGCTGCGTATCATTGGCAGGGCCTGCCAGTGCGTTGAGCAACGCATCAACATTGGCACCTTCGCTAGAGCCGCCTGCGAGGGCGTCTGCAACGACTTCCTCAACCGCAGCCTTGGCGAACATATCGCCCTGCTGGATTGCGATCAGTGCTTCAGATGCCGCATCAACATGCGATCCGATTGCGAAGCCGGTCTGCGCGAAGTTGGCATGCTCGATTTCGGTCGACGCCAGCAGGTCGGAAATCAGCGAGCCGCTGTCCATTCCGCCAAAGTCGCCAAAATTACCATCGGCATGATCTTCGACCTGCTCATAGCTGCTGAACTTGGCCGATCCGGCCATATCGGAAGCGTCAAAGCCTGCGGTACCTGAGGTGTCGTTGAGGAGACCAGCACGGTCGGTTGCCTCTACCTCGGCGGAATCCGCCGGATTTTCGCTAACCCTGCGGGCGACGAACTCGCTGCCGCCGATCTGTTCGTGCAGGCTGCTCGCATTTTCCGTGGTTCCGGCAATTGCGGCTACCAGACCTGCTGCAACCAGCGAGCTTGCCATGCCGGTATTAGCCGAAGCCAGAACCCGCTGGTCATTCTCATTGGCGGCAACCTTGGATTCGCCTGCCGTTGCAAAGCTTGCGTCGGCCACCTCGCCGGTGGTTCCGTCAGCCTTGGTGTAGCTGGAGGTGCCATGGACGGTAACTTCGCCATTGGCAGCGGCATATTCGACGCCATCCGAAACCAGATTGATGCTGGTGATGCCGGCATCGGTCAGGCTGCGGAATTCGCCAGCATCGGTCACGCCGTTGCTATTCGAATCCTGCCACACGCCAAATTTGGCGAAGTCAGCATCATTTGCGTCAAGCACGCCATCCTTATTGCTGTCATATTTGGCAGCAAGGCCCTGAAGGTCGGTGAGGCCGTTGCCGCCAAAGACGATTTCCGAACCATTGTCGACCAGGTTATTGCCGTTGCTGTCAATGGCGAGAAGGCCATCATCAGCGCCAACCCAAGCGGTGCTTTCGGGGTTGCCGTCGCCGGCATAATCGAAGGCCACGCCCGCAGCGGCGGAAAGGAACTCTGTGCCATCGCCGTCGAGGTCAAGGACGATGGGGGCAGCTGAGGGTAGTAAGGTTATGGCAATATTGCCCGTTGAAACATCGCCATCACTATCTCGGGCTTCAACATCAAAGTCTAGATTGATGTTACTGCCTGAAACCGCTGAATTAAAGCCAAATACGCCGATTGAATACGATGTACCGCCATAAGTGTCATTCGGAGCTGGCGTAGAGGTGTTCAACAAGTTTGAAGCATTGGTAATTTCCACCGCGTTGAACGGAGCGTCACCGATTGCCTCAACCGTAACATTATCAAGCGCATCCAGTCCGGTGATTACGACTGTGCCATCGCCGCGATTATGGATCGTAACGGATGAAGTTACGTCATTGCCAGCGCTGTCTCGAACAATGATCGATGCTGTATCGATATTGACGGTAGAGCCGCTCAATGTTTGGATGGGGGCAGTATCAACATCATTGACCAGACGGATTCTCACCGAGGCAGTGCCTCCGCCTTGCAACTGGCGTACAGTAAACGATGCATTCGTTACACTGTAATGGGCGTCAAATGTATAACCTCCGGGCGTTTTTTCGTTACTAGCACCATTGTAATTAACGTCTGTAACGAAATCCAGGCGTGTTCCTTCCCCGGCGTCTGTCCACTGATTGTTGGTACCAATATCAGTCGAGCTAGTGTTGACCGTACCTCCAATGCCAGTGATCAACAGATCTTCACTGTCGTTGTTATCGGCGTTGATCGCATTACCGTCAGCGTCAAGACCGATCCACTGGTTCTGACCGGCAGGAGCAGTCGAGAAGTCATCGAATACAAAACCTGATCCATCGTCCAGAGTGTCAAAGAACTGAACCGAATACGTCGCATTTGCACCGTATCCGCTTCCAGTCGATAGTGTGATTTGGAACACAACATTTGCCGGTGAAGCGTTCGTACTGCTGGTTGTTGCAACAAGAGTACCAGTGCCAAAACCGAAAAGGTAAACCGTATTGTTTCCAGACGTTACAGGGTCGCCGCCAGAATCTAATAACACCGAGCCGTTGGTTCCTCCCGTGAAATAGAGGCTACCAAAGCCATCCGCTCCGATGAAGTTCTCGCCAATACCGTCGTTGTTAATATCGCTTAGAAGCCGTGTGACGGAAGCGGTCCCATCGTTCAAAAGCGCATTATCCTGATTTGTCAAAGTGGTGTTGCTTGAGTCAATGAGGTCAACCGGTGAGAAGTTGTTCGGTACATCATCAACAACACTGATCGTAACAGACGAACTAGCGCTGTCACCGTCAGTATCTGTAGCAACGACGTTGAGGCCAGTCAGCGAGATGGTGTTCTGACCATTGGCGTTGACGTGTGGAAAATTGTCGTCAAGCGTGACCGAGACTGTTGCTGATCCAGTAGCACCTGCCGTAATCGGCAAAGTTGGAGGCGAAAGGTCGATTGTGATCGCTTTGATTCCGCCAATTGCACCGGTGATCTGCGTATCGCTTACACGCGTCCACACAATGTCCGCACCGGCAACGCCGTTAACATCGACAGTCAGTCCAGCAACATTACCAAAAGCAACGGAAACGATGTTATCCGATCCGGCTTGGAAAGAGACGGTATCTGACCCACTTTCGCTATTTTGAACCGAATTGGTGCCTGTTGCGTTTGCATTGCCCAAGCCTTCTTCGTCGACTGTGATCGAAGCATTCTTGGTCGAAAGCGGACCCGCACCATCGGTGATGGCGACGGTCTGGGTGTCTTCAGCGACATCGCCATCGGCATCGGTGACGCGAACGGTGAAGGTCGCTGACGGGTTGAGGTTGTTGTCGAGATTATTGTTGGCAACAAA
>JALREL010000102.1 GCA_023262005.1 Sphingorhabdus sp. | reverse complement strand
GTAGTAGTCGGCAGACTGCTCCGCAGGGTAGTCCTTGAACGGGCCGTGGCCGGGGATGCAAGCAATCTTCGGGATGCGGCATCATGCCCAGCACATTGCCTGCATCATTGAGGACGCCTGCAATATCGCGCGCAGAGCCATTGACTGGCTCGGCGTAGCGGAAGGCCACGCGGCCTTCGCCTTCAAGCCGGTCGAGCGTTGCATCGTCTGCAAAATAATTGCCGTCATGGTGCGCGACGGGGATGATGATTTCTTCGCCTGCGGCATAGCGGCTGGTGAAGATCGACTGGCTGTTCTCGACGGTCAGCTTCACTTCGCGGCATACAAAGCGGATGCCCGCATTGCGCATCAGTGCGCCGGGCAACAGGCCGGCTTCGGTCAAAATCTGGAAGCCGTTGCACACGCCAAGAACGGGAACTCCGCGATTTGCCGCTGCGACAACCGCCTGCATAACCGGCGAACGCGCCGCCATCGCGCCGGAGCGCAGATAGTCGCCATAGGAAAAGCCGCCGGGGACCGCGATCAGATCAAGGTTGGCGGGCAATTCGGTTTCGCGGTGCCAGACCATCGACGTTTCGGCGCCGGTCACTTCGCGAATGGCGACTGCCATGTCGCGGTCGCAATTTGAACCGGGGAACTGGATCACGGCAGCGCGCATGACGGATCAGCCTTTCTGTTCGATCTCGAAATTCTCGATCACCATATTGGCGAGCAGTTTGCGACACATGTCTTCCAACTGGGCGATTGTCAGGCCCGGCTCATGGTCGATTTCGATCAACCGCCCGGCGCGGACATCATTGACGCCATCAAAGCCCAAGCCTTCAAGCGCATGGTGGATCGCCTTGCCTTGCGGATCAAGCACGCCATTTTTGAGCGTAACGAAAATGCGGGTTTTCATGGCGCAGCCTCAATTTGGGGATTTGCGCCCCCTATAGCTTTGCCTGTGGGGGAAACAAGGGGGGCAACAGGGTTAATTTGGGCTAACCGGGTCTGCGAACCATTGTTTGACCACAAACGCTATATGCCAGTTCACTGAAACAGGTGAAGGCGGACAAAGAGCCGCGGAGGTGAAAATATGGTCGGGCTTGCAGCGGCGCTTTTCCTTGGCGTCTTCGGATATGGGAACGAGATTTTCGGCTGGAGCCAATACACGCTCCACGAGGTGCAGCTTGCGCTGTTCCTGTCGTTCATCCTCGGAATACTCTGTGGTTACAAAACCAAAGGCTGAACCTTACTCGGCAGCCGCCTTGGGTTTCGGCAGAACCCGGAAGGTATAGCTTTTCGCAGGATCGAGGTATCGCTTTGCTGCTTCCCAAACCTGTTGGGGCGTGATCGATCGATATTGGTCTTCGCTTATCCGGAAACGCTGCAACCTTTCGGGTGCTGACTGGGCTTCATCGACAATATCAATCCAGGTCGCGTTCCGCCGCCTCCAGTCGGTATAACTTTCGAGTGTCGGCTTGCGCGCGCGCTCAAACAGGTCGCCATCCACAGGCCCGGCGAGCAATTCGCTCACAACCTTGTCGACAGCGGCTTCGATCTTTTCAAGGTCTTTGGGATCGCCGCTGGTTGATATCGAAAAGGTGCCGCGGCCGGGATAGACATCTGACATCTCCGAAGCAGCACCGGCGCCATAAGTTGCGCCAAGGCCTTCGCGCAGCTCGTCGATCAGGCGAATGCGCGCAATATCGGCGAGAAGCGACATCGTCTGTTCTTCGCGGAAGTCGCTGTCATCGTTGGTGGTCCACACGCGCCGCCAGCTCATCTGGTTCGCTTCGCCTCGATGGTAGAGCGTGTGGATGCCAAATTTGCCGCTGAATTGGCTATTTTTTGCATCGCCCAAATCAAAGGGCTGGTTCGAACGTGCGGGCAACGCGCCAAAAGTGCGGCCCACGGTCTCGATCGCCTGGGCTTCATCGATATCGCCAACCAATCCGATTTCGATTGCGCCGCTCTGCAATTGGCCCCCGATCACCGATTTCAGCTTTTCGAAATCGGCAGACATCAGTTTTTCCAGCGGCGGCAATGTGAAGCGCGGATCATCGCCATTCATGATGCGGGCCTGGCCAATGGATAGCGCAGACCCGGGCGTCGCATCGAGGCGGGCATAAAATTCGGGCAGCGGGCGACGGAACAGGCGGACGGCCGCTTCGCGATAGCCAGGGTCGGTCACAAATGCTGCGAGCAGCTGCATCTGCCGTTCGAGATCTTTCGACACCACCGATCCGCCGCCGCCAAAAAAGGTTGGTCCGGATGCGAAACCGGCACTCGCTGTGGAGCCAGCGAGAACAGCGCGCAGATCGTCGATATCATATTTGCCCAAACCGCCTGCGGCAAAGGCACCATCCATGAACATGCCGAGATGCTGATCCGCCAAAGGTATCGACAGCTTTCCGCCATCGATGCGCAAGGTCCAGCGGACCCGGTCCTTTTCGAAACCGGTCTGCTTCAGGTTTAGCCGCACACCGTTGGCGAACCGCACGGTCCGGATGCCCAGATCTTCGATCCGCTCGTCTTTTGCGACTTCGCCACGCGCTCCGAAATCGGTGTAGCTCCATTCCAGCGCGGCACGCTCGCTTGGTGCGGCAACCGGTTTGCTGCGGCTTTCTGCAAAGGCTGCCAGGATTACCTCGGGCGTGGCGGCATTGGGTTGCTTGCTTGAAAGGAAGATGCGGGGGCGATCAAGCTGGCCATACCATTTGGCGAACTCCTCGCTTACCGCGGCCGGCGTCAGGAAGGGGCGAAGCTGCCTCCAAAGTCGCTGCCGATATTCGGCGCTGGTGACAATATCCTCATCCAGATTAGTCAATTCATTGGCAAAGACGCCGCTTTGGGTGGTTGCTTCGCTTTTGACAGCATTTTCGAACGCTGCATCATAGCGCTTCACCTGTTCGGCAACCTCCTGGGCAGAAAAGCCGTAAATGACAGCCTGCCGTACCATCTGTTCAACGATGGGGAGCACGGTATTCCAGCTGCCATCCTTGCCGCTGATCGTCATTCCGATGCGCGCATGCTGATCACAGAAGCCTGCCGCAAAAGAGAGACCGCTGTTGAGCAGGGGAATGTCTTCGTTGCGGCTCTTGCGCGAAATCCGATCGCTGACGATCGCTGCGGCCATGCCCATCTTCATGTCCATCAGCGCGCGCTCGAAAGTGTCGGGCCTTTTGCGGTCGGCCACAATCTGTTCGATGTTGATCGCCTCTCCGACTTCGGGATGGCTGAAAAAGGCAGCTTTTGCAGGTCGATCATTGTCGAAACTGCATCGATCTATTTCACCGAGTGCTGCGCCAGAACCTTTCCAGTCGGAGAATTTGCGGATGATTTCGCGTTCAATCTCGACCGGATCGACCGGGCCAACAATCACCAGCCGTGCGCGGTCGGGCACATACCATTTGCGATACAATGCCTGCATCTTCTCTGCCGAAGCGTTTTGCAGAACGTCCAGCTTTCCGATCGGATAGCGCGTGGAGAAATAGCTGTCGGGATAGAGCAATTCGCTCGCAGCGCGGTTGCGTTGGAAACCGAAATTCTCCCTGTCGCGCATCTCGGCGATGACGACGCCGCGTTCGCGGTCAACCGCGCCAGGATTGAAAGAAACTTCGCTTGCCGTTTCGCGCATCAGGAAGAGCGCGCGTTCGATCAGGGCGGGGTCTGCCTTTGGAAGATCCAGCTTGTATTGCGTACGAACAAAACCGGTGGAGGCGTTTGTGTCGGCCCCGAACGATAGACCGAGCCGCTCGAGAATGCGGACCATTTCGCCCTCAGGCACATTGGTCGATCCGTTGAACGCCATATGTTCGATGAAGTGGGCGAGACCTTGTTCCTCGTCGGCTTCCGCAGCAGACCCGAATTCGAAAGCCAGCCGGACCAAAACCTGATTGTCGGGGCGTTGATTGCGGCGGATGGCATAGCGCAGGCCATTGGGGAGTTGCCCATAGACGATACGGCTATCAGCTTCGAGATCGGTGGTCTCGCTGTTCCACGGCGCGGTGCGTGTCGTTCCCGGCGGTGGCGAAGGGTTCGCCGAGACCGGTGTGGCAACGATCAGTGCGCCCGAAAGCAGCACCAAAGCTATGGAAGCAAAGGATTTCCCCATGCTTCTGTTTATTCGCTGGTTTCGTACCAATGGCAACTGCCATTGGTCGAATTCATTTGCCCTTTCGCAGACGGTGGGTGACCATGTCGAGCACGGCACCTTCACCTTCTTCGGGCATCAAACCAAGGCGACGCGCAACTTCCTGATAAGCTTCAGCTTCTCCACCCAGATCGCGGCGGAAACGGTCCTTGTCGAGCTTTTCACCGGTTTCGATATCCCAAAGGCGGCAACCATCGGGGCTGATTTCGTCGGCAAGGATGATGCGGCTGAAATCGCCATCATAAAGGCGACCGAATTCGAGTTTGAAATCAATGAGGCGGATGCCGATGGCGGCGAACATGCCGCACATGAAATCGTTGATGCGGATCGCCATCGACGAGATGTCCTGCATCTCTTCCTGGCTCGCCCAGCCAAAGCAGGCGATATGCTCTTCCGCCACCAGCGGATCGCCAAGGCTGTCATCCTTGTAGCAATATTCGAGCAGCGTGTGGGGTAAGGGAGTGCCTTCTTCGATGCCAAGGCGCTTGGAAAGCGTGCCTGCCGCCACATTGCGGACGATGACCTCGATTGGCACGATCTCCACCTGGCGGATCAGCTGTTCGCGCATGTTGAGGCGGCGGATGAAGTGTGTCGGGATGCCGATATGCGCAAGGCGGCTGAACACATGTTCGGATACACGGTTGTTGATCACGCCTTTGCCGGTAATCGTGCCCTTTTTCTGGGCGTTGAAAGCCGTCGCATCGTCCTTGAAATATTGGATAAGTGTGCCGGGTTCGGGGCCTTCATAAAGAATCTTGGCCTTGCCTTCATAGATTTTGCGGCGGCGTGTCATTGGCATATCCCGTCAAAAACAATTCACCCCGGTGCCAGCTTGGTTTGCGAAAAAGCGGCTTGCCGGGGTATGTCCGCGCCCTTAGCGGAAACTGGCATTCGGCGCAATTGATGTTACTGTGAAGCCGTGCCGATTGATATCGACTTGCTTTTAAACGCATATGCCCACGGCATTTTCCCGATGGCAGACTCGCGTGAGGACAAAGAGTCCTTTTGGGTAGAACCGCAACACAGGGCCATTTTGCCGCTCGACCAGTTTCATGTCTCCAAATCATTGGCGAAGACGATCCGGCAGGATCGTTTTGAAGTTACGACCGACCGCGATTTCGCCGCTGTCATCCGCTGTTGCGCCGAAAGCGTCGAGAACCGTCAGGAAACGTGGATCAACAACGATATTGAAAACGCCTTCATCGAATTGCACCGCATGGGTTTGGCGCACAGCGTTGAATGTTGGCGCGAAGGCAAGCTGGTCGGCGGGCTATATGGACTTGCAATAGGCAAGGCATATTTCGGTGAAAGCATGTTTTCGCGCGTCACCGATGCATCGAAGGTGGCGATGGCGTGGCTGGTCGCGCGAATGCGGGTTGGCGGCTACGCACTGCTCGATTGCCAGTTCATGACCGAGCATCTGCAGTCACTGGGTGCCATAGAGATCAGCCAGAAACGCTATTTGGAACTGTTGAGCGTCGCGCTTGCCGAGGTGCGCAATCAGGTTTCGACGGTTGCTTCGCCTTCGCCACTGCCCTCAGTGTCCGCGGCTGGCGCAGCGGGTGCGGTTTCGGCCTTGTCGGCAGGTTCGGATTGGGGTGCGCTCGACCGGTTGCTCGCCGAATCGTCCTTGGGTTCCTCAAGAGGAGCTTCTTCGCCCGGGAAGCTCATCCTGCATTCCTTGACCCACACGTCGTAAATCGGATGCTCGACGATGTTGGCAGCCGGGTTGTCCTTGAATAGCCAACCAGAAAAAACCTGCGCCCAGCGCTCTGCATCGTTGGTGCCTGCAGGTCTTTGCCGCACGATCAACTGAACGAAAGCGCCCTGATCCTGGTAATTTTCCCACGGTGCGGTCTTTTCACACGCGCGTACGCGGATGACGACCTTGCCGAAACGGACTGCCTCTCCGGGCTTGATTTCAAAATCGCGGGTTTGGCCGTTGCGCTTGTTGAGCAGTCCAATCACTGCGACCCGTTCGGCCATTGGCGTGCCGATTTGCGTGCCATCGCCGGCAACAGGCTTGTCAGCGCTCGCCGTGGTCTTGGCTTTGGTTTTGGGCTGTGTTTCCGGTTCGCCGCTGTTGCAGCCGGCGAGAAGCAATGTTGCCGATAAGAGCAGGGCTGGAAAAAGCCGGCTCATGCGGCATCCGGGCTCCATGCTTCATAATCGCCAGTGGAGGCTTGACGGCGGCCACCCTTGTCGAGCGCGCCGCTCGGCTTGTACGCCGCATCGGTCCCGGTAAGGTTGGCGGATTGCGGCAATTCGAAATTGCGTTTCGGCGGCAAATAGCTGTCAGGTTCACCTTCAAAGGTGCCATGCAGCCAGCCATGCCATTCGGGGGAAACGCGGCTGGCATCGTTGGGGCCGTTGTAAATCACCCAGCGACGGGCGCCATCCTTGGAGCGATAGTAGCGGTTGCCCTGTTCATCTTCACCGACGAGCACGCCCTTGCGCGCGCTGTAAAGTGCTGTGCCAATGGTGGCACCGTCCCACCAGGTGAAGATTTTCGCCAAGATTCCCATGCGGGCCGATTAGGCGGAAGCGCCTTCCCTTGCAATCAAAAAGGCGCTTATTTTGCGGTCCAGCGAACCTTGTCGCCAGCCTTGATTCCCAGTTCCGCAGTCAACCCGCCGCGCAGTTCAAGTACGGCAGCCACAGGCGCGGTCGATTCGACCGGATCGGTCGAATAGGGAATGGTGTTCATGGCTATGTTTTCGATACTGCCGTCTGCACGAACAAAGATGATGTCGAGCGGGATGAAGGTGTTTTTCATCCAGAAACTTGCCATCCGCGTTTCTGTAAAAGGAAAGACCATGCCCTTGTCGTCGGCAAGGGCATTGCGGAACATCAATCCGCGCGCCTGCTGCTGCGAAGTGCGTGCGATCTCGACCGTGAAGGCGTGAACCTTTTTCCCGCTGGTAATGCATAGGCGGACTTGGTCGAGACCGGCGTCGCTCTGCGATAGCGCTTCACCGGGATTGCAACCCGCCGAATTCGCTTTGCCACCACCTGCGCTGACGCCGCTGCAACTCGCCAGCAAGGCGGCAGCAAAGGCGGCAGTTATCCAAAAGCGAGAGGTCATTGGGCAGTCTTTCCACAGACGATTTTTGCTGATCCGGGCTGACGTACAAAGCAGGTAGCAGGCCCATCAACCTGTATCGAACCCGATCCGCTGTTGGTGATCTCAATCTTTTCGTTGACCGACAAATGGGTCGAAGCATTGCCCTGTTGGAAAAGGTTTGCCTGCATCAAGGCAAGTTTAGGCGCATCCATCTTGCCGCTGCCGCTGACCGAGAGCCGCGCAGCGCGTATCTTTCCAGCCTGGATATTGATGCCGCCCGTGCCGGCAAGGCCAACATCAATGCGATCGCTTTCGATCCTGCCGACGTTGATCTGACCAGCACCCGCCATTTTCAATGTAACGACAAGCCCCGGCGCGCGCATCTGGTTGATGTCCACCTGCGCATTGCCGTCAACGCTGACCTTGCGCACGCCGCGTCCGCCCAAAGTGACCACCAGTGGTGCGCCAATCTTGGCCGCTTGCGTTGTACCCTCATAATCCTGGATGCGAACACGCACCGTCAAACCGTTCCGCTCGATTTTCAGGGCTTCGACAAGACTGTGGTCGCCGCTCGCGCGTGCAGACGGCGCTTTCAGATTATCCAGTTTGACGATGATATCGCCTTCGATGATCAATTCGTCATAGCTGCCAACAAGGAAGGATTTGGTTGCCGCATCGGCGGGGGTTGGGGCTGTCGCAAAGGCCAACGCGGCCAGAACCGGAAGCGATGCATAAACTGTCGGTCGCGTCATGGCTGTTCCTTGGATGCATCGGCTGCCTGTTCGCAGCAGAATGGCCAACTTATGCAATCTGCGCCGTGCGCGGTCAAACGCGTTTGGACCAGTCGAGAAAGCAAATACAAAAAAGGCCTCGCAAGGGAGGCCTTTTCGTGGATTTTATGATCCGGGCTTATTCAGCCTTTTCATACCATTGCGGAGCCGCAACCTTGAGCACGTCGAGGATTTTCTTCAGTGCAGCAGGTTCGTCAGTCTTTTCCATGGCTGCGAGCTCGCGGGCGAGGCGGCTCGAAGCAGCTTCGAAAATCTGGCGCTCCGAATAGCTCTGCTCGGGCTGGTCGTCGGGGCGGAACAGGTCGCGCACCACCTCGGCGATCGACACCAGGTCGCCCGAGTTGATCTTCGCCTCATATTCCTGCGCGCGGCGCGACCACATGGTGCGCTTCACCTTGGGCTTGCCCTTCAGCGTATCGAGCGCCTCGCGCAGCGTCTTGTCGCTCGACAGCTTGCGCATGCCGACGCTCTCGGCCTTGTTGGTGGGCACGCGCAGCGTCATGCGTTCCTTTTCGAAACGCAAAACGTAGAGTTCCAGGCTGGTCCCTGCGATTTCCTGTTTCTGGAGTTCGATGACACGGCCCACGCCGTGCTTGGGGTAAACGACATAATCGCCGACAACGAAGGACAGCGCCTTGGCAGCCATGTGCTAAAAGCCTTTCCGTATTCTGTGTCCCGACTGGGGATGCGCGCCGTTCCGTGCTGGAAAGCGGCGATGATGGTCGGGGCGGGGTCCGTGCTTCTCCGGGCGAGGGGCAAGTCCATTCGCCCTCGTCCCCCCGCATTTAACACGACCGTAATAAAATTACCAGTGCTGCGTCGCAGCCAAGCGATTCACGTTATGCGGTCGCGCAGGTCGATCCGGTCGAGCCAGCCGCGCAGCAATGCCACCGTTTCGGCGGGGCGATCGGTGAAGATGCCGTGCGCCGCGCCGGGCACCACCGCCAGTTCGGCACCCGCGACGCGCGCGGCGAAGCGCGCGGCAGTGGGCGGCCGCGCCTCGTCATGCTGGCCGACCATGAGCAGGGTGCGCGCGCCATCGAGCCGCGCAAGCAGCGGTTCGCCGTCATAGTCGCGCAGTGTGCCGGTCGCGACGAACTCGCTGTTGCCCCACATCGCCTGGTACAGCCGCGGGTTGAAGCCGCGACCGTTCGCGCGGGCATAGGCCTTCAGCGCCGCCGGGCTGGCCTCGCGCCCGTTGAAGTTGCGATAGAACACCTCGGTCGCGGCATCGCATGCCGCCTTGGCCGGCGGACGCTGCGTCGCGCAGGCGGTCAGCGTCGCCTGCGTTTCCTTCGGCAATTCGCGGCGCAGCGCGTCGGCATCGGCGATCCAGCTGCGCGTGGAGACCAACGGGCTGG
>JALREL010000098.1 GCA_023262005.1 Sphingorhabdus sp. | reverse complement strand
AACGCATCGTCAACACGCCAAAGCGCGGGATTGGTGACAAGGCGGTCGAGAAAATCCATCGCGCTTCGCGTGCAGAAGGCGTTCCACTGTCGGCAGGCGCAGCCCGCATAGTCGGCACCGACGAACTGACCGGCAAGGCTCGCAAATCGCTTTCCGATCTGGTGATCGATATTGCACGTTGGCGCGATAGTGCGGCTACCCTGCCCCCATCGGCGCTTACCGAACTGGTGCTTGAAGACAGCGGATATACCGCAATGCTACAGGCCGAACGCAGTGTTGAAGCATCGGGACGGCTCGACAACCTCAAGGAACTCGTCCGCGCGATGGAGGAATATGAGACGCTGGGCGACTTCCTGGAGCATGTCAGCCTTGTGATGGATAATGAGGCGGGCGCGCATGAAGAAGCGATCACCATCATGACAATCCACGCAGCGAAGGGACTCGAATTTAATCACGTGTTTTGCGCAGGCTGGGAGGATGGCGTTTTCCCCTCTCAGCGCGCGCTTGATGAAGGCGGGATGGCCAGTCTCGAAGAGGAGCGACGCCTCGCCTATGTGGCGATTACGCGCGCCCGAGAGAAATGCACCATCACCCATGCCGCCAACCGGCGTATTTACGGGCAGTGGACAAGCAGCATCCCCAGCCGCTTCATCGACGAATTGCCGCCCGAGCATGTTGAGAACGAGCAGACGATGACCGGGGGCGCATCTCTGTGGCGCGCCAACTGGTCCGAACGGGCCGATCCTTTCGCCCATTTGGCTGCGGCAAACCAGGGCCGGAGCAACGCGCGCGGCCCTGGTTGGCAGCGCGCCGCAACAGCTGGCGGGTTCAACTCACGGCCGCAACGGGTTCAGGAAGTCAGCAAGCCAGCCGTCGGTCTTGGCGCCCAGGGTCGCAGCGACCTTGCCATCGGCATGCGCGTATTCCACGAGAAATTTGGCTATGGTTCGATCGAGGATATCGAGGGCAACAAACTGGAAATCGAGTTCGAACAATCGGGCCGCAAACGGGTTATGGATAGCTTCGTGACGATTGCTTAATCATCCAAACCATTAATATAAAACAGTAAATACCGGAAAATCTGCTTTTCGAAGATTTCAAAATTAGCCATAAGAATTGATAAATTTTACAACGGAACCGCCGTTATTCCCAACAATGGCATTCGTGTCGATTGGGGATCGGTCGAGCTATGGAATTGGGTAGCAGGGTTGAGTTCAAAAATGATGTCGCGGCCGAGGTCGACGACTTCATTCTGATGCCACAACCGGATCGTCGCGAGAATGCGCGGCAGATCTCAGTCATGCTCGTCGCGAAGCTCGATGCAGCCGGGCGGGAATTGTTGTGCCGTGTGCACAATATCTCATCAGGTGGTGCAAAAATCGAGACGAGGGCCAAACTCTCAATTGGTGAAGAAATCCGGATTGAGTTCCGTTCAAACCTGTCCATCGCAGGTACAGTGCGTTGGCAGAATGGCGCTTATGCCGGTGTCGAGTTTACCGAAGCAGCCGATCTGGACGCGGTTCTGAAAAAGACCGGAATTTCGATTGCGCGCGTGAAACCGCGATTACCGCGATATAATTGCAAGGTTCCCGCCAAGCTCGAATCCGATCAACGTAGCATACACTGCGAAGCGATCGATATTTCGGCAAACGGGGTGCGGCTGGACAAGGTGCGCAATCTGAAACCTACCGAAAACCTCACGCTTGTCATCGCCGGCCTATCACGCCGAAAAGTATCGATCGTCTGGAACCGCGATGACCAAGCGGGGGTCAAATTCATAAACCCGCTGCGTTATGATGAATTCGAAAACTGGCTGGCCTGGAACCAGGATGAAAGTTCGGCACGACCCGAAGCAAAGGACGGCCGCAGCACGAAGTGAGGCCCCCTCCCCACGATAGGGAGAGGGCTTATCGCTTAAAAGACGGCTTTAGCCTCATTTTCCTTCATCATCGCTTGCCTTACCATCGGGATTGGCGGGCCGCCATACGAGAGGAATTCATCATGGAACGCCTTCCACTTTTTACGGTCTCCGTTGGTCCAATCATCGCGTAATTTACGGATCATCAGCTTGCCCATCGTATAGTTCAGATAGGCTGGGTCATAAGTGCCGCGCGCGGCTTGCTGTTTGCTGTTTCCGGCATCCTGATAGCATTGCGTCTTGAACAGCTCCTCAGACTGGGCAACCGTCATGCCGCGCGCATGCAAACCAATGGCGGACAGATAGCGGCAATTGCGCAGCAACGCGTTCGAGAGCTGGCCGATCTTCATTTCAGCCGCTTCCTCGGGCGAAGCAGTGGTATCGCCAAGCCCCGCATCCATCATCATTTCCTCGGTATAATGTGCCCAGCCTTCGGCAAAGGCATAACCGACGAACAGCTTGCCAAAGATCGACTTTGACCGGTTCGAATGGAGGAAATTGAGGAAGTGGCCGGGCCATACCTCATGCACCGAGGTGCCTAGCAAGTCATATTTGCCCGGTACAAACCCGTCCTGCGTCGCCTTGTCCCATGTCGGATCGGGCGGAGAGATGTAATAGACCGATGGCAGACCTTTCTCATAGGGTCCGGGAATATCGATATAGGCGCTATTCTGCCGATTATAGGGCGGCGATTCTTCGACCTTCGCCTCTTCGGTGCCGGGGATAGAAACGATATCCTTGTCGATCAGGAACTGCTTCAATGGCGGCAATTGGCGGCGCGCCTCGGCAACAGGACCATCGGCTGCCTTGTTGGCTCCCATCTTGCTCATGCAATCTTGCATCGAAGCGCCGGGAGCGTACACAGCACATGCTTTGGCAAGTGCATCCTGGTTTCGCTTCAGATCAGCTCGGCCAATGGCTTCAAGCTCATCGAGCGAAACATTCACCCCTTCGGTCTTCAAAACCATTTTGGCGAACTTGTCCGCACCAAGGGCATAGCCGCCATCGGTGCCGGGTTGCGAACCGATATAGCCGGCCAGATCCTTCATTGCCGCAGCGGCTTTGGTCGCCGCTTCGTCAAACTGCTTTTGCAGTTCGGCGTCCTTCACTTCAGCAAAGGCCTTTTTGGCATCGCCGGTGTAATAATCGGCAAAACCACCGAAACCTGCAGTCCCAATTTTTACGAACGTCGCAGGTAGCGGTAGCTTCAGGTTCGCCTTGATCTGCTCTGTGGCTTTGGGAACATTGTTGGCATATTTGATGAATGCCTTCATCCGCGTTTCGGCATCCGCATAGGGGCGCGCGATGTACACATTGGGATCAAGGACGCCGACATAGGCCGACGGGTTTTTGTGCAGCATGTCCGCATCTTCGAGGAAGAAAAGCTCACCCTCCATCGCATGCACCAGATAGTCGCGCTCGAATTTCTGCGCATCGGTCAGTTTGGACGCATCGATCGCTTTGGCATCGGCGATCGCCTGTTTGCGATACGCGATCGCAGCCTTTATGCCCTCGGGCGACCAATCGGGTAGTTCCCCATCAAATTCGTGCTTGCCTTGATAGACCGCGAATGTGGGGTTGATCTTGAAATAACCGTCGAGGAATTTCTCGACGAAACCTCCCCATTCGCTTCCATCATTGGCTGTGACTGCGGAAGGGTCGCCGTCCACTTTCTTGCAGCCGCCGGTGATCACCAACGCGGCCAGTGACACGGCCAAAGCCGCTTGTTTCAATTTCATGCTGTTTCTCCCCGAATGCATGTTGATGCCTGCGATGCTGCACCCGAATGTCCACGAGTTCCAGAGCGAATTCGATGAGCGGCACAGAAAGCCATGCAAAGCACAACTTTAGCTGGACGTAGCACAGGGCGATTGCACTGCTTCGGCGAAGCAGATAGGCGACAAATGAGCATGTCGTCCGCACCGCATCCTTTCGCGATACCTGATTACCGCCGCTATTGGCTCGCCCGCTTCATGGCGGTGATTGCCACGATGTCGATGGTCGTCGTGATCGCTTGGCAAGTCTACGACATTGCACGCACCGATTATGGCATGTCGCCAAAGCAGGCGGCTTTCCAACTCGGGTTGCTCGGTTTGGTGCAATTCATTCCGCTTGCATTGTTGACGCCCGTCGCAGGCTGGGCTGCCGACAGGTTCGAGCGCCGCAGGGTCGCGATCTTTGCCAATATGGTCGATGCAGGTGCAGCGCTGACACTTGGCCTGTTGACCTATAATGATGCGCTAAACCTGCCGCTGTTGTTCCTGCTTGCCGCATTGCACGGTGTAGCCCGTGTTTTCGTTGGCCCTTCGATGGCGGCAATCGCGCCCAATATCGTCCCCCCCGAATCCCTGCCCCGCGCGATCGCGCTTGGTTCGATTGCATGGCAAAGCGCTTCGGTGATCGGCCCTGCTGTCGGCGGCTTGATGTATGCACAAAATGCCGCTGGCTCCTATTGGATGACGGTTAGCTTGCTGGTCCTTTCCAGCATCGCGATTTCGACTGTTCGTCCCGTCTATCCGCCTCCGATGGACGAGAAAAAGCATCCGGTGCGGATGATGGTTGAGGGGATGAAATATACCTGGTCCGAACGTTTTCTGCTTGGTGCCATTACGCTAGATCTGTTCGCTGTGTTGCTCGCGGGCGCTACCGCGCTGTTGCCGGTTTATGCGCGCGATATCCTTCATGTCGGCCCGGATGGATTGGGCCAGCTTCGTGCTGCTCCAGCATTTGGCGCGGCGATTGTCGCCATCTACCTCGCCTTCAAACCATTGAAGCATAATGTCGGCGCCAAGATGCTGTGGGCGGTCGTCGTGTTCGGGATTGCCACCATCGGCTTTGGTTACTCGCACATCATTGGTGAGCACCTGTTCGGCAATGCCGAAATCGACTGGCTCGATATGGGAGCGTCGATGGCGGTCGCGCTGTCGATGCTCGCAATCTTGGGCGCGGCCGACATGCTTTCGGTCTATGTCCGCGGCTCGCTGGTGCAGCTCAACACACCCGATGCAATGCGCGGCCGTGTCAGCTCGGTCTCCGGCCTCGCGATTTCGGCGTCCAACGAATTGGGCGAACTGCAATCGGGCTTTGCCGCAGCATTGCTCGGCCCTGTCGGCGCGGTTGTATTCGGCGGCGCAGGCGCTATCCTCGTCACCGGTATCTGGGCCAAGCTGTTCCCCGAACTCAAAAACGCCCGAACATTTGAGCCGCAATTCCGCCAGTCAGATAAAAGCTCCTGAAAAGCTCTCTCAGGTCAACGACAAGTTGATACGCCTCAACGCAAAGTTTATTGTCTACTAATTTGATTGAGTATAGATCAATCGCACCCGTTACCAACGGCCCATCTGAATTGCACCGGAAGGAGCCGAACATGACCTCTATTGAACCAAACATCCTGATAGTTCCCGGCTTAAACAACAGCGGACCAGAACATTGGCAAAGCCATTGGGAACGGAATTTGCCGAACACTTCGCGAGCCGAATTGGGTGCTTGGTCCTCCCCGCGCAGAACGAGTTGGACGACCAATTTGGGAATTGCAATTTCATCGATAGCCGGACCTAAGGTTCTGGTGGCGCACAGTCTGGGGTGTTTTTCTGTCGCATGGTGGGCGATGCAAGAGCCTGATGCCGAAAAGCATGGCATTATCGGTGCGCTGCTTGTGGCACCACCAAGCGTTGACAATTGCCCTTTGGATTCGCGCCTGGCAAATTTTGCGCCTGCCCCCCGCATATTGCTCCCATTTCCAGCTATAGTGGTTGGCAGCGAAAACGATCCATATTGCACTTTACGTCATGCAGGAAAGTTGGCTCGCCGATGGGGCGCCAAATTCGTGAATGCCGGACCGTTCGGGCATATTAATGCAGCATCGAACGTTGGCGACTGGCCTTATGGACTCTATTTGTTACGCAGCCTACTATCGCAGGCGGAGGACAAGCGAGAGGAAGCTGAGAAAACCAAGCTGATCGAGCGGTTACGGCAGAAACAAACCATCCACACAACATAAATCGAAGGAAATCCACGCACATGAAGGCCAACTCCATCCTCGAAACCATAGGCAACAGCGCGCATATTCGCCTGCAGCGGATGTTTGGTGATGCCGAAGTCTGGATCAAATCCGAACGCTCCAACCCGGGCGGTTCGATCAAGGATCGCATTGGCCTTGCCATGATCGAAGCGGCGGAAAAGGATGGCAGCCTGAAACCCGGCGGCACAATTATCGAGCCGACCAGCGGCAACACCGGTGTTGGCCTGGCAATGGTCGCAGCGGTCAAAGGCTACAAGTTGGTTCTGGTGATGCCCGAGAGCATGTCGGTTGAGCGTCGGCGGCTCATGCTTGCTTATGGCGCGACATTCGACCTGACCCCGCGAGAAAAGGGCATGAAGGGCGCGATTGAGCGTGCGCATGAGCTGGTTGCGACTACGCCTGGTGC
>JALREL010000074.1 GCA_023262005.1 Sphingorhabdus sp. | reverse complement strand
TCGGCATAAGACTCAAATGACAAAGGATTTTTTCGCTCAGGTCGGTTCAATGTCAGGGTGGCCACACCCTCCTTCACTTCAAACAGCACATGCTCAGCTTTGTAATGGACCAACTTGTTGTTGTGGCGAGGCAATTGCTGTGGCTGTCCAGGTAAATACTTTTGACTCATGACATCTCCTCTTGTTTCTGTAAATTCTTTTTCATGGCACCCAGCAAGGTGTACATCTGACTGTGTTGGTTGTTGGACAAGCCAGAAAACAAGTTGGCCACCCATTCCTCGTGCGCAATGGCCATGTCGGGCGCACCGATCATCAGCGGCACGAACCAGTTGCCGAAACCACCAATGATTGCGGGCATGACCATGAAGAAGACCATGATCAGGCCGTGCGCGGTGATCAGCACGTTCCACATATGATAGGCTTCATCGAGCGAAGCTTCCTTGCCGGCCATCATCGATGCCCAACCCGTCAGATACTGAATGCCGGGCTCTGCGAGCTCGAGGCGCATCAGGCCGGAAATGCCACCACCGATGACACCCGCGAGAATCGCGAATATCAGGTAAAGCGTTCCGATATCCTTGTGGTTGGTCGACATGAACCAGCGGGCGAAAAAGCCCGGCTTGTGGTCGGCATCATGCGCGTGGTCATGATGGTCGGCGGGATTTGCAGCAATCGTCGTCATCTTTGTCGACCTCTTTTTTTACTTGGCAGCAGGCGCCGGAGCGGCGGCAGGAGCGGTTTCGGTTGCAGCAGGAGCGGCAGCGGCAGGCGCAGCAGCAGCTTCAGCAGGTTTTTCACCCGGCATCGAGCCGCCTTTTGCCTTTACCCACGCCGCAAATTGAGCGGGCGGAAGCGCCTCAACCACGATCGGCATATATGCGTGGCGGGCCCCGCAAAGTTCCGAACACTGGCCGAAATAAACGCCCGGCTTTTCGATCGTCACGGCCTTTTCGTTGAGACGGCCGGGAACAGCGTCAAGCTTGAACCACAGTGCAGGCACCGCAAAGCTGTGGATCACGTCAGCAGCGGTGGTCTGGATGCGGATCGGAACGCCGGCCGGAACGACCATGCGGTTATCCACGGCGAGGAGGCGAGGACCGTCATCGTCGGTACGGTAACGCTCACCCGGCTTAACAGCCGACTGTTCCTGAAGCATGTTCGAGACAACTTCGAAGCCGCCATGGTCGGGATAGGTGTAACCCCAATACCACTGATAACCCGTCACCTTCACGGTAACAGCATCAGCCGGCGCAGGCTTGAACTGCTTGGCGACCAGCGTCAGCGAGGGATAAGCGATACCCAGCAGGATGAGAACGGGGACGAGCGTCCACACGACTTCGATGAAGGTGTTGTGGGTGGTCTTCGAAGGTTCGGGATTGGCTGCGCGGCGGTAGCGCACGATAACCCAAAGCAGCAGACCGAGAACGAACAGCGAAATGATCGTGATGATCGGCAGCAGGATCGAGTTGTTCATCCACTTGGCATAATGGCCATTGGGGCTGAACTGTTCCTGGAAATCGACGCCGCGATCCTTGGGCATGCCGACATGGTTTTCATAGTCGGGCTTCATCGGCGTGTAGCCGGGGAGCGAGCCGTCCATTGAGGGTGCAGCAGACGGGGCCGCAGCCTCATTTCCAGCATCGGTAGCAGCAGCAGGAGCTGCCTGGACCGGTGCAGGGACCACCTTTGCCTCTGCCGCGGCAGGTGCAGGTGCCGGATTCGCCGCCTGCGCCGATACCATGGCGGGAAGCATCATCAGCCCGCATGCCAGAACAAATTTTTTCATAATATTCATTATGTTAGCCCCGTAATCCTATCGCGGAGAGCCCGCCGGAAACTGTTGTATCGCTGTAACAAAACCGCGATTTGGCGCGGCTTATAGGCGCGCTTGGCACAAGCCTCAAGCAGCCTCAATACCAATTTTTGCATTTATTTGTGGGCGGAATCCACCTATCTGCGTTGCAAATCGCGCAACAGTGGTTGCACGCAGTTCAAGGACATCCCCCAAATCATGACCGAAGACGAAATTCTCTCCGAGTTCCGCGCTGCCGAAGCCTTGCTGGAAGGGCACTTCCTTTTGTCGTCCGGACGGCACAGCGCTTATTATCTGCAGTGCGCCCGATTGCTGATGAACCCGGAACGGGCAAGCCGCATCGCGGTTGCCATTGCGCAGAAATTGCCGCGCGACATTCGCAGCCAGATCGAGGTTGTCGTCTCGCCTGCAATGGGTGGCATTATAATAGGGCATGAAATGGGCCGCGCGCTCAGTGTTGACGCGCTGTTCGTCGAACGACCCCAGGGCGTATTCGGTTTGCGTCGTGGCTTTGCCCTGAAAGAAGGCCAGAAGGTTCTGATGGTAGAGGACGTCGTCACCACCGGCCTTTCATCGCGTGAAGCCATCAAGGCGATCGAGGATGCCGGCGGCGAAGTGATCGCGGCGGCTTCAATCGTCGATCGCTCGGCGGGTTCAGTTGATCTCGGCGTGCCCTTCTTTCCGCTGATTGAGCTCAACTTCCCGACCTACGCACCCGATGAGCTGCCGCCCGAACTGGCGGCTAGCGAAGCGGTGAAGCCGGGGAGCCGCAAGGCTTGACCATGAACGGTCACCTCCGCCTCGGCGTCAATATCGACCATGTCGCGACGATCCGGAACGCGCGCGGCGGGGATCATCCCGATCCGGTGCGCGCAGCAGAGATTGTCGCGCATGTTGGCGGAGACGGCATCACTGCGCACCTGCGTGAAGACCGGCGGCATATCCGCGACAGCGACCTTGCCCGCATCCAGGCTGCGACCAGCCTGCCGCTCAACCTTGAAATGGCGGCGACCGAGGAAATGCTGGAAATTGCACTGCGGCACAAACCGCACGCCGCGTGCATCGTGCCCGAGCGGCGCGAGGAACGCACCACCGAAGGCGGGCTCGACGCTGCCGGATTGCACAACCAGCTGGCCCCGATTGTATCGCGCCTGTCCGATGCGGGCATCCGGGTGAGCCTGTTCATCGAACCCGATGCCCGGCAGATTGATGCCGCGATGCGGCTCAAGGCACCCGTCGTCGAACTGCACACCGGGCGCTACGCGCATCTGTGGCTCGACGGCGACACGGCCGGGATCGAGAAGGAACTCAAACGCATTGCCGATGCGGCCGCACTCGCCGCCAAAAACGGCATCGAACCCCATGCCGGCCACGGGCTAACCTATGATAATGTCCAGCCCATCGCCGCCATTCCACAATTGGCCGAACTCAATATTGGCCATTACCTGATCGGCGAGGCGATTTTCGATGGCCTTGAAAATGCCGTCCGCCGGATGCGCGAACTGATGGATGCGGCGCGGTGATCATCGGCCTCGGTTCCGACCTTTGTAATATAGAGCGTATCCAGAATTCGCTGAACCGTTTTGGCGAGCGGTTTGAAAATCGCGTTTTTACCGATGTCGAGCGCGCTAAGGCCGCCAAGCGTCCCTTCACCAAAGCCGGAACCTACGCCAAGCGCTTTGCCGCCAAAGAGGCGTTCAGCAAGGCTGTCGGCACCGGGTTCAAACGTGGCGTGTTCATGAAGGACATCGGCGTGGTCAACGCGCCGTCAGGGGCTCCGACATTGGCGCTGACTGGCGGGGCAAAGGCACGGCTCGACGCGATGGTCCCAAATGGCTATGAGGCGCACATTCATCTAACGCTGACCGACGATCACCCTTGGGCGCAGGCCTTTGTGATCATCGAGGCATTACCGATTTCGAAAGCATGACAATCTTGAACAGCGAACCTGTAACCACCGAGAACAAAAGCGGCGCTGCGGAAGCGCCCAAACAAGGCTGGCTCCATAACCTGTGGGCAGAAATCAAAGGCCTGTTCTGGTTGCTGCTCGCCGTGCTCGGCTTTCACAGCTTCATCGCCAAGCCATTTTATATTCCGTCGATCTCGATGATGCCCACACTGCTGGTGGGCGACCGGCTGTTCGTTTCGAAATTCGCTTATGGCTGGAGCTTTGTCTCCCCCACCATTCCCAATCCCGTGGCGCTTTTCCAATGGCTGGTGCTGCGCGAAGAGGTGGATTCGCTCGCTTTCACCTTGCCCGAAAGCAAGGGCCGCGTGTGGGGCGCGACACCCGAACGCGGCGATGTCGTGATCCTTACGCCCGAGGGCAAGAACCAGGATTATATCAAGCGCGTTATCGGCATGCCCGGTGACCTGTTCGAAATGCGCGGAGGGCAGGTGTTCCTCAACGGCAAGCCGATCAAGCAGGAAGCGCAGCCGGTGAAAGACCTGCCGGTCGACGCCAACAATCCCTGCACCGAGATCGATTTCCCGGGCGCCTTGGCGCAAGAAGCCGATGGTTCGCTGCACTGTTATGTCACCATCGTGCGCGAAACGCTGCCCAATGGCGTCAGTTATGACACGATCGATGCGCGCCGCGGATCGACCGACGATGTCGCACCCATCCGTATTCCCGCAGGGCATTATTACCTGCTGGGTGACAACCGCGATAACAGCGCCGACAGCCGCGTTGACGCCCCCATCGGCCTTGGTGGCCCGGTGGCGTGGGAGCGTATCGGCGGGCGAGCCGAGATCATCACCTTCTCACTCGATGGTTCGACTGGGCTGAATCCGGCAAGCTGGTTCTCCTCCTTCCGCGGTGGACGTGCGGGCACCAGCCTGCGCCCCGACAAAGCGGAAGCCAACGCTTCGAAATGAGCAAGGCGGGCGGCAGATGTATCTGATCGCCTGCTTCCTGCTTGGCATTGCCAATTTCGCGATGCACAAGGCCGTGGTGGAGTCGGGCCATCCCTTTGTCGAGGATACCAAGCTTTATTTCGGCAAGCATTTTGGCCGTAACGGCAGCTATTTCCTTGAATTCGGGATTTTACTTGGCGCGATGCTGTTTGCCTATTCGGGGTCGGGCATGATCCTCGGCTTCTACGCGGTCTATACCGGCTTCAACGCCATCGCTGCGTGGCTGCTGCTATCAAGGCGGATGTAGTTTGTCCCAAATTATAAGTCGCTAATCGAACCCGGCTGGTTCGCATACATTTGTAATCCTAACCCGCCCCCCAGGGAGCACAATACAGGGCCAACAGAGCCCGACAGGAGTGGGTTTAATGAATGTGTGCGCCCGTCGCATCCTTGCGACTTCCGGAAGTTTGTTGGCGTTGGCAGCGGTCAACCCCGCATTGGCCAATACTGCCCCGCAGGTCGAGGCGGCGGCAACCGACCTTGAACCGCGCACCGAAAATGGCCGCCAAATTTATGAGGCTCCTCAATTCGCCCGGTTCGCACCGCAAACCGCGCTCGATATGGTGGGCCAGATACCGGGATTCCAGATCAGCCAGGTCAGCAGCGACCGGGGCTTGGGCGAGGCCAGCCAGAATGTCCTGATCAATGGCCAACGCATCACTGGCAAGAGCAATGATGCTCAGACCGCGCTGTCCCGCATCGCTGCGAATTCGGTAATCCGGCTGGAAATCGCCGATGGTGCGACGCTCAATGTCTCGGGCCTCAACGGCCAGGTGCTGAACGTCGTGACAAAGCCTGACAGCCTGCAGGGCAATTTTGCCTGGCGTCCGCAATGGCGGCGGCAGGTCGATGATTTCTGGATCAATGGTGAAGTCAATCTTTCGGGCAAGATCGGCAAGGGCGATTTCACGCTGGGTCTATCCAATAACAACGGCTTTCGCGGTGGTGGCTGGGGCTATGAAGATGTTCGCGATGCCAATGGCGATCGCCTGTTCCTGCGCGACGTCCGCGTGCGTTCGCAGGGCGACCGGCCAAGGTTGGCGGGCACCTATTCGCTGAAAAGCGACAATGGAAATATCCTCAATGCCAACGGCGCGCTCGAATTTTTCGAATTCCGCGGGACCCGCACCTTTCTGCGCCAGCAACCCGGCGTCGCCGATGTTCTTGAGGCGGGGCGTGATCGCGAAGACGAATGGAGTATGGAACTGGGCGCCGATTATGAGTTCGGTCTGGGCGGCGGTCGGCTGAAGCTGATAGGTTTTCACCGCTTTGAACACAGCCCCTTCGTCAACCAGTTCCGTATCACCCCGACCGACGGATCCCCCGAAAGCGGACAGAAATTCATCCAGTCGATCGACGAAGGCGAAAGCGTGTTGCGCGCCGAATATCGCTGGAAAGCTGGCAAAGCCGACTGGCAGGTTTCGGCGGAAGGCGCGTTCAATTATCTCGACGCCGAATCCGAATTTTTCCA
Source organism: Sphingorhabdus sp. (assembly GCA_023262005.1). Classification (GTDB taxonomy): domain Bacteria; phylum Pseudomonadota; class Alphaproteobacteria; order Sphingomonadales; family Sphingomonadaceae; genus Sphingorhabdus_B; species Sphingorhabdus_B buctiana. Next base: position 6,213 of record JALREL010000074.1, on the reverse strand, counting down.
ACTCGACAGCGGCGGCGTGTTCCAGCCGGTGCCGTTGCCCAATGCAACGGCACGGGTCGAGGAGAAACGTGGACAGATCATCCTGTCTTATGGCCGCCCCATTGCCAAAGATCTGACGCTGCAAGCGACATTGGGCGGTGAATATAGCGAATTGGGGGTCACCAGCCCCAATGGTAATTCGCGCCAATATGTGCGCCCCAAAGGTTCAATCGCACTGGGCTGGAAAGCCTCGCCCAACCTCGACGTCAGCGTGAAATTCCAGCGCAAAGTGTTGCAGCTTAACTTTGGTGACTTCCTCGCCTCGGTCGATGTACGCAACAACAACAATAATGCCGGCAATTTCCAGCTTGTGCCACCGCAAAGCTGGCTGCTCAATTTCGAAGCCAACCGTTCGCTGGGCAAGGCGGGGTCGATCAAATTCAAGGTCGACCTCGAATCGATCAGCGATCTTGTCGACCGCATTCCGATAACCGCAACCACCGAAGCGCCGGGTAATATTGACGGCACTGCAAAGCGGCTGCGGACCGAAATCAACGCCAGCTTCCTGCTCGACACCATCGGCATCAAAGGCGCGAAACTCGACCTCATCGGCGCTTGGCAGACGGCATCTTTGCGCGATCCATTAACCGGCGAGAAGCGCCCGCTGAGCAATCGCGGACGGAGTTACTGGAATGCCGATTTCCGCCACGACATCCCCAATACGCAATGGGCCTATGGCGTCTTTGCCGAAGACAATAGCGATTACGGCTTTTACCGGCTCGACTATTTCGGCCGCGATTACCGCACCGGGCCGATGGTCGGCGCCTTTATCGAACATAAGAATGTGTTGGGGTTGAAGGTCCGCGGGCAGATATTCAACCTGGCCGGCCAGACCGAGGGTTATGACGAAGTCTTCTACGTTGACCGCCGCGATGGCCCCATTGATTTCACCCATACCGGCCGCAACAATTATGGCCTGATTTACCGCGCGACAGTCAGCGGGACTTTCTAAAGCCGGATACTTCCCTATATCGGCCTGATGCAGGGAATGGCGGCACAGGCCGAAAACGGCAAGGAAAAGGAAGCAGCGAAAGCGGAGGCGAGCTTCGCCACGCTCAGCCGCTTCCTGCCCTATTTGTGGCCTAAAGACCTGCCCGCGCTGCGGGTGCGCATCGTCATCGCGATGCTGCTGGTGCTGGTTTCGAAGGGCGTCCAACTTTCCATGGGCTTTGTCTATGGCGCCGCCATTGACCGGATGCAGCCGGGCCTGGAAGCAGGCGCGTGGATGGCGATTGGCCTGGTCGTTGCCTATACCGGCGCGCGCTTTGGCGGCGTGCTGTTCGATAATTTGCGCAACACCGTTTTCGAACGGGTTGGGCAGGATGCCACGCGGCGACTGGCCGAGAATGTCTTTTCGCACCTCCACCGCTTGTCGATGCGGTTCCACATGAACCGCCGCACCGGTGCGGTGACGAAGGTGATCGAGCGCGGAACCAAAAGCATCGACGTGATGCTTTATTTCATGCTGTTCAACATCGCTCCGACGGTAATCGAACTGGTCGCGGTGCTGGTGATTTTCTGGTTCAAATTCGGGGTCGGCCTGGTTGTCGCGACGCTGGCGATGGTGATCACCTACATCCTGTTTACCCAAAAGGTGACCGACTGGCGCAACAAGCTGCGCGAAGAAATGAACGAGCTGGATACGGCCACCGTCGCGCGTTCGGTAGACAGCCTGCTCAACTATGAAACGGTCAAATATTTCAACGCCGAAGATCGCGAAGCGGAATATTATGCACGGGTGGCAAGGCGCTATGCCGATGCCGCGGTAAAGTCCGAAAATTCGCTCGCCTGGCTCAATATCGGCCAGTCGTTGATCACCAATCTGATGATGGCAGGCGCAATGGGGTTCAGCGTATGGGGCTGGTCGCAGGGCCGCTTCAGCACCGGCGATGTCGTTCTGGTCAACACGTTGCTGATGCAGCTTTTCCGCCCGCTCGACATGCTCGGCATGGTCTATCGCACGATTCGGCAGGGCTTGATCGATATGGCCGCGATGTTCGACCTGATCGATACCGCACCTGAAATTATCGATCGCCCGGGTGCTTTCGAACTTCAGGTTGCGGGCGGCGAACTTGCGTTCGAAAATGTGACCTTTGGCTATGACCCCGATCGGCAAATCCTCAACGGCCTCAGCTTGCGCGTGCCGCCCGGAAAGACACTCGCCGTTGTCGGCCCGTCAGGCGCTGGCAAATCGACTATCGCGCGGCTGCTCTACCGCTTTTACGACGTTACCGGCGGACGCATCACCATCGACGGGCAGGATCTGCGCGACGTGACCCAGTCAAGCCTGCGCGCGCAGATAGGCATCGTTCCGCAGGATACCGTGTTGTTCAATGACAGCATCGGCTACAATATCGGCTATGGCCGCGAAGGCGCATCACAGGCCGAAATCGAGGATGCAGCGCGCGGTGCACAGATCCACAATTTCATTGCCGCTCAGCCCAAGCAATATGAGACCCAGGTGGGTGAGCGCGGGCTGAAGCTGTCGGGTGGTGAGAAACAACGTGTTGCGATCGCGCGCACGCTCCTCAAAAACCCACCCATCCTGATCCTCGACGAAGCCACCAGCGCGCTAGACAGTCGCACCGAGGCGGAAATTCTCGACACGCTCGATGAGGTTTCAAAAGCGCGCACCACCATCGTCATCGCACACCGATTGTCGACGGTCGTTGATGCGGACGAAATTGTCGTGCTCGATGCAGGCCGCGTTGCTGAACAGGGCACACATGCCGAACTGCTCGCAAAAAACGGTCTCTACGCCGAAATGTGGACGCGCCAGCAGGCCGAAAAGGACGAAGAGGCCGTCGCCGCAGAATAATCGGGCCCTAAACTTTACATCATAGTTTGTTCTTTATATGTTCCAATTCGACTCGGCTATCCACAGCGAAAGTCGCCGATGCCCGAAGAGCGCTCTATTCTTGAGGGACTATCCGGCCTAGCGGGCAGGCAGATGCTTACGCCCGATACTCTCGACCCAGCCGATGTGCTGCACCGCGTTTTCGGTTTTGCCGAATTTCGCGGCGTGCAGGAACAGGTGGTGCGCCGGACGCTGGAGCGGCAAAGTACGCTGGCGGTGATGCCCACAGGGGCGGGCAAATCGCTCTGCTACCAGTTATCGGCGTTGCTGCTTGACGGTACCTGCATCGTCATTTCGCCGCTGATTGCGTTGATGCACGACCAACTGCGCGCAGCCAATGCAGTGGGCATCCGCGCAGCGACGCTGACCTCTGCCGACAATAACCGCGCCGAGACCATCGAAAGGCTGGTCAGTGGCTCGCTCGACCTGCTTTACGTCGCACCAGAACGGGCCTCGACCCCGGAATTTCTGCGCCTGCTGTTCGAGACCAAGGTGTCGATGTTCGCGATCGACGAGGCGCATTGCGTATCCGAATGGGGGCATGATTTCCGCCCCGACTATCGCTTGCTCCGCCCGTTGATGGACGAATTCCCCAATGTGCCAAGGCTCGCGCTGACCGCGACGGCCGATGCGCACACCCGCGAAGATATCGCCCAGCAACTCGGCATCCCGGCTAGCGGCATGATCGTATCCGGCTTTGACCGGCCCAATATCCGCTATGCCGTCACCAACACGCCAAGCAAGGGATCGGCAATTGCATCGGCCATTCGCGGTTGGCCGGGTGCGGGGATTGTCTACGCCACCACCCGCGACCGAGCGGAAAAGCTGGCTGCCCTGATTGCCCGAACCGGGCGGCGCACGCGTTTCTACCATGCCGGGATGGAGCCATCGGAGCGCGCCGCCGCGCAGGCCGAATTTGTCGCATCCGAGGACATGGTGATGGTCGCCACAGTTGCCTTTGGCATGGGCATCGACAAACCCGATGTTCGCTTCGTCGCGCATGCCGGTATCCCCAAGTCGATCGAGGCCTATTACCAGGAAAGCGGACGTGCGGGCCGCGATGGCGATCCGGCGGTTGCGCATCTCTTCTGGTCGCCCGGGGATTTCAGCCTCGCGCGCGAACGGTTGAAGGAACAGCCGGAGGCGCGCCAGCTTGCCGAGAAAGCCCGCATCGATGCGCTGTCCGCGCTAGTCGAAACCGCCGGGTGCCGGCGTGCCATTCTGTTGCGTCATTTCGGTGAAGACCCTGCGCCGTCATGCGGCAATTGCGATAACTGCCTCGATGCACCTGCTGTGGTCGATGCGACCGAGGTTGCGCAAAAGCTGCTCTCCGCCGTCTATCGCACCGGGCAGAGTTTTGGCGTCGGGCATCTGGAAAAAGTGCTTACCGGCCGAGCCGATGAACGGATCGAGGCGCGCGGACACGACCAGCTCAGTGTCTTTGGCATCGTCACGGGCGAAGATGCCCGGCTGATCAAAGCTGTTGCGCGCGCCCTGCAAGCGCAGGGGCATCTGACCGCCAACGAACATGGTGGGCTGATGCTGGCGGGCGCAGCACGCGCGATCCTGAAAGGCGAGATGAAACTGGAAATTGTCGTTCCGCCCAAAACCCGCAAGGAAAAGCGGCAGTCGGCAAATCCGTCGGACAATCCATTGTTCGAAGCGTTGCGCACCAAAAGGCGTGAACTGGCCGAGGCAGCAGGCGTTCCGCCCTATGTCATCTTCCACGATGCAACGCTGCGCGAACTGGCGCAGCGGCGGCCCGCCAATCTTTCTGATTTCGCATTGATAAGCGGCGTCGGTGCACGCAAGCTTGAAGCCTATGGCGAAGCCTTTCTGTCTGTAATAAGGGAGGCAGCAGAAGGATAAGGGTCCATGTTTCGCAAACTTACAGATACTATCTATGTCTCCCCGCAAATCGGCCTTGATGAAATCGCGGAGGCGGCGCGGATTGGTATAAAGCTGATCATCAACAACCGCCCCGAAGGCGAAAGTGACGACCAACTGCCCGGGCCCGAAGTGGAAGCCGCAGCACGGACGGTCGGCGTCGATTATGTCGCCATTCCCGTGACCCATTCAGGATTCAGCGAACCGCAAGTTGCCGCAATGGCAAAGGCTTTGAATGAAGCCGAGGGGCCGGTGCTCGCTTACTGCCGTTCGGGCACCCGATCGACATTGCTATGGGCATTGTCAGAGGCAAGCCAGGGTGGAGACCCCGATGCGCTGACCAATATGGCAGCCAAGGCAGGCTATGATGCCAATCCCGTCCGTCCCTTGATGGATATGTTGAAAGCCCGGGCCTGACGCATGGAGGGGGTGCTGGGGGAAATCGCGAAACTGGGGGCGTCGCTCGCGGCGATCCTGTTCCTCGCATGGATGGCGCGCCGCCTAGACCTTGGCGGGGATATCCGCATCCGCGATGAAGCGCACGCCCGCGCCTTGGCCGACGAAGTGATGTGCGGTTTTGATCCAGTCGATATCGCCATCGACAAGGCGGGCATTGGCGCGCTGCTTCGCGATGCACAAGGCAGGCAGATGGTGATCCGCCGCCATGGTGCGCATTTTGCCGGTCGCATCCTTGATGGTTCCACCCAATCGCGGCTTGACCAGAATTTCCTCACCGTGGGCACCAGCGACAGCCGCTTTGGCAAGGTGACCTTGAACCTCGGTGACAAGGCGCAGATCTGGGCCGCAGGCCTGCGGAGGATTTCGGCATGATCGTGAAACTGCCCAACCCGGTCGACTATGCCGTCCCCATTTTCGTGCTGATGATCCTGATCGAAATGATCTGGGCGCGGCGCAACGCACCCGAAAAATATGAACCCCGCGATACGCTGACCTCACTCGGCTTTGGCCTTGGCAGCACGGTTGCCGGCGCGCTGACCGCCGGGCTCGTCGCCTCGATGTTTTACTGGGGTTATAAGTATCGATTGATCGAAATCGGCTGGGCCTGGTGGGCCTGGATCGCCTGTTTCATCATCGATGACCTCGCCTATTACGTCTTCCACCGGAGCGCGCACCGTGTCCGCTGGTTCTGGGCGAGCCATGTGAACCATCATTCGAGCCAACATTACAACCTGTCGACGGCGCTGCGCCAAAGCTGGACCAGCTTCATCGCCTTGGGCTTTATCTTCCGCCTGCCCCTGGTCTTCATCGGCTTTCACCCGGCGATGGTGTTCTTCTGCGGGGCGATCAACCTCATCTACCAGTTCTGGATCCATACCGAGGCGATCAAGCGCTTTCCGGCATGGTTCGAATATGTGATGAACACCCCGTCGCACCACCGCGTCCACCATGCGACAAACCCGCGTTACCTC
>JALREL010000033.1 GCA_023262005.1 Sphingorhabdus sp. | reverse complement strand
ATGCGACATCAAGGATCCGACCCAAAACATCAATTGGGTCACGCCGGAGGGCGGAGGTGGCCCCAATTACCCGAATATGTAAGCCTCTATCTGCAGTTCTGTTGCTGGCACTGGGTGTGCCGGCAATGGCCGCACAGGACGTCGGTGACCTGTACTGGCTGGCGCAGCGGCACGAAATTGCGGGACGCGGTGATGAAGCCCTGAAAAGCTATGCCAAATTGCTGGCGAAAAGCCCGACTAGCGAGGCTGCCGCCAGCAACCTTTTTTCAGCGGCTGTGCGCGAAGGCAGCTTTGCCGATGCTTTGGCGGCGGTGAAAGCGGCGCAGCGGGCAGGACAGGTCGATAGCGACTTGCCCTTGATGCTGTTCGCAGACGCTTATCGGCGCAAGAAATGGGGCGAGGCTGAAATCGCGCTTCGTGAAGTGGAAGCGCAAGGCGACTTTTCGTTCATGATGCCGATGTTACAGGGTTGGCTCAATGTCGCACAGGGGCGCGACTCACGCGTGTCCGCGCAATCTCTACAGACGTCTGGGCTTGCCGCTTATTACAGCGATGACCAGTTGATCTACTTCGACCTCGCTGACGGGAATATCGCATCGGCAAAGGTGCGGCTGCGCAATTTCCGCGGATATGACGAGCCCTATGGTCGGTTCCTTGCGGGTCATGCGATGGGCGAGTTTTCACGCGCGGGAGATTCCGAATTTGCATCCGCACTTGGTCGGCAAATCGGGCTGGATGCGGGCAATTATGGAACGCCGCCGGTGACGGCAGACCTTGGACTCGCCATGCTCTTTGCGCGACTGGGTTTGGCACTTGACGAACAGCGGCAGCCGCAAAAAGGCCTGTATTTCGCGCGGATAGCCACCTGGCTTGCGCCATCGAGTGATGCGGCCAAGCTTGCATTGGCAGAGTTGCTCGACCGGCAGGATTTGGACGCAAAGGCGTCTGCGATGTTGAAGACGATCGCACCTAATTCACCATTCTGGTTTCCTGCCGTAGTGAACCAGACCCAATTGGCGTCGACAGCAGAAGAGGCTGCGGCGATTGCGAAGGCTGCGACTGAAAGCCAGTCCGCATCCTCGCAGCTCAAACTGCTTTATGCACAAACGCTGGAAAAGGCCGGCAATCGGGATCTTGCAGTTACCGTCTATCGCAGCCTGCTCGACCAGGACAAAAGTGCTGCTGAACCGAAAAAGCGAGCCGTACAACTGCTGCTGCTCGCCTCTGCTCTCGATAGCAACGGAGATTGGGATAGTGCCCGCAATGCGCTGGAAGACGCCGTGCAACTGGACCCTAAAAATCCGCAAATCCTGAACTATCTGGGATATTCGCTGCTGGAAAAGCGTATCGACGTGGTGCGCGGCTTTGAACTAGTATCGAAAGCATACCAATTGGCCCCCTTGTCTGCTGCGATAACGGATTCGCTGGGATGGGCGCATTTCCTGAAAGGCGATGTGGATACTGCCATTCCGTTGCTGGAACGCGCGGTGAAAGGGGCAATTGCCGATGCCGCTATCAACGAACATCTCGGAGATGCCTATTGGGCTGCAGGAAGGCGCAGCGAAGCACGTTTTGCCTGGAAAGCGGCTGCGCTATCGGCAGAAGGTCCGGCAACCGAGCGATTGAGCAGAAAGATCGACTTTGGCTGGACCAAAGAGACCGCTGCACCTTGATCCAATGCAATTTCGCGAAACAGCCTATGCCAAGATCAATCTTGCCCTGCATGTGCGCAAACGGCGCGATGACGGCTATCATGAGCTCGAAACTTTATTCGCTTTCGTCGATGGTGGTGACGAACTGACCGTCGAAACTGCAAATACGGACAGTTTGCACATCTGCGGGGAATTTGGCGAAGGCCTTTCAAATGGCTCAGATAACTTGGTTTTGCAGGCATTGGCAGTGATGCGGCAGTTGGCCGCTGATAAAGGAATACTGATACCCCCGCTATCGATTACGCTTGAAAAGCGGCTGCCAGTGGCGGCGGGTATTGGCGGTGGTTCCGCTGATGCAGGCGCGATGATCCGGATGCTTGATGCGCATTTTCTTCACAATAGAAACCAGGGTGAGCTCGTCGTTGCGACGCGTGGCCTGGGGGCAGATGTCGGCGCTTGCATCGTCAGCGAAACACGCATCGGAAGCGGGCTGGGATGGGAATTGGCTGAGCCTGCAATTGATGATCTTCAAGGGTTCCCCGTGCTGCTGGTCAATCCGCGTATTCCACTATCAACCGGGCCGGTGTTCAAGGCCTGGGATGGCTTGGATCGCGGGCCGTTACCGGAAGGCAGTGTGCGAGAGGCTTCATTATCTGGCCGCAACGACCTTGAAGCACCAGCGCTAACGCTTTGCCCTGAAATCGGGAGCGTCTTGGCTTCCTTGAGGGCAACCCAACCGATACTCACCAGAATGTCGGGTTCTGGCGCCACCTGTTTCGCTCTTTATGAAACTATCGAACAGCGCGATGCGGCCCAACGCGAGATGCCGGGAATGTGGTGGACATTATCGGGGAGGCTGCGTTGAACGCGCATGAAGCCTGGCGCGTGGTAGGTACGCCGTCTGCAGGCGGCATATTGATCATTAGCGATCATGCGTCAAACCGCGTGCCCGACGATATCGATCTTGGTATCGATCCCGCGCTTTTGGATCAGCATATTGCCATCGATATCGGTGTTGCCGCTGTCGGACAGCAAATGGCGGAACAAACGGGTTTTGCGGCATTCCAGGGAAATGTCAGCCGACTTGTCTGCGATTTCAATCGTGAAGAACAGCAGCCGGCTGCAATACCCATCGCCTCCGACGGCCACGCAATTCCGGGCAACGCACTCGATCATGCAGGGCATGAGCAAAGGCTTGACCGGTTTTTTCGCCCTTACCATGCCAAATTGACCGAACTGCTTGGGAAATATCCGCCCGCGTTGATCCTGTCTTTGCACAGCTTTACGCCGCAATTGGAGAGTCATCCCGAACAAAAGCGCCCATGGCAGGTTGGTGTGCTTTATAATGAGGATGATCGCGCCGCGCGCGTCGCCATTCCCATGCTGGAGGCGGACGGCTTGTGTGTCGGCGATCAGCAGCCTTATTCAGGCAAATTGCTCAATACCACGATGAACCGTCATGCTGAAGCGCATGGGCGCGCCTATCTGGGTATTGAAATACGGCAGGACGAAATTGCTAACGCAGATGGCCAAAAGCTTTGGGCCGAACGACTAATACGAATTTGCAACGATGTGGCGTTGAAACTCCAAGCTTAGCACTGTAAGGCGCTGCAAAAGCCATAATGGCGAAATAAAATTTCAGGAGTCTCCCAAATGCCAGCCCTTCGCTCGCGTACTACCACTCACGGACGCAACATGGCAGGTGCGCGCGGGCTTTGGCGCGCGACGGGCATGAAGGACAGCGATTTCGGAAAGCCTATCGTTGCGGTCGTCAACAGCTTTACCCAATTTGTTCCGGGGCACGTCCACCTCAAGGACCTTGGCCAAATGGTCGCTCGCGAAATCGAGGCTGCAGGCGGGGTTGCCAAGGAGTTCAACACTATCGCAGTCGATGACGGAATTGCGATGGGCCATGACGGCATGCTCTATTCGCTGCCCAGCCGCGACCTGATTGCAGACAGCGTCGAATATATGGTCAATGCCCATTGCGCCGACGCGATGGTTTGCATTTCGAACTGCGACAAAATCACGCCCGGCATGCTCATGGCAGCACTTCGGATCAACATTCCGGTGGTCTTTGTCTCGGGTGGCCCGATGGAAGCGGGTAAGGTCGTGCTTAAAGGCAAGGAAGTTGCACTCGATCTTGTCGATGCCATGGTTGCTGCGGCAGATGAGAGTTACACCGACGAAGAAGTGGCAACGATCGAGCGCTCTGCTTGCCCAACCTGCGGTTC
>JALREL010000012.1 GCA_023262005.1 Sphingorhabdus sp. | reverse complement strand
ACGTGTCGTAGGGCGCGCCCGGCCAGGGGTTGAAGGGGATGAGGTTGACCTTGGCGGGCAGGTTATACTGCCGGATCAGGCGCACCAGCTCGCGTGCATCCTCGTCGCTGTCATTCTTGTCCTTCAACATCACATATTCGAACGTGATGCGACGGGCATTGTTGGCACCCGGATAATCCGCACATGCCTGCAGCAATTCCTCAATGCCGTATTTGCGATTGAGCGGGACGATTTCGTCGCGGATTTCCTTGCTCACAGCATGGAGCGAGACGGCGAGGTTCACGCCAATTTCTTCGCCAGCCTTTGCCATCATCGGCACCACTCCGCTGGTCGAAAGCGTAATCCGCCGCTTGGAAAGCGCCAGGCCGTCGCCGTGCATAACCACTTTCAATGCGTCACGAACATTGTCGAAATTGTAGAGCGGTTCGCCCATGCCCATCATCACGATGTTGGTCAGCATGCGGCCATCGGCGGTATAGTGACCGCTCTCATCATCTTCGTCCTCGGTGCCACCCGCCATGTTGCCCTTGGGCCATTCGCCCAGCGCATCGCGCGCGAGCATCACTTGCCCCACAATTTCCCCCGGCGTCAGGTTACGCACCAGCCGCATCGTTCCGGTGTGGCAGAAACGGCAATTGAGCGTGCAACCCACTTGGGAAGAAACGCACAAGGTCCCCCGATCGGCATCGGGGATGAAGACCATTTCATAATCCTGATTGTCATCAGTACGTAGCAGCCATTTGCGCGTGCCATCGCTGCTGACCTGTGCTTCCACGACCAGCGGGCGCCCGATGACGAAACGCTGCGCCAGCCAGGGGCGCATTGTCTTGGCGATATCGGTCATCGCTTCGAAATCGGTCACGCCACGGTGATAAATCCAGTGGAACACCTGCTTGGACCGCAGCTTTGCGGCCTTTTCATCCAACTGGCTTTCCAGGAAAAGCTGCCTGATCTGCAGGTGCGACAGGCCCATCAGGTCGATACGACCATCGGCGCGCGGTGTAATGGCGCGCGAAGTGACAACAGGATCGATGTGGCCGGGAATTTGCATGATGCGCGGCCATATAGGGAGGTCGCGGCCGAAAAGCGAGTCTTGGCTGGTTAGCGCCCTGCGCAGCCAAGCGCTGCCGCGTCGATTGCCGATGCAGCGCCGCGTGTCGCATAGGCATCGACAATCGTGCGGCCGTCGCGAGCGACGCTAGTAACGCTGATTGATTGAGCCGATCGTATCGCTGCGATGATCGCTATGTCGGTCTGCCGGTCCTTGGTCCAGCCGCTATTGCCATTGGCAATCAGGCGAAAGCGCCTTCCTCCCGCGCTCAATGTGATGCCGCCGTTCGCCGAGCGTTCGCGAGAAAGCTGTACATAGACCTGGTGGCCCAATCCCTTTTTCGGCCAGAAACCGATCGAGACATAGCCATTGTCGCCACTCGATTGACGTGGGGCGCCGATGGCGTAGCAACGAGGTGTTTCTGCATCGCGGAATGCGGCCCAGCCTTGCCAGGCACCCAGCCTTTCCTTCGCAATTGCGGGGGAGGCAAGCAACAGCAAGGCAAGGCAGAAAATGCGTTTCACGCGCGTTCCAGTGCGCCTTCGCCGAGTGTGACAATCTCTTCCTTGCCATCGCGGATCATTACCATGCTCCCTTGCGGCAGGCTTGGGGCAATAGGCGCCCCGAACATCGGATCGACGGGCAGGCCAAGCAGGACGCCGCGTAACACGCGGGCCGAAATACCATGCATCAGGACGATGGCGTCGCCTGGTTCGGCGGTTGCCTCCGCCAGCCAATCGGAAAGGCGGTGGGCGATTTCGTCATACCATTCACCATTGGGTGGCCGAACGGTAAACAGCCCGACGTCGGGATCGACGAAGGGGCCGATTTCGGCATGGATATCGGCATAAGTTCGTTCTGACCAATCGCCGACATCGATTTCCTGCAACCGGTCATCCGCGCGCGTCTGGTGCCAGTCGGCTCCGACATGTTCGGCGACAATGGCTAGCGTCTGTAAAGCCCGGCCAGCGGTCGACGACCACAATGTCGGCACTGACTGCCCCTCAAACCAAGGTGCCAATGCACGACCCATCGCGTCTGCCTGCAAGAATCCTGTCCGTGTCAGAGGGGTATGTACCGCCTGCTGCCCTTGCATCCGCGCAACAGAGTTGAACACGGTTTCGCCGTGCCGCGCAATGAACAGTCTTTTTCCGTTTGTGCTCAATTTTCTAACCCCTTCTGTGTTGGCAGCCTTCTTCCACAGATTAATCCGCGCTGTAAAGCCAATCGGCTTGCCCTAGGGGCTGGAGTTGTTAAGGAAGATTCGCCGAAATTGGGGCTTTTGGGCCTTTCGGCACTTGGGAAGACGCGCCAGACCCGTGGGGGCGAGGCATTAGGGGATAGACCGGACAATGAAAGCGACGATCGAGCGCGCCACACTGCTGAAAAGCCTGGGCCATGTGCAATCGGTGGTGGAACGGCGCAATACAATCCCCATCCTTTCCAATGTGCTGATCGAGGCCAGCGACAATGGCGCCATCCGCCTGACCGCTACCGACCTAGACCTGCAGATCGTGGAGACCATCGCGGGTGATGTCGAAATCCCCGGCGCCACCACTGTTTCCGCGCACACGCTGTTTGAAATTGCACGCAAGCTGCCCGAGGGTAGCCAAGTCCAGCTGAATGCTGCCGATGGCCGCATGGCGGTGAACGCAGGGCGCGCGCGCTTCAGCCTCGCCACTCTGCCGCGCGATGACTTCCCCATGATTGCCGAAGGCGAATTGCCGACCAGTTTCGAACTGCCGGCTGCTTCGCTCATCCAGATTATCGACAAGACCCGCTTCGCGATTTCGACCGAAGAGACGCGCTATTACCTCAATGGTATCTTCCTGCACGTCACGGATGACGCCGATCCGATGCTAAAGGCTGCGGCGACCGATGGCCATCGCCTTGCCCGCGTCACCCTGCCGCGCCCAGCCGGTGCGGAGGGAATGCCGGACGTCATTGTCCCCCGCAAATGCGTTGCCGAGCTTCGCAAGCTGCTCGACGAAAGCGGCAGCAATGCGATCCAGATAGACCTGTCGGCGTCGAAAATCCGTTTTACCTTTGACAGCGCCGTGCTGACTTCGAAGCTGATCGACGGCACTTTCCCCGATTATAGCCGCGTCATCCCGACAGCGAATGACAAGCTGCTCAAGATCGACCCGAAGAGCTTTTCAGAGGGCGTCGATCGCGTCGCAACCATCGCCACCGAAAAGACCCGTGCCGTCAAGATGGCGCTCGACAAGGACAAGATCACGCTATCGGTCACGTCGCCCGAAAACGGCACCGCTGCGGAAGAGGTTCCGGGCAGCTATTCGGACGACAGCTTCGAAATCGGCTTCAACGCGCGCTACCTGCTCGACATATTGGGGGAGATTGAAGGCGACACTGTGGAACTGCACTTGGCCGATGCCAGTGCGCCGACTTTGATCCGGGAGAATGACAAGTCACCCGCGCTCTACGTGTTGATGCCGATGCGGGTTTAATGGCCGGCGACAATCCAAAACAAAAAAGGGCGGCCCGAGAGCCGCCCTTTTCTTTGATTATCTAATCGTGCTTCAGAACGACTTGCGAACCGTGACACCATAGGTGCGCGGGCTGTTGGTCGAGAAACCGAGGCGCGCACGTCCGCCACGTTCGCGGTCGAACGAGAGCAAGGCGTTTTCGTCGAACAGGTTGTTGACATAACCGATGATCGACAGGCCGTTTTCGAAATCCACGCCAGCGCTGAGGTTGACCAGCTGGTAGCTGGGCAGGACGAGGTTCAGCGTGGTCGCGTTGGTGCCGGGTGCACCGGCAAAGGCCAGACCCGAAACAAAGCTGCGCGGATTGCCTTCCTGGTCACTCGGCTGGGTGATGCGGTTGCCGACATGCTGGATTGAGGTTGCAACATAGGCCTCTGCACCATCGCTTACCGGGAAGCTGTAGGTCGCATTGGCCGAAAGTTGGAATTTCGGCACGGTCGGCAGGCGATTTCCATCGCGGATACCCGCGATCACCGCGCCCGCAGTGGTCGTTACCGATGAATCGAACTTCGCGCTTACAATGCTGCCCGAAATGCCGAGGTCCAGACCTTGAGCAGGGCTTGCGCTCAGCTCGAATTCGATACCTTGGGTGTGCGCCTTCGGCACGTTGAAGACAACACGCGACGAGCAACTACCGGCATCGGCAGTAACCTGCAGGTTCTTGATGTCGGTGTAGAAAGCAGCGGCATTGAAGGTGAAGCCGCGACCCTGCGATTTCACGCCCAATTCATAGTTCCACAGCGTTTCGTCATCATAGCGCGGGCGATTGCCATAGGTGAGGGCGTCAACCCCGCTGGCGCCGCCCGAGCAGAGCGGAATGTTCAACGGATCGTTGATGCCGCCCAGACGGAAACCCTTCGACGCTTGCGCGTTGATGGTCACGCTATCGCTCGCGTTGAAGCTGGCCAACAGGCGCGGCGTGAAGCCGTCCGATTTGGTGCTACCCGTCTGGTTGTCGCCATTCGAGAACAGGCCGCCCGACTGGAACAGGCGATCTTCCGAGAAGTCGTAGTAACGGCCGCCGGCGGTTAGGGTGAACTTCTCGCCAAAGGCATAGCTGGCTTCACCAAACACTGCCTTTTGCTTGATGTCATAATTGATATCGGCGTTGTAAGGCGAATTCAGCGGGAAGCCATTGGCCACCGCAACCGATGTTCCCGCACCAAAGCGTGCATCGGTGAAGGCATCATAGCCCGGTGTCGGCAGGCGCTGTGCGTAATCGCGATCGGTGTTCGAATAGAAACCGCCCAATACCCATTGCAGCGGACCATCGCCGTTTGAGCTCAAGCGAATTTCCTGCGTAAACGACTTCACCTTGGTGGTGTCGCGCAGGTTCGATGGCAGCAGAACGCCTGCAGTCGGGAAACCAAGATCGACCGAGACGCTGCCCGTAAGTGCGCTGGCATCACGGCTGACAAGGATGTCGCGATCGGTGTAGCTGCTGACCGAAGTCAGATCTACGCCGCCGAGGCCAATTTTGATGGTGGCATCAGCGATCATCGTTTCGTCTTCGAAACCTTCTTGCAGCAGAAGATGCTGTTCGCGTTCCTTGAACGTTACCGCGGGGCGCGTAGTTGTGAACGGATTGGCGTAGAGGTTGAAAACTTCCTGGCGGTTGAAGCCATCGGTGGAAATTTTCTGGTAGATTACGCGCGGGGTGATCGAGACATTCTCGCTGGGTTCGAATGTCAGCGCAATGCGGCCACCATAACGTTCGCCATCGTTGATGTCTTCGGTGATGCCACCGCCTTCACGGCGAGCATTGATGAAGCCGCCATAGCGAGTGAAATAACCAACCGCGCGGATCGCTGCCTTGTCCCCCAAAGGTGCGTTGACCGCGCCTTTGACATGGCCGCCCAAATCATCGCCATCGACCAGGTTGACATTGGCCTCGACCGAACCCTCGGTTGTGCCCAATTTGGGTTGATTGGTGATGTAGCGAACGGTGCCACCAACCGATCCGGAGCCGAACAGCGTGCCTTGCGGACCACGAAGCGTTTCAACGCGATTGAGGTCGAAAAGGTCGAGATCGGGGGTGAACAGCGACAGCGAGATCACCGACTCATCAAGATAGACGCCGACCTGTTCCTTGACGCCGGGTTGGTCGCGGACGATCTGGCCAGCGGAAACGCCACGGATCGAAACCTGGCTTTGGCCCGGCCCGAGGTTTTGGACAGTCAGGCCTGCAACGTTGCGCGAAAGGTCTTCCAGCGTCGTTGCGCCGGTCTTTTCGATATCATCGGCGGTCTGCGCGTTGATTGAAAACGGAATGTCTTGCAGGTTTGCATCGCGCTTTGTTGCGGTCACGATGATGACGTTTTCATCAGTTTCGTCAGCTGCGTCCTGTGCAACCGAACCCTGCGCAACAAGGGCGACGAGCGAAGTGCCCGCAATAAGTTGGACAAAGCGGCGCGCCGCTTGGCGGTTGTTGATTTTTTTCATTTCCTTCTCCCGAAGATCCATACGGTTAACTGGTTCCGTAGTGGTCCTTTTATACGCGCTATTGGGTGCCACTTGGCACCCCCAATCGGACTTTGTGGCAAGAAAGCCGCCAATTGTAACATAATTGCAACAAAAAATGCCCGGGCCATTTCGGACCCGGGCTTGGAAGTTGGACGTTCGCGGGAGGAACATCGGGAGGCGGCGGGATTTGGGAGAGGGAGGAATAAACCCCGCCGCCAAGCTCTGAATTTGGTGGAAAGCGTCGCCTACCCAGCAACGCCCTCCATAAAGTTTAGTAGTTGTAGGCGCGCTCTCCATGTTCGGAGAGGTCCAGCCCTTCGCGTTCGGCTTCCTCGCTCGGGCGCAGGCCGAGGGTGAATTTGAGCGCGTAGAAGAGTACGGCCGAGACGACGCCGGTCCACACCACGGTGATGCCGACAGCCTTGATCTGCGTGATCACCTGTGCAGCCATGTCATAGGTGCCCGGTACGGCGGGGAACACGGTGTAGTCGAAGAAGCCCTGACCGCCGAGCGCCGGGTCTGCAACAATGCCGGTACCGATGGCGCCGACGATGCCGCCGATGCCGTGTACGCCGAACACGTCGAGCGTGTCGTCATATTTGAGCTTGTTCTTCACCACTGCGACGAAGAGGTAGCAGACCGCTGACGCTGCGAATCCAAGCAGGATCGAGGTCATAGGTGCTGCGAACCCGCTGGCTGGTGTGATGGCAACCAGGCCTGCGACGGCGCCCGTTACCGCGCCAAGCAGCGAGGGCTTGCCGTGGTGGAACTGCTCAATGATGCACCATGCAACGGCAGCTGCTGCGGTGGCGACGAAGGTGTTGATGAAGGCAAGGGCAGCCAGGCCATTGGCTTCAAGGTTGGAGCCGGCGTTGAAGCCGAACCAGCCCACCCACAGCAGTGAGGCGCCGATCATGGTCATGGTCAGGCTGTGCGGCGGGGTAGCTTCCTTGCCATAGCCGATGCGCTTGCCCACGATGAGGCAGCCAACAAGGCCAGCGATACCCGCGTTGATGTGGACGACGGTGCCGCCAGCAAAGTCGAGTGCGCCCATTCCCCACAGCAGGCCGTAATCGGTCGGTGCGTCAGGCAGGAAGTCCGGTCCAGCCCAGTACCACACCATGTGCGCGATGGGGAAATAGGCAAAGGTAAGCCACAGCACCGTGAAGATGATCAGCGGCGTGAACTTGATGCGCTCTGCAAAGGCACCGACGATCAGCGCCGGGGTGATGCAGGCAAAGGTCATCTGGAATACGACAAAGGCATATTCCGGAATGTAGACATTGTTACTGAAGGTGGCGGCAAGTGTGGTCGCATCAACGCCAGCAAGAAACGCCTTGGAGAACCCACCAATGAAAGGTCCGCCGCTGGTGAAGGCGAGGCTGTAGCCGTAGCTGACCCAGACGAGAGCTGCGACCGATACGATCATGAACACCTGCATCAGCAGGCTCAGCATGTTCTTGGTGCGAACAAGGCCGCCATAGAAAAGCGCGAGTGCCGGGATCGACATCAGCAGCACCAGTGCCGAGCTGATCAGCGTCCAGGTGGTATCGCCCTTGTCGACCATGCCAGCCATCTGTTCGACGGTAGGCGCCTTGATCGGCCCGTCGGCCACCGCAGCGGTTGCAGCGGCAGCCCCTTCTGCAGCCGCTTCGGCTGCCTCCTGCGCGAAAGCGGGCAGTGCGGCAAATATCGCCGCCCCCGTCGCGCCAACCCATTTCATTGTTTTCAGCATGTGCTTTCTTCCCTGGTTAGTCCGGATTTTCTGGTTACAGCGCCGCGCCGTCGGTTTCGCCGGTGCGGATGCGCGTTGCGGAGGCGAGCTCGATTTCGAAGATCTTGCCATCGCCGATCGAGCCGGTTGCGGCTGCGGCCTGGATTGCTTCGACGACCGCACCTGCGCTTTCGCTGGTGCAGGCGACTTCGATCTTGATCTTCGGCACCATGTTGGTGGTGTATTCGGCACCGCGATAAACTTCGGTCTGGCCCTTTTGCCGGCCAAAGCCTTTTACTTCGGAAACTGTCATGCCCGAAACGCCCAATCCGGCGAGTGCTTCACGCACCTCGTCCAGCTTGTGCGGTTTGATAATGGCAATGATATACTTCATGCACGCCCCCTATTGTGGTTGTGGGGCATGCTTTGCAAAGGCCGTGCCAGCTTTTGAAAGTCACGGAATCCGTAGATTCAGCGGCGATTCGCAATCGTAATATGCTTAAATAATAATCAGTATAAATATGCTGTATAAAAATTAGGCAATATTTATTCTGGCCCACAGCGGCAGGTGATCCGATGCACGTCTGGACAAGTCCGACACATGCGCATCGGCTTCTTCCACCTCAATTTCATGGCTCACAATGATGCGATCAAGCCGCGCCACAGGCCGGTTGCTGTGAAAGCTGGGAGGAGTTTTGACGAGACGGTGGTGATGGAAAGCGAATTCGGACAATGCACCCCGATCCGACCATTGGTTGAAATCGCCCATCAACACGGTCGGCAGATGATGCTCTGCGCCATCGAGCCGGGCCAGAAGCGCACGGATTTGCCGCCTGCGCCATAATCCGGATAGATCAAGATGCGTGCCAATGACGCGCAAGGGACACCCTTCGATCACAAGATCGGCCAGCACCGCACCGCGCGGCTCGAGCGTTGGCAGCGGAACGATTTCACTGTGCCGAACGGTTATTCCGTTGCGAACAAGCAGGGCATTGCCATGCCATCCTATGCTTTGTGGGCGACCACCGATTTCAACCGGGCGATATGTTCCATGTTCAAGCAGCAAATGATGCGGGATTGCGCTTAGCCTGTTTCCAAATCGCCGGTCGGCCTCTTGCAAAGCGATGACGTCTGCGTCGATTTCGTCGAGGACATCCAATATACGTTCAGGATTGCGGCGACGGTCAGTGCCTACGCATTTGCGGATGTTATAGGTTGCAACCTTGATTGCCGGCACGGTCAGTCAGCGGGCCCGAAATAGCGATCGGTCGCTCGTGTCTTGATCCCATCAATACTGGTCGTCCGCCCCTGCGTCTTGGTGAGCCAAGCATCGGCGTCCATCCCCGCATGTGCTTTTTTCAGAGTCTCGCGTTCACGGTCAAACGCCATGAAAGGGACACCCCATCCGCAACTGGTCTGCACACTCTCTACATCGGCAACAAAAATCTGCCGCGTACCTGGCATCACCTCAAAGTGTTGAACCAATTCACCCCATTCCGCATCTTGCGGCAGCACTGCTCGCCCGCGACCATAGATGCGCAGGATCAATGCCGGCTGTTCGAAGTTGCAGAACATGAAGGTGATGCGGCCATCGACCGACAAATGGGCATGGGTTTCATTGCCCGATCCGCCAAGATCGAGATAGCCGACGCGTTTTGGGGAAAGCACGCGAAAGGCATCATATCCCTTGGGGGAGAGATTTATGCGTCCATCCTTCGCTGCAGTGGCGACAAAGAAGACCGGTTGTTTGCCGATCATCTCGACATGCTTGTCATTCAATGCATCGAAAAATTCGGACATCCCTGGTTAGTGCCAAAGCGGAGGCTGCTGGTCCAGCTATATTGAGATGGTCACTCCTCTCCCGCAAGCCGGGGGGAAGGACAGGTTTCAGCATTCGGTGCCCGGAATGGGTATCCCGAGCGGGCCTTTGCATGGCTTCTTCTTTTTGGGCGCGGGTGCCGTGCCGCCATCGCCCATTCCGCCCATGCCTGCACTGCCCATTCCGGTCATGAAGCTGGCGAAAGCACGAAAGCGCGCCTTGGCCGTCCATTCGATATTCCACACCGCTTTGGGATCGGCGGGTTTGGGCGGGAAGGCAAAATTTTCCTCGGGGCCAAAGGCGTTCATGCTGCCAAACATCATACCGCCTGCTGCCGCTTTGGCCTCGGCGGGGATCTGGCAGCTTGTCTGTGACGGCGGCATCACATTTTTTAGGCCGATCTGGCGTTGCACCTCTGCCGGTGACAGCCAGCCCATGCCTTCGCTGAAATCGTGATTATTGGCTGATGTCCACATCACCATGTCGCCGCCCTGGCCAGCGCGTTCCATGCCCCCCATTGCCCATGCGACATATCCGGTCGCGGTGGGCACGCTGTTCCAGTTGAGCTGGATGAACGCAGCCGAGTCATTGGGATTGACGTTCAACGAGGCCATATAATCATTGATCAGGCTGAACTTGATTTCAGGGGTAAAACCGCTGGTGATGCGATGTTCACCGCGCAGCGAAGAGCCTGATCTGGGCTGTTTGCCGTTTTTGCCATTGGGCCACCATGCCGCATTGGCATCACGCGCTTTGGCCTCCGCCTGATAGCGCTGCATCTGCTGAGGCATATTGGCTGGCATTTTCGCCGTCGGCATCTTCGCAAAATCGATGATGAATGGCTGACCTTTGGGGGCATTGGCGTGACAGCCCCAGAACATCAGGATTCGTCCTTTGGGTTTCTCCATCGTCTGGTTGGGGTCGTATTCGCGATCAGGCTTGGCTTCGCCTGGGGCGTCACCGATCAGCGGAACCGACTTACCCATCTTGGCGATGGGAAGGAAGAAATGGTCACCTTTTTCCGGTTGGGTAGGAGAGGGTGTTGCAGAGGTAAGGCGCAATTCGAGCATGTAATTGTCGCCGCCACCACCACCAAACAGGCTGCCAAGACCGCCTCCCATCATGGCACCCATACCCATGCCGGACATCGTCGATACGTCCATTGCATATGTGGCCTTGGGGCCCGTGGTTTTCTGTGCAGAACCGGGGACGACCGCCAAGGTGGCGGCGAGCGCGGCAAGTGAAGCGAAACGATAGGTGAAGCGCATGGTCGTCCTCCTGCTGCTGGCGCGGTTGCCCCAGTTGCCCATGCGACCCGATTCTTGTTGCTTTGGTTATATGCCTGCGTGGGTTAGGTGCAAGCTTTTACCAACCGCCGCCTGCGGCCACCGCCTCAGCCTCGCCTGCGCGATCAGCACGTCCCAATGCCTTGTTGCGGTGGGGGAACCTGCCGAAACGCTCGATCATTGCTTGGTGGTCCAGCGCATATTGCAGCAGGTCGCCGTCACCCAGTTGGCTGATCAGGCGAACGGATTCACGCTGGTCTTCGCGATTTTCGCTATGCTCATATGGTAGGTAAAGAAACAGCCGTTCGTCCTTTGACAATGCGCGATCAAAACCATGCTCGACTGCAGCCTTGGCGATGGCGAGCGCAAGGTGATCGGTTGCAAAGGCTTCGGCATCGCCCCGATAGGCGTTGCGGGGTACCTGATCGAACAGGATAATTGCTGCCAGTGCGGTTTTGCCGCTTTCAACAAAAGCGCTAGCCGGCTGTTCGCGAAGCGCATCGCGCCAGCCGGCAAAACCTTCGGTCACTTTGTCATCGAATTCGGAGCCGCCCCTAAACCAATCGGCCATGCCGTGCTCGACAAACCAGAAATGGAGAATCCGGTCGGCCCAATTTTCGGGCGGGGAAAAATTATCGCTCTCGTCGTCGATCATCCAGCCGTGCCGCCAACGGTGAGCGCGCTGACCAAAGTTGTCGGCTGACCGACCCCAGCAGGTACGCTTTGCCCTCCCTTGCCGCAGACGCCGATGCCTTCGTCGAGCGCCATATCATTGCCGAGGCCGATAATCTTGGTGAGCGATGTGGGACCGTCACCAATAAGCGTTGCCCCCTTGATCGGATCACCCAGCTTGCCATTTTTGACCCGATAAGCCTCGGTGCAGCTGAACACGAATTTGCCCGATACGATGTCGACCTGTCCGCCGCCAAAGCTCTTGGCGAAAATCCCGTCCTTCACGCGGCTCAACAATTCGGCTGGATCGTCATTGCCGCTCTTCATGAATGTGTTGGTCATGCGCGGCATGGGCGCATGGGCATAGGATTGGCGGCGTCCATTGCCGGTGGGTGCGACGCCCATCAAGCGCGCGTTGAGACGATCCTGCATATAGCCTTTGAGGATGCCATCTTCGATCAGGATGTTTTCCTGTGTGGGCGTGCCCTCATCATCGATCGACAGCGAACCGCGGCGGTCTGCAATCCCGCCATCGTCGACCACGGTGACACCAGGCGCAGCAACGCGCTGGCCGATCTTGCCGGAAAAGGCGCTGGTGCCCTTGCGGTTGAAATCGCCTTCAAGGCCATGGCCTACGGCTTCGTGCAGTAAAACGCCCGGCCATCCCGGCCCGAGAAGCACGGTCATTTCACCAGCAGGGGCGTCGACCGACCGCAAGTTGGTGAGTGACTGCGCGAGCGCTTCATCGATTGCGCGGTTCCAGGCAGCTTCCTCAAACAGGTCGTCGTAAAGCTTGCGCCCGCCAAAGCCGAACGTACCGGTTTCGCGGCGGCCATTTTCTTCAGTGACGATCGAAACGTTGAGCCGCACCAAGGGGCGAATATCGGTTGCGACAAAGCCGTCTGCGCGAACGATCTCGATGACCGACCAACTGCCAGCCAACGAGACAGAAACCTGCGCCACGCGCGGGTCGCGCGCGCGCGCTGCGGCATCGATTTTCTGGCACAGCTCAACCTTCTTGGCGAAGGGCACAAGGTCGAGAGGATTGCCATCGGTGTAGAGATGGCGGTTGTTCTTGCGCGGTGGCGGCGCGGCCTGTCCCTTGGTAGGATCGAGCAGCTGCAGAGTCTCGGCTGCGCGGCGGATCGCGCCTTCGCTCAGGTCATTAGCGTGGCTGAAGCCCGTCATTTCACCCGAAACCCCGCGCAGGCCAAATCCGGAAGCCGTCGAATAGTCCGCCATTTTCAGACGGCCATCGTCAAAGCCGAAGCTTTCCGACGCGCTATATTGCAAATAGAGTTCGCCATCGTCGCATGCCTTCAACGCTTCGCGCGTGACACGCATCGCGCCATCGGGATCAAGAAGGCCGGGTTGATAGAGAAAGCTGCGCGGATCTGTGATGCTCATAGCGCCGATATAAGCGCTGTGGCGCGGAACGGAAGGGTATTCAGCCCTTATTCGTCGACCCGTTATCTGCGGGCCCACCAACCAGCACGAAACGGCGGTCGCAATAGCCGCATTCGACCATGCCGCTTTCGTCGATTTCGAGCCAAACACGCGGATGGCCGAGCGCTGCGGGCACGCCTTCGCCGCTACCGTCGCAGGCGATACGGTGGGTACGGACGAGAATGGTTTCAGGCGCTTCGATCATGCGCCGCCGTTAGCAAAGCGCTTGCTGTCTAGCAACGGGGCTTTTCACTGATAGTTCAGTGTAATTGACCATGTACCCCGATAGGTTCCCGGTGCCTGGTTGGCGTTTACATCAAGCGTTGCCCCAACCGGGAAACTGAAACCGCCATTTGCTCCCGCAATGCGAAACACCCGTGGTGTGGTGCTCAGTACCGCTGTCGGTGTGCTGCCGATTACGAAATTGCGGGCACGCATCCTGACTCCCGGGCCTGTCAGGAAGATCGAATTGCTTCCCAGAGAGATTTGTACGCGCTGGTTGACCGCGCCAAGACCTGCAAACACTGCAGCCTGCTGGTCATTGCCATGCAGGGTAACACCACCGCTGCGTGTGCGTGTGCCATTGGGGGCGACGGTGACGGTGCCTGCAGTATTGCTGGAAAGTATTCGGCCGAACGACAATTCTTCGGTTTGGATAAAGCTGAGCGGCGTAACGACGCCCACTTGTGATTGGCCTTGTTCAACCGCGGTTTGTGCCAGCACACTCGTGCACGGCCACAGGCTGGCGAAACCAGCTATGGAAATTGTGTGCATAAGGCGAATGCGGCTCAACATGCAAATCGGTATATGCTTTAAGTTATAACTATATAGTAAACAGCGGATTACGTTGAAATCGCAGTCAACCGGATAAGCAGGATTATTGGTAGTCGAGCGTCAGCGTCCAGGTGCCCGAATAGGTTCCGGGTGCCTGATTTGCATTCACGTTGAGTGTGGCACCCACGAACAATGCAAATGCGCCATTGGTCGTCTGCTGCACCTGGTAATTGCGCGGGGTGGTGGTCAACGCGGTCGCCGGGTTGGTGTTACCACGAAACAGCCCGACGGTCATCGGCGCACCGGGGCCGGTCAAAGTGATGCTGTTCGATCCGACGCGCATGCGGACAGGCCGGTTGGCTGCGGTGGGCTTCATCCCGGCAAATTGTGCGGGGTGGTGGTCATTGCCCCACAGCGTGACACCGCCGGTAGAAGTGCGGGTGCCATTGGGGGCAATCGTTACTGTTCCGGCGACATTGCTTGAAACAATCGTTCCGAAATGCAGGTCCTCCACCTTGTAGAAACTGCCCGGAGAAACGACGCTAAGCTGTGCGTTCAGTTGTTCGGTTTCGGCGTGCGCTGGTACGCTGGCTGCGGCAAACATAGCCGCAGCCAGCGCGAATCGCGCACAAAGATACTCAAACTTTGGCCCACACATGCACCCTCTTTGGCACAGCATAACGCAAATTTAGCTTAGCGATCATGGTTAACGAAACTTAACCCATTGATGCAAAGCCTTGCGTTGCGCGGTGATAATCGCTCCGCTATCGCTAACAACCATGACGCAAGCAGCCATATCGATCCGCGATCTTACCAAGCGCTATTCCAATGGGAAGCAGGCACTCGACGGTGTCAGTTTTGATGTTGAACGAGGCTCGATATTCGGTCTGCTAGGGCCGAACGGGGCAGGCAAATCCACGATCATCAATATCCTTGCCGGAATGGTGCAAAAAACGTCGGGCCAAGCGAGCATCTGGGGTTTCGATATCGATGCCAACCCTCGCAATGCGAAAGCATCGATTGGCATCGTGCCGCAAGAGATCATGTTCGATCCCTTTTTCACCCCGCTCGAAACGCTTGAACTGTTCGCCGGCCTTTATGGCGTGCCCAAGGAAAAGCGGCATTCGATGGACCTGCTCAAGGCCGTACGCCTTGACGACAAGGCTGATGCCTATGCACGGACATTGTCGGGCGGGATGAAGCGTCGGTTGCTGGTCGCCAAGGCGATGGTGCATTCGCCGCCAGTCATCGTCCTTGATGAACCTACGGCGGGCGTCGATATCGAATTGCGCCAACAGCTCTGGGAATATGTGGTCGAACTCAACAAACAAGGCACCACTGTCGTGCTGACCACGCACTATCTCGAAGAAGCCGAGCAATTATGCGACCGCATCGCGATCATCAACCATGGCAAGCTGATCGCGAACAAGCCTACCAAGGAATTGGTTGGCATGGCACGCGAAAAGGCCGTGGTACTGACGCTCGATCGCGATGTCGCCACTGCGCCAACGCATGACGCGTTCGAGAAAGCCGAGCTTGTCGCAGACCGGACGGTGGAGATCACTTATAACAAGGACCGGATGAACGCCGGTGAGGTGCTCGCCGCGGTCCAAGGCCTGGGCTTGGGCATCATTGATGTGACCACCAAGGAAGCCGATCTTGAAGATGTATTCCTCAGCCTGACCAGCGGCGGTGCGGAATAAGGTTCCCCTCCCCCTTTGCGGAGGAGGGGAGTTTGGTCAGAAGCGATAGCTGATCCCTGCGCTCACGACCCACGGATCGAGCTCATGCTTTGTGCTCAGCGCCAATGTGTTCCCAGCAAAAAACCGGGCGGTGGTGTTCATGAAATAGCGCTTCGCATCGATCGAAAGGCCAAGACCGCCATCGTTTAGGGGCACATCAACTCCGCCCTGCAATGCAAATCCGAATTCGCTCGACAGATCCACCCGCGTTGCGCCCAAAGCCTGCGCCGTCGAATCCGGATCTTCACCGAAAATCATGAAATAGCTGGGCCCTGCACCAAGATAGGGCTTCACTCCGCTTCCGAGATCAAAGTGGAATTTGGCTGTTACTGTTGCTGGAATGATGTTGGCGTTGGAAATCAGTTTTGCACCTGAAAGTGCCCCTGCGCCGACGACATCATGCTGGGTCACCCCGGCAATTGTTTCGATCGAAAAATTGGGCGAGACAAAATATTCAACCGCGACTGTCGGCGTAACATTGGTATCAGCACGGGTTTGGGAACCTGCGGCCAAGCCGATGGCATCGGTATTGACCTTCGTAATCTTGGCGCTGGGATCCACCAACGTTGCAAAAGTCTTTACCTGGATTTTGCCCTGGCGGTCTTCAGCGAAGGCGGGAGAGGTTGCAGCAACCGCTGTCGCGGCAGTTATGAATAGTTTTGAAAGAAAGTTCATTGAGCGAGCTCCATCTGGTCTGAAACCGGTCAGCAGGATGCGCCACACCGGCAGTGCATCCCTGTTTCTCCCGCTTCACCAGTTGGGAACGCGCGGTTCAAAGTTCAACTGATTGACTCTACGGTATTTTACCTGTGCAGTCGGCCATTATGTCCCAGTGATTGACAGCAACAGCGGAAAGGCACAGGGAGGCGACTGTGACTCAAGAAGCTGACATATTGATCATCGGCTCTGGCGCCGCTGGCCTGACAGCCGCTCTGCAACTGGCGCAGAAGTACAAGGTTGTCGTGCTGGCAAAGGGCGCCTTGTCCGATGGCGCAACAGCATGGGCACAAGGCGGGATCGCTGCCGTCCTTGAACCCGGCGACACTTTTGACAGCCATATTGAAGATACAATGGTGGCTGGTGCTGGCCTCAACAACCGAGCCACTGTAGAGTTCGTCGTTGAACAGGCACCGAAAGCAATTGATCGGCTGGCAAAGCTTGGCGTGCCGTTCAATCTGGGCGGGCCGACCAACGAATTTGGCGAAAGCTGGCATCTGACGCGCGAAGGCGGGCACAGCCATCGCCGTATCGTCCATGTCAATGATGCAACCGGTTGGGCCGTGCAACAGGCGTTAGAGGCTGCAGCGCGCGACAATCCCAATATAACGCTTGTCCCCGATATGGTGGCGATCGACCTCATCGTTGGGCGGCATCAGGAACGCTTTTCCACCAGCGGGCGGGTGCACGGCATCTACGCGCTCA
>JALREL010000228.1 GCA_023262005.1 Sphingorhabdus sp. | reverse complement strand
GTTCACCTATCGCCTCGTACGTGCCGAACTGCAGATCACGCGCTACGGACAACTGCTCGCCCATTGCCGAATCGGACTCGGGTCCTACACGGCGGTTCCACTGACGGCCCTCCCTCCCGAACGCTCCGGACCGCCATCCTCGCGCTTATCGACCAGCATGACGCCTGGTGCTTCGCGCAGGATGTTTTGCGCTTCTTCCGCAGACAACTCGTTTTCAAACTCGATGTTGATCGCTTCCGAATGGCCGACAAATACGGGTACGCGCACGCAAGTTGCGGTGACCTTCACCTTGGGATCGAGAATCTTCTTGGTCTCGGCAACCATCTTCCACTCTTCCTTGGTCGAGCCATCCTCCAGGAATTTGTCGATGTGCGGAATGACGTTGAATGCAATTTGCTTGGTGAACTTTTGCGGCTCGGTCTGATCACCAACGAAAATCGCGCGCGATTGTTCGAACAGTTCGTCCATCCCCGCTTTGCCGGCACCGGAAACCGATTGATAGGTCGCCACGACCACGCGCTTGATCTTCGCAGCGTCGTGGAGCGGCTTCAGCGCAACCACCATCTGCGCGGTCGAGCAGTTCGGGTTGGCGATGATATTACGCGCCTTGTAACCATCAATCGCGTCTGGGTTCACCTCAGGAACAATCAGGGGAACATCCGGATCCATGCGATAGAGCGAGCTGTTGTCGATCACGGTGCAGCCAGCAGCAGCAAATTTCGGCGCGAAAACCTTGGTTGCGTCCGAGCCGATGGCGAACAAGGCAATATCCCAACCCGTGGGATCGAAATGTTCGATATTCTGGATTTTGAGCGTTTTGCCAGTTTCGCCATATTCGATGACTTCACCTGCCGAACGCGACGATGCAACGGCCGCGATCTCGTCTGCCGGAAACTCGCGTTCCGCCAGAATATTCAACATTTCACGCCCGACATTGCCCGTGGCGCCCGCAACTACAACTCGATAACCCATTTTGACTTCCTCGTATTCGAACTTGCTATCGGGACAAGAAAAAAGGCCGGGTCCCTTTAGCGGATCCCGGCCCTTTCGGTATCTTGGTTAAACGCAACCAGACGGGATCAGCCTTCGGCCTCCTGTTTGGTGGTAATAGTGTTGACGCGGCGCTCGGCGATACGTGCCTTCTTACCGGTGCGGCCGCGCAGATAGTACAGCTTCGCACGACGGACGGCGCCGCGACGGACAACTTCGATGCTTTCGACATTGGGGCTGTAAAGCGGGAATACGCGCTCTACGCCTTCGCCGAACGAAATCTTGCGGACGGTGAAATTCGATCCCATGCCCTTGTTCGAACGTGCGATGCACACGCCTTCATAGTTCTGGATACGGGTACGATCACCTTCGATCACCTTCACGCCAACGCGCAGGGTGTCACCGGCCCGGAATTCCGGGATGTTCTTCTTGGTGGCAAGTTCGGCAATCGCCTCTTGCTCAAGTGTCTGGATCAGGTTCATGGCCTGTCTTCTTCCTTCTTCATACTGCACACCAGAGGCAGGTCAGTCCCGAGCGTTCTTGTAACGCTCCCAAAGGTCTGGCCTGCGTAGCCGTGTATCTGTCTCGGCCTGTTGTTTCCGCCAGGCTTTGATCTTCGCATGATCCCCCGATCGCAGCACTTCAGGGATCGTGCGCCCTTCCCACTCAGCAGGTCGGGTGTAATGCGGATATTCGAGCAGTCCTTGTTCAAAGGACTCTTCAACCCCGCTATCGGGCGCGCCCATTACGCCGGGAAGCAGCCGAATGCAAGCGTCTAATAGCATCAAAGCGCCCATTTCCCCGCCGGAAAGGATGATATCGCCCATGCTTATCTGTTCGATTTGCGGTCGGGCATCGAAAAGCCGCTCGTCGAAACCTTCAAATCGTCCGCAAAGGATGGTCACTCCGGGTCCATTCGCCAATTCGCGAATGCGGTCCTGCGTGACTGGCTTTCCGCGTGGAGTCATCGCCACGATTGGCAAATCAGGTGCTTTTTCAATAGCATGGTCAACCGCTGCCGCCATGACGTCAACCTTGAGAACCATCCCCGCCCCACCACCGGCAGGCGTATCGTCAACGGTGCGATGCTTGTCGGTCGCAAAGTCGCGCAGCTGGATAGGTGAACAAGTCCATTTCTTTTCGGCCAATGCTCGGCCAGCCAGGGACACACCTAGGGGGCCAGGAAACATCTCCGGATAAAGCGTCAAAATCTGCGCCTGGAAGGTCATTGAACGAAGACCGCCTCAACGACTATCCGCTCACCCCATTCGGGAACAGCCTGCGCATTCATGGGCACCATGAACCGTTTGCCATCCGGTTTTTCGATTTCAAGAATATCGCCTGCGCCGAAATTTTCGACCGAAATGCAGGTGCCTAGATCTTCGCCTTCGGTAGAGACGCAGCGCAACCCGATCAGATCGCTATGATAATATTCGCCGTCGGCCAATGCTGGCAGTTCTGAGCGCAACACGGTCAATAATGTGCTGCGAAGTGTCTCCGCAGCGTTGCGATCGTTGATTTCGGCAAAACGGGCGATTGCTCCGCCCTTGTGCGCACGCACCGACTTCAATGTCAGTGCGCCGCCATTATAGCTTTTGTGCCGTTTGAGGCTGTCCACGCTTTCGGTGAACAGCTTCAATCGGACTTCGCCCGTCACGCGATGCGCACCGGCAACGGCCGCAAGCGTGACGGTCTTTTCAGCCAAGGATCAACCCTCAGCCTTTTCTTCGCTGGCTTCTTCAGCTGCGGGTGCTTCTTCAGCAGCAACTTCTTCAGCCGGAGCGGCTTCTTCTGCGACTGCTTCTTCAACCGCTGGAGCGGCAGCAGCAGCTGCGGCAGCTTCTTCAGCTTCAGCCAGCTTCGCAGCCTTGTCTTCCGCACGATCCTTTGCCTTCTGGCCGGGTTCGCCCTTCTTCGGGTTTACCGAAGCCTTGCGCTCCTTGACACCAGCGGCATCGAGGAAGCGGGCAACGCGATCCGAAGGCTGCGCGCCAGCAGCGAGCCAATGCTTCGCACGGTCTGCATCGAGGATGATGCGGCCTGCATCGTCCTTGGGAAGCTGCGGATTGTAGCTGCCGATACGCTCAATGAACTTGCCGTCGCGCGGTGCACGCGAGTCGGCGACGACGATTTTGTAGTAGGGGCGCTTTTTAGAACCGCCACGCGACAAACGCATTGCCAAAGCCATGATATTTACCTTTACCTTTCTGATATAATTCTTTGTATTACTGTTAAATATTACTTTTTCTTGTTCAACAACCGGGCGATATCAGGCGGCAATCCACCTGCTCCACTTCCAGGCAATCCGGGCATTCCGCCCATTCCCTTGGGCAGCGATCCGGGTGGCAGCCCGTGCATTCCCTCCATCGTCGCACCAAGATCACCTCCGGACTTGCCGAACAGCGCCGCGAGGCCCTTGAGCCCGCCCATTTTCTTGATGCGCTTCATTGCGCTCTCCATCTCCTGGTGCATTTTCAGGAGGCGGTTCACGTCTTGCACCGTGGTGCCCGAACCATTTGCAACGCGGATTTTGCGTTTAGCATTCAACAATGCCGGCTTTTCGCGTTCTTTCGGTGTCATCGAACCAATGATCGCATCCATGCGGACAAGGATTTTGTCATCCATGCCACCAGCCTGCATCGCTGCCTTGGCCTTTTTCATGCCCGGCATCATGCCCGCCAGCGCGCCCAGGCCACCCATTTTGGTCATCTGACGCAATTGCGCGCGCAGATCGTTGAGGTCGAATTGGCCCTTCGCCATTTTGGCGGCGAGCTTTTCGGACTCTTCCTGATCGACAACCTGCGCGGCACGTTCGACAAGGCCGACCACGTCGCCCATGCCAAGGATGCGGCCGGCAACACGCTCCGGGTGGAACGCCTCGATGGCATCCATTTTCTCGCCAACGCCGGCAAATTTGATCGGCTTTCCGGTAACGGCCCGCATCGAGAGCGCAGCACCACCACGGGCATCGCCGTCCATGCGCGTGAGCACGACACCTGTCAGGTCGACCTGCTCGCTGAAATTCTGCGCAACGTTCACCGCGTCCTGACCGGTCAGCGAATCTACTACCAACAGGATTTCCTGAGGCGTCGAGACGTTGGCTACAGCCTTCATCTCGTCCATCAACTGCTGGTCTACATGCAAGCGACCGGCAGTGTCGAGCATCAGGACATCAAAACCCTGTAGCTTCGCCGCCTGCATCGCACGCTTGGCGATGTCCACCGGCTGCTGGCCAGCAACAATCGGCAAGGTTGCGACATCGACTTGCGTACCGAGCGTCGCCAACTGCTCCTGCGCTGCCGGACGGTTGACGTCCAACGATGCCATCAGGACTTTCTTGCGCTCCTTCTCTTTGAGAAGCTTTGCAATTTTCGCAGTTGTTGTCGTTTTACCCGAGCCTTGGAGGCCAACCATCATGATAATGGCAGGCGGAGCAACAGCGAGGTTCAGTTCGCTGGCATCCGAACCCAGCATCTCGACAAGCGCGTCGTTGACGATCTTGACGACCTGCTGTCCGGGAGTAACCGACTTCAAGACCGACTGTCCGACGGCCTGTTCGGTTACCTTGTCGACAAATTCACGCGCGACGGGAAGTGCGACGTCGGCTTCGAGCAAGGCAACGCGAACTTCGCGCATCGCCTCTCGAACGTCGGTTTCGTTCAGCGCACCACGACCGCGCAGGCGATCAAATACGCCTCCCAACCGGTCGCTCAGCTTGTCGAACATCAAACTTCCTTCGTCAAACCTGCTGGAAACGCACAAAACGCCGGTGGGCGAAACCTCGCTGACCGGCGTATGATGTTCCAGCACATCAAATGGGGGGAGCCATGGCTCCTGCTGAGCGCCCGTTAATCGCGTTCACAAAAAAATGCAAGCGCACAAAGACTGTCGGGCGCACCGCAGGCTAGTTTGGACAATGATTCTAATCGGATTAACCTTATTTTGACCTTTCAATCCCAATAAGAACAACGCTTCAGGGAATGAATGAACATGCGGGCGACGCGAAAAAAACGGCCGGAAATTGGTGAAGATGGGCAGGTCATAAGGGCTCAAGCCAATTCTCGAGCGAGCACGATTGCCATTTTTGGCGCTTTGCTGATGTTTGTTTACATCGGCGGTTCGGTCGGCACACAGCTCGTGGCACAATATTTCGGCAAAGGCACCACCACCGATCAAGCGATGGTTTCTGCGCTTTTGCTCAATATCGCACTCATCCTTCTGATCTGGCGCCGTACCAGCGCACTTAGCGAAGAAGTCGATGTTTACCGTCAGGCAGAGGTCCGCGCACAGCACCTCGCCATTACCGATCCCCTGACCAATTTGTTCAATCGCCGCGCAATCAAGGAAAAGACCGGTGAACTCACCAACCGTGCATCACGGCGGGGTAAATCGGTCGCATTCATGATGGTCGACCTTGATGGCTTCAAAAAGGTCAACGACATTTACGGCCATGACAGCGGCGACCAATTGCTGCGGGAAGTAGCCGATCGCATGCGCGATACTGTGCCTCCCTCCAGTGTTCTCGCCCGCCTGGGTGGGGACGAGTTCGGAATATGCATGGTTTTCGAACCCGAATTCCCCGAAACTGTCGATCGCGTCGCTGAGGATCTGATCGAAATATTGTCTCGCCCGATTACCATCGGCGACACCGATCACAACATAACCGCTTCGATCGGGATAAGCCGGCCAGAGCTGGATTGCGATGGCATCGACATGCTTATTCGCCGCGCAGATATTGCGCTTTATGCTGCCAAGAAAAATGGCCGCAACGGATTCTGCTGGTTCGACAACGGCATGGAAGTCGAACTCCGCACCCGCAACTCGCTCGAGGCAGATATTAGGTCAGCCATACCCAACGAGGAATTCGTTCCCTATTTCGAACAGCAGATCGATTTGGAAACGGGCGAACTTGCGGGCTTTGAGATGCTCGCCCGCTGGGTGTCGCCGATGCGCGGGCTCATTCCACCCGATGAATTTATTCCCGTGGCCGAAGAGACGGGCATGATCGCTGACCTTTCACTCAGCATCATTCGCAAAGCGATGCTGGAAGCGAAGAACTGGGACCCCAAACTCACCATCGCGGTGAACATTTCACCGGTACAGCTCAAGGACCCCTGGCTTGCCCAGAAAATCGTGAAACTCCTTGTCGAGACCGGATTTCCTGCGCATCGGCTTGAAGTCGAAATCACCGAGAGTTCGCTGTTCAAGAATCTCAGCCTTGCCCAGTCAATCGTAGGGAGCCTGAAAAACCAGGGCATCCAGATTGCCCTGGATGATTTCGGAACCGGCTACAGCTCGCTTGCGCATCTTCGTGCTTTGCCGTTCGATCGCATTAAAATCGATCGCAGCTTTGTCTCGACAATGCATGAAAATCCAGAAAGCGCAGCCATTGTTAAAGCCATAACAGGCTTGGGCTCCAGCCTTTGCGTTCCGATCACCGCGGAAGGTATCGAAGAACAGACCTTGGTCGAAAAGCTGCGCGAACTCGGCTGCACAAAGGGGCAAGGCTGGTATTTTGGCCAGCCCATGTCGATCGAAAATGTTCGCAAGCTGCTTGCCGAGAAAAACCTACTGGTCAATCGCAAGTCGTCCAATCTGGCAGAACGACCGGAAACGGACCAACCCGCATTTGTGATCGACAACAGGAAACAGGCAGCGGGCTAGGTAACTTTCAATTCCCCTGCCCGGCTTTTGCTGGACTTAGGGGCGCCCAATCGCCTAATGCGCAGCCGCTATGGCAGCGCCTTTTCACAAGATGCACGGGCTGGGCAATGATTTCGTTGTCATCGATGCCCGCAACGATCCCGTCGAGATGACTGGGCCGCGCGCGCATGCCATTGCCGACCGCAGGACCGGCATCGGATGTGACCAGCTGATCCTGTTGGAGCCTTCGAGCACTGCGGACGTAAAGATGCGCATCTTCAACGCCGATGGTGGTGAGGTCGAAGCTTGCGGAAATGCAACGCGCTGTGTCGCAACCTTGCTGGCCAAACCGGCAGATATCGAGACAATGGCCGGCATTTTGAAGACGCGCCCGCAGGATAGCAGTGCCTCGGTATTGCTGAACCCGCCCGCGTTCGAATGGGAGCTGATTCCATTGGCGATGCCGATGGACACGCGTGATATGCCTGTAGGATGGGAAACATTAGAACGCCCAATAGCAGTCAATGTTGGCAACCCGCACGCCATTTTCTTCGTTGATGACTGCGACAAAGTCGACCTCGAACGGCTAGGCCCGATCATCGAAACCGATCCGCTGTTCCCTGAAAAGATCAACGTCAATGTTGCCACTATTGTAGATCAACAGACGATAAAGCTGCGCGTTTGGGAGCGCGGCGTTGGGCTGACGCTAGCCTGTGGCACAGGTGGTTGTGCAACCGCTGTCGCCGCGATCCGCAGCGGCAGGGTGCGGTCGCCAGTCAGCGTTAGCTTGCCTGGAGGCGAGCTCCGCATCGATTGGAAAGAAGGTGGGCCGATCGAAATGGAAGGCCCCGCCACCCACGTCTTCACAGGCACCGCCGACTGGAGCCAGTTCGGTTGAGCAGTCCAGAAATCATTACCATGGGGTGCAGGCTCAACCTGGCAGAAAGCCATGCGCTTGCAGAGCAATTGGGCGATGTATCCAACCTGGTCATCGTCAATAGCTGCGCCGTAACCAACGAAGCCGTGCGCCAGACCCGTCAGGCCATTCGGCAGGCGCGGAAAAGACGACCGGATGCCCGTATCATCGTGACCGGTTGCGCGGCGCAGGTCGAGCCGCAAACGTTCGAAGCGATGGCAGAGGCAGATGCCGTTATCGGAAATATGGAAAAGCAATCGCCCGCTCTGTTCGCGCTGGATGGTCCCAAAGTACAGGTGAGCGACATCATGGCGGTGCGGCAAACTGCGCCGCATCTGGCCACCGCATTTTCAGGTAACACCCGCGCCTTTGTCGAAGTCCAGACAGGGTGCGACCATCGCTGTACTTTTTGCATAATCCCCTATGGCCGAGGAAACAGCCGTTCGGTGCCCGCAGGGCAAATCATCGAGCATGTCCAGAAGCTGGTCAATCGCGGTATTTCGGAAATCGTCCTTACCGGAGTGGACGTCACCAGCTATGGCCATGATCTGCCCGGCCAGCCCAATCTGGGAATGCTCGTCGAACGGATTTTGCGGCATGTGCCTACCCTTCCCCGCTTGCGGCTGTCATCGATCGATGGCGTCGAAATCGATGAACGCCTGTTCGACCTGATCACTGGCGAGGCGCGGTTGATGCCACACATCCATCTCAGCTTGCAGGCAGGCGACAACCTGATCCTCAAACGAATGAAGCGCCGCCATAGTCGAGAGCAGGCGATCGAAATCGTTGCTCGCATGAAGGCCGCACGCCCTGATATTGCCATTGGAGCCGATATCATCGCCGGCTTTCCAACCGAAGACGAGGCGATGTTCGCCAATAGCCTGGCATTGGTCAATGAGTGCGACATTGTTCACGGACATATCTTCCCTTATTCGCCAAAAGTGGGGACGCCCGCCGCCAAAATGCCGCAAGTGCCTGCGCGCGAAATCAAGGACCGGGCAAAGCGATTGCGCGAGGCTGTTGCCGTGAGGCGGGCGGGCTGGTTGGCATCGCTGATCGGATCGACACAAAAAATTGTAGTCGAGGCTGGCGGTGCATCTGGCCATTCGGAAAATTTCGCCTATGTCGAACTCGACTGCAAGGTGCCCGAAGGTGCCATCGTTTCGGCTGTTATCGAAGGACTTGAAAATGGACGGCTGCAAGGGAAAGTCACTGCATGAGTGAGAAACCCGGCTGGCGCGAAAAGCTGTTTGGCGGTTTCAAGAAAACGTCAAGTAAACTCACCGAAAACCTGACAGGCCTGATAACCAAAGGCAAGCTCGACGCCGAAACCCTCGACGACATCGAAGAGGCGTTGATCGTATCGGATCTTGGGCCGGCAACAGCCGCGCAAATTCGCGGAAAACTGGCCAGCGAGCGATTTGAAAAGGGCATTGATGAAGCGGGCATCCGCCAGATCGTTGAGGACGAACTGGCCGAAATATTGGCCCCCGTTGCGCAACCGCTCGAAATCGATGCCTTTCCGCGCCCGCAGGTTATCCTTGTTATCGGGGTCAATGGCTCCGGTAAAACCACGACCATCGCGAAGCTGGCGCATCTGTTCCTCGAACAGGATTATGGTGTCATGCTTGCTGCTGGCGACACCTTCCGCGCGGCAGCCATCGGGCAATTGAAAATCTGGGCCGATCGCATCGGCGTACCCATCGTCAGTGGGCCAGAGGGCGGTGATGCGGCTGGTGTGGTATTCGATGCGGTCAAAAAGGCAACCGCCGAAGGCATCGACGTGTTGATCGTCGACACCGCGGGCCGCCTGCAGAATAAGCGCGAGCTGATGGATGAACTCGCCAAAATCCGCCGAGTGCTGGGGCGTCTCAATCCGGCGGCACCGCACAATGTGGTGCTGGTGCTCGATGCAACCACCGGCCAGAATGCGCTGAGCCAGATCGAGATATTCAAGGAAGTTGCCGGAGTGAACGGGCTGGTGATGACCAAATTGGATGGCAGCGCGCGTGGGGGCATTTTGGTGGCCGCCGCGAAACAGTTCGGCCTTCCCATCCATGCGATAGGCGTGGGTGAAACGATCGAGGACCTGCGCCCGTTCGACGCGCGCGACCTTGCAAAAGCGATAGCAGGAACAGCATGAGCGAAAATCCGACCAGCACCGCGTCTGAAAAGCCGAAACATGGCCTGCTGAACTTCCTGCTCGATTTCGGGCCGTTGCTCCTCTTTTTCGTCGCATCAAAACTGGGCCACTCCGATGCGGACCCGAAACAGGGCGCCATCATTGGCACTGGCGTGTTCATGGTCGCAATCACGATCGCGGTCATCGTTTCCAAATGGAAGCTCGGCAAGATTTCCCCGATGCTGAAACTCACTGCCGCACTCGGCGTGTTTTTCGGCGGATTGACTTTGTGGTTCCATGACGAACGCTTCATCCAGATCAAACCGACGCTGATCTACGCCTTTTTTGGACTGCTGCTGATCGGCGGATGGATGCGCGGCAAGGCACTGCTCAAATATGTGCTTGAGGCAGCCTATGACGGCCTCGACCAAGTGGGCTGGCTCAAGCTCTCACTGAATTGGGGCCTGTTTTTCGCGGCCCTGGCACTGGCCAATGAAGCAATGCGCGCATTTCTGAGCTTCGATCTTTGGCTCACGCTCAAAGTATGGGGCGTCACAATCGTCACATTCCTGTTCGCAATGGCGAACATTCCCATGCTACTGAAACATGGTTTGAAACTCGGCGACGAACCGGCCACTCCGCCGCAGGGATAATCCCGTAGCAAACAATCCCACCCTTCCCCTTGTAACACAGGCAATGCTTGGCTAGGCTTTCGCCATTCGGGTTAACCAAGCCAAAAGGGGAAGAATTATGGCTAAGTTTTTCGGTAACTTGCACGCGGTGCTTGGGGTAGGCTTTGTTGCCGCTCTTGCGTTGATCTTCATGGTTCCGGCCAATGGCGATCTGGAACAACAGACCATCCGCTGGCTGCACACTTTCTTTGGCATCCTCTGGATCGGCCTGCTCTATTACTTCAACTTCGTGCAGATCCCGACCATGCCCAAGGTTCCGGCGGAGCTGAAGCCCGGCGTGTCAAAGCATATTGCGCCTGCCGCACTGTTTTTCTTCCGTTGGGGTGCTGCGCTGACGGTTCTTTTCGGCCTGATCATCGCATTGCGCGCGGGCTATCTGGTAGACGCGCTTACGCTAAACGAGAACTTCCGTCTTATCGGCATTGGAATGTGGCTCGCCCTCATCATGGCTTTCAACGTCTGGTTCGTGATCTGGCCGGCACAGCAAAAGGCACTCGGCATGGTTGAGGCCGATGACGCGACCAAGGCCGCAGCAGCCACCCGCGCCATGATTTTCTCGCGCACGAATACGCTGCTGTCGCTGCCGATGCTTTATGCAATGATTGCTTTCAACGGCGGCTAAACGCAAAGACAGAATAGAGAAAAAGGCGGCCTCAGAGCCGCCTTTTTTAACGGGGAGAGATGTTGTGAATTATGATGAAGTAATTTTCGGCCGTCGGAGCATACGCGGTTATAAACCCGATCCGGTTCCGAGGGAGTTGATCGAAGAGATCCTGACGCTCGCGATGCGCGCGCCTTCCTCGATGAATACCCAGCCATGGAATTTCTATGTCATCACGGGGGAGCCGCTAGATCGTATTCGCCGCGGGAATACCGAACGCATGCTTGCCGGGGTTCCGCAATCGCGCGAATTCCGCACCGGCTCGGCTTTCGAAGGCAAGCATCGCGAGCGCCAGGTTGAGGTCGCCAAACAACTGTTCGGCGCGATGGGCATTGCACGCGATGATGCCGAAAAACGGCAGGATTGGGTATTGCGCGGCTTCCGCCAGTTCGATGCCCCGGTTTGCGTCATCATTACCTATGACAAGGTATTGGATGGCAGCGACGATACCCCATTCGATTGCGGTGCGGTCGCGACCGCCTTGGTCAACGCCGCTTGGTCGCGCGGGCTTGGGACCGTGATAAACAGCCAGGGCATCATGCAATCCCCGGTTGTCCGCGAACATGCCGGGATTGCCGACGACCAAGTCATCATGAAGAGCATCGCTTTGGGATGGCCCGATATGGATTTTCCGTCCAATTCGGTCGTACCCCCGCGCAAGTCGGTGGAAGAGGCGGCTACTTTTGTAGGCTTTGACTGACAGATGGAACACAATGCCTACTATGACCAGATAGGCATTGATTACGCTAACTTGCGACGCCCTGATCCGCGGATTGGGGCGTACATACATGCCGCGTTGGGGGACTCCCGGTCAGTGCTAAATGTCGGCGCCGGTACAGGTAGTTATGAGCCGCAAGATCGCGAGGTTGTTGCTGTCGAACCATCTGCCGAAATGATTGCTCAGCGCGAGCCGGGGGCAGCGCCCGCCATTCAAGGCACTGCGGACAAATTGCCATATCCTGACAAGCACTTCGACGCTTCAATGGCAGTCCTGACCATCCACCATTGGCCTGACAAGGCCGCAGGGCTGGTCGAAATGCGGCGGGTGACGCGTGGCCCCATCGTGCTGTTGACGTTCGATCCTTCGCATCGCGGATGCTGGCTGACAGACTATCTTCCGCAGCTTGTAGAACTCGACCAAGGACAGATGCCGCAAATGGCAGACTATTCGCGCTGGATGGGGCCGGTCTCGATTACGCCTGTACTGGTGCCACATGACTGCAGCGATGGTTTCCTTTACGCCTATTGGCAGCGGCCAAAGGCATATCTTGATCCGGTCATTCGCAAGGGCATGTCGTCTTTCTGGAAGATTGACGGCGCGAACGTAGCATTACAGCAGCTGGAGGCTGATCTGACCAATGGCACGTGGGAACGGCGTTATGGCCACCTCATGGAAATTGATGCACTCGACGTGGGCTATCGGTTGGTAGTCGCTAAAAATTAGGGTCTTATCCCAGCAAATCATGCTTCTTGAGGCTATGGCGTAACTGGTCGTAGGTCAGGTTCAGCGCCTTGGCGGTCTGGCGCTGGTTATACCGGTTCTGTGCCAGTGCCTGCTCAAGCAACGCCTTTTCAAAGGCTTCAGTCGTCGCTCTGAAATCACCCACCTTGATCGCGGCTTCATTCAATGCGGTGAAGTCTGTCGAATGGCGTGTGGCCCCGTCACCATTGGCTTGGCCATTGGCCAAGCCTCCGCCGCTTTCATCGTCGCGTGATGCCGACAACGGCATGGCCTTTGGAATCCACGGGCTCTCGAACGGGTCAAA
Organism: Sphingorhabdus sp.; assembly: GCA_023262005.1. Lineage (GTDB taxonomy): Bacteria > Pseudomonadota > Alphaproteobacteria > Sphingomonadales > Sphingomonadaceae > Sphingorhabdus_B > Sphingorhabdus_B buctiana. The sequence goes on along the minus strand of JALREL010000228.1, from coordinate 15,153 downwards.
CTGTACATAATCGACCGGCTGACCGGGATCATTCCAGCGATAGACTGCGCGCTCGACGACATTGCGCAACTCGCGCACATTGCCGGGCCAACTGTAATTTTCCATCGCACGGCGCGCGACAGGACCAAATCCGGGCCAGCCATCCCAGCCCAGTTCAGTTGCCATGCGCCTGCCGAAATATTCGGAAAGCACCTCAATATCGCCTTCGCGCACGCGAAGCGGCGGCAGAGTGACCACCTCGAAACTCAGGCGATCAAGCAGGTCGGCGCGGAATTTGCCGCGATCGACCATGTCTGGCAGGCTTTCATTGGTCGCGCCGACAATTCGCACATCGACCCGGACGGGTTTTGAAGAGCCGATGCGCGTGACTTCACCATATTCGACTGCGCGCAGCAGGCGTTCTTGCGCGCCCATGCTCAATGTGCCGAGTTCGTCGAGGAACAGGGTTCCACCATGCGCTTCCTCAAAACGTCCTTCACGCACACGTGTAGCGCCGGTGAAGGCGCCCGCTTCATGTCCAAAAAGCTCCGCCTCGATCAGTGTTTCAGGCAAAGCGGCGCAGTTCATCGTAACCAGCGGGCCATCCCACCGTGAACTGAGTCGGTGAAGGCGTTCGGCTATCAGTTCCTTGCCGGTTCCTCGCTCACCAATTACCAATACCGGGCGGTTCAATTGCGCAGCTCGGCTCGCCCGCTCGACAGCATCGAGGAAGGCTGAAGATTGCCCAATGAATTGAACCCCTCGTTCCATTCCGCACTATTGGCATATTTCACCATCATTTGGCAACATTTACCTAGGCTCAAAGCGATAATCTCGCCGATATCGTGACGAAAACCGCAGAAAAAGGCCATTTCCTGAAATTGGCACGCCTCCTGCTATATGTTTGGCAAGCCACACAAAGGCCGAAACCAAGAGGGAAGAAAATGCAAAAGCTACACCAGACCGAAACCCAGCAGCCGACAGGAACAATCGTCGGCGCGTCGATCTCGATGCTGCTTCTTATCGCATTCGGGCTTTCGTCCTTTGTCATTCAGCAGAAAGATGCCAGCCACCATGCAGCAGAACAGTCCTACCGGCCTGTCGGCGTTAGTGCCTATCTTGCCTGACCCCACACGCCGTCGACCGGGGCGCGAAAGCTCACCCCCAGCTCCCCTAACCGAGCTTGCCCCGGTCCCCCCTTTTAGAGCAGAGTATAAATCGATCGATCGTTTCAATTTCCGGAGTTACCCAATGGGCATTTTTTCCAGGACACGCGATATCATCGCCGCCAACGTCACCGACCTGCTCGACAGGTCGGAAGACCCGGCGAAGCTGATCCGCATGATCATCATGGAGATGGAAGAAACACTAGTAGAGGTTCGCGCCTCTGCCGCGCGCACCATCGCCGACAAGAAAGAGCTGCAGCGCCATATCGCGAAGCTTGACCATCTCCAGGCCGACTGGACGGACAAGGCCCAGCTCGCACTTTCAAAGGATCGTGAAGATCTGGCCAAGGCTGCGTTGGTCGAACGCAAGAAAGCAGTCGACATGGCAGACCAGCTTCGTTCCGAAGTCGCCGTGCTTGACGATGCGCTGAAGGCATCAGAGGCAGACATCCATAAGCTGCAGAAAAAGCTGATCGATGCCCGCGCCCGCCAGAACGCGTTGATGACACGGCTCGAAAGCGCCGAAAACCAGGTCAAGCTGCGCACCATGTATAATGGTGACAAGGTCCGCGATGCATTCAGCCGGTTCGACGATCTCGAACGCCGGGTCGATGAAGCGCAGGGTTATGCAGATGCCCTCGCCATCGGCGCCGACGGACCCAAGACATTGGGTGAGGAAATCGACGCGCTTAATGCGATCGACGAAGTCGATGCCGAACTCGAAGCCATGAAAAAAGCTATGAAGAAGGGCTGACCAGATGGAAGATATCCTCGTACCAATTTTTGTCGTCGGAATGCTCTTCATCGGGCTTCCCTGGCTGATCATGCACTATGTCACCAAGTGGAAGACTGCAGCGACGCTGACCAATGATGACGAACGCATGCTTGGAGACATGCACGAGCTGGCCCGCCGGCTTGAAGAACGGCTCGACACGGTGGAACGCCTTGTTGCTGCTGACAATCCTGACTGGCATCCTCGCCGCCTTGACCATGAGAGCGAAGAATATGCCCAGCTCGACAATATTCGCCGACTAGAGAGGAAGAACTGAGATGTCCGGCATGCACACCAAATTCTATCTCGATAAGCAAAACGGGAAATGGAAAGGCGTCTGCGCAGGGATTGCGGACTATACAGGGGTCAATGTCCTCTGGGTTCGATTGGGCGCAGTGATGCTGACCCTGATGGGCGGCTTCCCCTGGACGCTGATCGCCTACTGGATCACCGCCTGGATGGCCGATAACAAGCCGATCCACCTGTATTCAGCAGACAAGGAAGAGCAGAAATTCTGGCAGGGTGTCCGCCAGTCCCCTGCCCGTACCACCCGCGACATCCGTTCGCGCTTCCGCGAAATCGACCGTCGCCTTGCTGACATGGAAACCTTTTACGTCAGCAATAACAAGCAGCTAGCCGACGAAATCGAAAGCCTGCGCTGATTAGGATGTTAGAGGGAGACCGACGATGAACTGGGGAGGACCGACCTTTGTCATCGCAATCATCGCCATTTGTTATGGCGGATGGATTTTGAACAATTGGATACGCGCACGACATGGCTACCCGCTCGAAGACGAGTGGGGCGGCAAGACAGACCAGAAGCTGCCGGATGCAGAGCGCAAGATCGGATTGCTGACCAACGAAAATGAAGCCCTGCAGGGCAAAGTCAGCCGTCTGGAAGAACGGGTCGCAGTTTTGGAACGCATCGTCACCGACAAGTCGCACAGATTGTCGGAAGAAATAGAACAACTCCGGTAAGGTTAGTGGAGGAAATCATGGATCCAACTCTTGGCGAAACGCTCATGCGACTGTCTCTGCCAATCACTTTGATTGTTGTAGTCGGGACTGCCGGCTGGGTGATTACCACATGGCTGCGTATCAAAAATGGCTATCCGCTGGACGGCGCCTGGGGCCAGCAGGTTTACCCTAAGAACGACCAGGAAGCCCTCGAGCGCGTCCGCCTTCTCAGCCAGGAAAATGCGCAACTGCGCGCCGAGTTGGGTTCCATCAAGGATCGTCTCGCCAGTGTCGAGAAGATCGTCGTTGACGATACCCATCGCCTGACTTCCGAAATTGAAGCCCTGCGCGGCCCAACGAACTGAGGACCGGAAAATGAGCCCAGACACCATATTCGCATTGATCCCGATACTCGGAATCAGTTGCGGCATGCTGGCAATTTTTGCCGGTGCCATTTTCCGGCCATGGCTCAAGATGAAAGAGCGCCAGATGGAGCTGGATGCACAGAATATTGCCGAAAAAGCGGCCCAATATGCCGCTGACAAGGGGCGTCTGGAAGATCGCGTGGCAGTGCTTGAACGCATCGTCACTGACCAGGGCTATAGCCTGGCCAAGGAAATCGAAGCCTTGCGCACGACACCTCTGAATTTGGAACCATCGCATGAAAAGGAAGTAATCAAATGATCGGAGACCCTTTTACGATGGTGGTTGCGATCATTGCCATCATCACGATCGGCAAGATCATCCAAAGCAAGCAGCAAGCCAAATATGGTATCGTTGAAGATAAGGACATGCTGGGCAACAAGACCCAACGCCTGATCGGCAATGCGGATACACAGGCGCTGCAAAACGAAATCACCGAGCTCAAAGAACGCATCAAGGTGCTTGAGCGCATCGCAACCGATAACAGCAGCGCGCTGGACGTCAGCCGCGAAATTGAAGCCTTGCGCGATCGCTAATCATCGAAGGAAGGAAGGACCATGCCACAGGACCCCAGCTTCTACCTGACCATCAGCATCCTGGCGTTGGCCACCGTTGGCATCATTGCCGCTGCCAGCCTGCGCGGATGGCGCGATTGGATCGAATTGAAGCGAATGGAAATGGAAAGCCAGCACCGACCCAACCATGATGGAGCGCCGTCCGCGGTTTCGCGCATCGAAGTCGCCGACCTCAAGGAACGCGTCAAAAAGCTGGAAGCCATTGCCGCAGGCATTGATATCTGAACGCCAAGGCCATAAGCGCAGCAACCATGACTGCGCTGGCCGAAATCTACGAAGAATATGAATTTCTCGATGGCGATGATCGCTATCGCCTGCTGATCGATCTTGGCAAGGCCCTGCCCCCGATGCCCGATGCCTTGAAGACCGATGCCACGCTGGTGCGCGGTTGCTCGGCGAGTGTCTGGGTTTACCCGGTAAATGAAAACGGCCAGCTAAGCTTTCTTGCGGATAGCAACGCCGCAATCACCAAGGGCATCATCGCGCTGGTCCTGAAAGCGGTCGAAGGCAAGTCGGCTGAGGAAATCGGCACAACCGACATTGAAGCTGCGCTTGAACCGTTCGACCTCAAGAACCAGCTCAGTTCGAACCGGACGCAGGGTATTCCAAACATGATTGCGCTGATCCGAGAAACGGCTGCGCGCATCGCCTGAACGCTGTCAGCCTTTCCAGGCGCGACGTTCTTCTGCGGCTCGCAATACATCGAATGCCGCCTGCCCTGCCTGAAATGCCTTTGCAGCGTCGGCATCGTTGGGCCGCACATCCGGATGGGTTTCCTTCGCAATTTTGCGCCAGGCCTTTTTGACCTCATCAAAATCGGCGTCAGGATCGAGGCCGAGTAGTTCGAGCGCGCGCATTTCATCGCGGCTGCGGCTGCCATCACCGGGGCCGACCCAGCCATAATGCGCCGATTCCCGGTAACCGCTCGAATCGCGCTTCTCGTCGGCTTCGCGCTTCGCGGCTTCCTCGGCAGTCAGGCCGGCAAAGTAATCCCACCCCTTATTATATTCGGCCGCATGTTCCTCGCAGAACATCCATCGTTCCGGACTATTGGGGGATTTGGGCGCAGGGCAATTGCCCTGCCGGTCACACCCCACCCGATCGCACAGGCGGACGGCCTGCGTTTCGCGCTTGGAACCATATCCACGCCAACGGGGGAATCCCCAGTCATTGCTTCTAGAAGATCGGGCCATGCCGCCGCTGTAGCGATGGCATGGCCCGGATGCTAGGTTGAAATCTGCAAAATCAGATGCTGGTTGCGCCCGCCATCATGGCACCGCCGAAAAGCGAGGTAATCAACATTGCGCCAATAAACATCGTCAGGATCATAGAAAGCACGATGTAGATCAGGATGATGACGACTGTCAGGCCAGCGACCTTTTCAGCGGGCACCTCCATCACTGGCCGAATTCCGGTATAAATCAGGTAGACGACATAGGCGATTGCAGCGAGCGATACCAACCCACCGACGGGTCCAAGAAATGGCGCGATCAGCCCTCCTATCCATGAAGGCGTCGAGGCATAGGCCATCAATTTGGTCGCGCTCACCATGTCCGATTTGCCATTGAAACTGGGTGAGACGGCGTTGACGATGAAGCTCATCAACCACAGCATAACTAGCCCGAGGACCATACCGACAGCTGCCATGCCTGCGGCAATTCAGACGCCGACAGAGGCGATACCCAAAGGCGCCAGTGATCCTGCACCGATACCCAAAAGCCCCATTGCAATTACCGAACCGACAACCGGCAGCACGGATAATGGTACAGCATATCCAGTGAAAAGCCCGCCGACGGTGGCTGACTCCTTAGCGATAACATCCCATTCAGACTTGGGATTGAGAAGGATGTTCTTTGCTCGATCAACTAAAGACATTTGCTTTCCCCTCCGCAGAAGTTACCCTCTGCACAGAGAAAACCATAAATATGCCAATAAGTAAATGAAAAGAAGGGTTAAGCGATGATGGGGGTTTCGCGCCTATTGGTGGCCATAATCGGCTTGCTTTCGATAACAGCGCTCAACCAGCACTGGTTTGATGTTGCGTCTTTGGAAGCGGCGCGTGGCATCAAGGCGATTGGCGCGATCGGTGCCGCCAATATCAGAGCGGATATCGGGGGCTTGTTCCTTGCAATCGGCATATTTGCATTGGTAGCCGCTTGGAAACGCAGCGCGACTTGGTTGTTGGCGACCTGGTTGCTGCCAGCGCTGGCGCTGCTGGGCCGCTTCATCAGCCTCGCCATCGATGGGATCGGCCCAAAAGTTATCGAGCCCATGGTGGTAGAAGCCATCATTCTCGTCCTGTTGGGCGGCATCTATCTGTACTGGAAAAAGGCGCCAGAGGGCCTGTAAGCCGGGTTCTGTCCACCCCTGACGGGGATAGGCGACCATTCCTCTAGCCCGACACTTGCGTGCAGGGTCAAGCAACCAACCCGGGCGACTGGCAGGAGGATGCCATGTGCCGCCCCTATTCGATTTTGCTCCCGGTGGGGTTTGCCATGCCGCTGACGTTGCCGTCCGCGCGGTGCGCTCTTGCCGCACCCTTTCGCCCTTACCCGGCCAAAGCCATGGCGGTATGCTTTCTGTGGCACTTTCCCTTGGGTTACCCCAGCCGGATGTTATCCGGCACCGTTCCTCGCTGGAGCCCGGACTTTCCTCCCGCACCTCGCAAGCGAAATGCCGGCGGTCGCCCGGCCCTCTGGCGCGTCAGCCGATAGCAGGTCCGCCTTCATGTTCCAATAGAAGGCTCCACAATATTGCACGGCATTGCCCATCAATGATGCCATCGACCCTTTCGGGACGGAAACGACGCTGGAACGCAACCACAGCCTTGGGCCCGTCAGCGATCCCATATCCATAGCGTTCCAATGCCAAAAGAAACGCCGCATCACCCCAACCGGGATCGACCAAATTCTTCGTCGGACGGGGAATGGCGAGGCCAACCTTTGCAAGCCTCTCCCAGTCGAAAAGCTCACCCGGATCTTCCTTGCGCGCGGGCGCGACATCGCTGTGCCCCACTACATTACGCGCTGGAATTCCATAGGTTCTGGTTATTTCGGCCACAAGGGGAACCAGTGCGGCCATTTGCTCTTCCGGAAATGGGCGATAGCCCCATTCGTGGCCCGGATTGACGATTTCTATACCAATGCTTGCACTGTTGCAGTCGGTCACGCCGCGCCAATAGGATACTCCGGCATGCTGCGCGCGGTGTTCCTCACGCACCATATGGATAATCTGCCCATCTTCTTCGACGACATAATGCGCCGAGACCTTGGAAGCTGGATTGGCCAGCAATTCGACTGCCTCCGGACCGCTTTTCATTCCGGTATAATGCAGGACGAGCATGGTGATGGGCAAAGTGCGCTCACCGAAATTCGGGGACGGATACCAGATCATATGCCCGTCATAAGCGCCGCGCAAACGGATGCAAGGGCCGCTTACACCGCAATCCTTTTATGCGCTAAAGGCACAGAGCCCGCATTCTTGGAATGAATGTAGAAGCCGCGGAACTCCTTAGATGCGGAAAACTTATCTGTTTGCCCGATCACCGTTTCAGCCGCGCCGAGCATCAGAACGCCTTCCGATGCCAATGCCGATGTCAGCTTATCCAGCACTTCTCGCCTTTTGCCTTCGCAGAGATACATCAGCATGTTCCGGCAGAGTATGATGTCAAATTGCCCAAGATGGCGGGCGCTATCGAGCTGGTTATGCTGGGCGAAGTTCACCATTTTGCGAACTTCTGGCTTGGCCAGCCAATCGCCGTCGACTTGGTCGAAATATTTGAGCATCAGCATTACCGGTAAGCCGCGCTGAATTTCGAACTGGGAATATTGGCCCTTTCGCGCCTTACCCAGTGCCATGGTCGAGATGTCGGTAGCCAAGATCTGGATGTTCCAGCCACGCCATTTCTCGGCATTTTCAAGGAAAGACATCGCAAGCGAATAAGGCTCTTGCCCAGTCGAGCAAGCGGCAGACCAGATACGTAACCTTTTGCTGTTGCTTCGTGCATCTCGCAGCGAATCCATGACCGGCCCGGTCAGAAGCGCAAAATTAGCCTGGTCTCGAAAGAAGCATGTTTCGTTGTTTACCATGGATTCCACGCATTCTTTCAAAAGTCCGGGCTCGCCGTCGCCGTCAAGAATGGATGCGAGCATTTCGATATTGGGTATCGAATGTTTCCGCATCAGTGGCTTGAGTGCCATCTCCACGCGCCAGTGCCTATTGGCGAGCAACTGCTGACCGGTTTCGCGCGCAAGCAATTCGGATAGTTTCTGGATTGCGCGCGTCGGCACCGAGACTGTCACGACGTAACCGCCCGGGCCAAAAGCCGGCTGATATGCGACGGCGACATGACGGCAGTCGCCAAACCAGCTTTGGCAACGGCGCCCGGCATTCCCCAAACAACCGAACTGTCGGCGTCTTGCACAATGATGCGCGCGCCTTGACGGAACAATTGCTGCGCACCGGTCGCGCCATCATTGCCCATGCCGCTCAGGACCAGGGCCAACGCTGTATCACCATAAACTTGGGCAACAGATTCAAACAGCGCATCGACCGAGGGACTGTACCGACTGCCGGCATAATGTTCGAGATGTTGTATTTTTCGACGCGAGCCAACGCGCGCACAGGTGAGATGCGCATTGCCCGGAGAGACGTATATTGTCCGCTCCATAATCTCTTCGCCTGCATGGGGTACGCAAACGCGTCGGTTTGTTTGCGCAGACAACTGGCGAGCAAAAAATTCCATGAATGCTTCGGGCAAATGCTGCGCAATGAAAATGGGGCAGACAAGCTCATCCGGCAGGTTTCGAACAATTTCGTAGATGATCGGAATGCCGCCGGTCGATGCCCCTATTGCAATGCATTCGGGCGCAGGAATTTCCCCGCTGGGTTCATACGACGCGCAATCGCCCTCGTCCCGTAAACTGCGTGCAGAAACCTTGCGGATGGAACTGCCCAACCTGACGACCTTGTCGACAAGCATGTCCGGGAAACGCCCGGCAAATCCAAAACGTCCCGGCTTAGCGAGCGTATCACATGCACCCAGTTCGAGAGCGCGAATAGCGGCCGGGCCATTCTCCTCGGCAAAGGAGGATACAACGAGCACGCGAGCACCATTGCCTGCCTCCAATATCTCAGGAAGTGCATCGAGGCCCGAGCGTTCGGGCATTTCGATATCGAGCAGGATGATATCAACCCGAAGGCGGCTCAGTTGTTGCAAGGCTTCGGCGCTATTGGCTGCTTCACCTACAATTTCGATCTCGTCATTTTCGCCAAGCATGCGCGAAAAAATAGACCGCACGACGTTGCTGTCGTCGACAAGCAGGACCTTTATCGGACGCTCAAAAGCACTCGTAGGTGCACTCAATTGTGGGAGCGAAGCACGCATGGCTGTCGCTTCAGATGCAACCAACCAGTTGCAGCTTTGTCTCAAGCGTTTCGCGGTCGAACGGCTTCATCACATATTCGTCCGCACCGGCATCGATTGCCGCCTGAATATGCGCGATACCATTTTCGGTGGTGCAGAAAATAACCTTGGCCGCGGAATTTTGCGATGCGCGATAGGCGCGAAGGAAATCCATTCCGCTCATGATCGGCATATTCCAATCGAGCAGGATTACGTCCGGTTCACGCGCCGCGCATTGATCGAGTGCCTCGTTGCCGTCCGACGCCTCATCGACCTCGAACTGCAGTGTTTCCAGGATGTGGCGGGCCACTTTCCGGATAACCTTGCTGTCATCGACGATAAGGCAGGTCTTCATCACATTTCACTCCTTGATCCAGTGCGGTCGAGGATAATGATGGCCTCTTATTGTCCGGTTAACGCGAAAGTCGGTTCGATAAAAAGTAGGCTCGGCTTGTTTCGCTCAAGCCGCAGCGCGCTGGTCAGTCGAAACCAGTTTCTCGGGATCGAGAATCATCACCAAATGATCTTCAATTTCAGCCAATCTGCTACACAGGCCTGACCATTTCGGATCGAGGCGCGTTGCGGCAAGGACCGCATCATCAGATACAGAAACAACGTCGCGCACGCGATCAACTATCAGCCCAAAACTGTGCCCATTGATCGAGGCGATTACCGCTGGACAACCTCTCTCAAACGGCTTTTGCGTGCCACTGATCCGATACTGGCAATCGATCAGCGTCAATACCCGGCTACGCATAGAGAAGAGACCAGCGATGACCGGATCGGCGCGCGGGACGTTCACCACCTCGTTCACCCTAACGACCGATTCAATGTGGTCACAACATATGGCGACAGGCGTTGCGGCAATTTCCGCAATCAGGAACAGCTTTTCCATTTACCGCGCTCCTGCAATTTTGGATTCGATCGCGGATAGCAGCCCCAATCGATCGTATCGATAAATCGACCCGCGTTCTTCGTCCTTCACTTGAAGACTGTCTCGAAGCGCAACCACGCGTCCGTCGCCTACTGTTTTTTGAGTATTGGCACCATTGGCTAGCACAACCGCAGCGCGCGATTGGTCGGTGGGATCGAAGCTGACTTCATATCCCGATGCCGAAAGCAGCGGTGCCAATATGTTTTGGGCCCAGCCATCGTCGCATGACGCATCGACAAAGCATAATGGCCGTTGCGAGATGCCTGTAGGATTTTCGCCGGGAAGGGCTTCAAAGAAGCTGTAGCTGTTGAGGACTTCAACCGGCTTTCCATCGACATGCACAATGCCCTCATAAACTTCGGGCAGCAACGATGGAGCAATTTCGCGGTCGAGAGCAAAAATATCGATAACATCAGCAACAGCTAGAAAAACGCTCGTGCTTCCGTCCGACAAGCGAAGCATCTTAACGGTAGCTCCAGCATCGGGAAGCGTCTTAAGCCCCTTGGCATCATAAAGCACCTGCTCCACCGATACACACAAGCGACCACCGACTTGGTGGAAGGCACTGCCGTCGACATCTTCGATGCGGTCAACCACTGCGAGGCGGATGGCCTGCACGGTTCCATCCAGTGTCTGGAATAGCAGGCCGGAGTCGGCATCCTGCTTGTTCTGCTCGGCATCGGTAACCTGGTTGCGATTTGCCATTTCGAACAGTTCCTGCTCAACACCGATCTCAGCCGCCAAGCCGCTGGCATCGAGAAGCAGCATCGGCTTTCCATTGTCGGGGAGCGATGTGCCGGCATAAAGCCCTGTTGCCATGATGAGCGGCGCGCCCGGTTTGACCACAAGCTCTTCATTATCGACCACCGCTTCGACGTCGAGCGCAAAGGTTGCGCCAACTGCCGGTTTGATAATCACCAGCGAACGTGCCGACTGGCTGTCTTCCATTTCGGCAACACCAAGGATCGTTTCCAGTTTGGCGTAGGCCAGCCTTTCCCCGCGCACTTTGGCAACCGGCATCCCGCCTATCTCTTCAATTTCTACCGAACGATTCGTAACCGAAACAATCTCGACAACCGCCGATCGTGAAATGCCGTAAATCTGCCCGCCGGCGCGCAATGACAACCCGGCGATAATCGATAGCGTCAAAGGCAAACGCAACGTGATTTTAAGCCCTTGGCCTTCGTTGTTTTCCAGATCGATTGAACCGCCGATTGCATGCATGTTGGTACGCACAACATCCATGCCCACGCCGCGGCCGGAAATGGACGTGACAGCCTCTGCAGTGGACAAACCTGGCGCGAAAATCGTCTCCAATTTGGCGCGTTCGGGCATATTCTGCCATTGTGAGTTGGTTAGCAATTTGCGAGCAATTGCTCTTTGGCCAAGCTTCTCGACATCGATACCGCGACCGTCGTCGCTGATTTCAATCAGGATCTGGTTGCCTGATTGACGGGCGACAACGCGGATATGCCCCACCGGATCCTTGCCGACGGAGCGACGCTGTTCGGGATCTTCGATACCGTGATCGGCGGCATTGCGTAAAATGTGCGTTAGCGGATCACGCAACGCCTCGACCATTTCGCGGTCGACCTCCACCTCACTACCCTCGACCGTCAGTTCGATCTGCTTGCCTAGTTCGATACAGATATCGCGCAGCAATCTCGGCAGTGTAGAGAACAACCGATCAATATGTTGCATCCGCATCATGCCAATGGCATCGCGCATTTCTGCGACCGTCGATGACAATCGACCAAAGGCTTGATCAATTTCATTGTCCGATCCGACCCGGCGCAACTGGCGCGATACCTCATTGCGTGCCAGCACCAGATCAGAAATCCCGTTCATCAGCTTGTCGAGCAAGGTCAGCGAAACGCGCACCGTTCGGGTCTTTGATGCGCTTGCTGCCTCGTCGATGGCTTCACCCGGCTCATCCTGATGCAATTGACGGATCGCCGCCGCTGGTATCGCAGGAGTACCTTTGTCCGGAAGGAAGGCGAGCATCGCATCGATGAGAGTGGCATCATTATCGAATACCGGCTCCCCGCTCTCCAACGCTTCGGTAAGCTCAGAAATGCGATCAATTACAGCAAGTACGGCGGTGACCATGTCAGACGAAACGACAATCTGTTCGTCGCGGGCATGGCTCAGCAATTCTTCAGCCGCATGGCTAAGCCGCAGCAATCTCGGCAGATCCAGGAAGCCGCAGCTTCCCTTAACGGTATGGACGAAACGGAAGGCGCTATCGATCAAGCTCTTGTCGCTTGGATCCTTCTCCCATTGGACCAGCTGACCCGCCAGAATTTCCAGCGTTTCCCGTGTTTCCGCGATAAACTCTTCGCGCAGATCATCCATCCAAAGTGCCCTGCCATAAAAGTAGAGCGGCTTTATGGAATATCTTGGTTAAAAAGGGCTTTACACCCTGCCCCGCGAAGCCTTGCTCAGCGGACGATCGCGCCGATTACAATCTGGGTTTCGTCAGGCGCCGCAATTTGGACCAAACCGCCATTGCTGGCGCACAGACCCCGCACCATCCACGCCGCAGCAGTTCGGGAATCGATCTGGCTTTCGGTTAGTTCCCCGGTAAGGGCATCGCGTACAGATTGGTCCATAATGATGCGAGGGCCGGTGGCGCGAATAACAATTTCTTGCTCGTTTTCGCGACCTTCGGCTCCGACGTGGAGCTCACCACCGCGCACCAGCGCATCTTTCGCAATCAGCACCAAGTTGAGCAGCACTTTGACCGCTTTTTTAGGCATCAAGCCAGCGGGCACACCCCAATGGAGCGCAGTGCGACCGTCTCCGGTTACCAATGGTTCGATAACCGCTTTGGCTTCCATGGGATCGACTTCAGAACCGAAACCCCCTGCGGCTCCAAAAGCCAAACGGAAAAATTTGAGTTTGTCCGCGGCCGAATTGGCGCTCTCCGCCAAAAGATCCATGCACCGTTTGCGCATTTCTGGATCATGTTCGTCTGCCAACAGCTCAAGACCATTATTCATTGCGCCCACAGGGCTCAACAAATCGTGGCAAAGGCGCGAACACAGCAAAGCAGCAAGATCGAGTTCCGTGTCGGACATGGTCAGACAATACCCCTTTTGGTCATGACGTCAGCCGCAATGGACCCTGCGAGGCAACGATTCAACCCTCGATAATCGCAACGGGTTCAAAAGCTTCAATTTTGCCGTCGCCATCAGGGCGAGGGAGCCATGCTTTGACCTCACCACAACCAATGATCAGCCAATACCGTCCATCGTTCGCCGCTGATGCGATATCCATATCCGATGGAACTGGCTCGACAGGGTCAGGATGCGAATGAAAATAGCCGACGATTTGCGGGCCGCCGCTGCGACTAGCCTTGTTCGCAGCGAGCAACGCTTTGGGGTCTATCTCAAAATGGCGAGTTCTGCTCTCTGCAACATTCTGCGTCAGCACGGCCTGCTCAACTTCATTCCCTTGACCCAAAAGCAAGCCACAAACTTCCTCTGTTCCAGCTTTTGACGCCCAATCCAGCAATTCCGCCTTGATGCAACTTGATAAAATCACAGCCATTTCCCACATCTAGGATATGGAGGGGCTAGAAACTACCCATAGCGGCATATTGGGCCCGGGACGATTGGACCGTGCGCTGGCGGAAGCCATTCCCAGCCTGTCGCGTGCGCGCATCCAAGCCTTGGTCGACGACAACGCACTGTTGGTCGCTGGCCGCCCCGTGACAGACGCATCGAGCAAGAAGTTCGAGGGCCAACCTTTCACATTAACCGTCCCTGCCCCGCTGCCTGATAAAGCGCAGGCTCAGGAGATAGACCTCGACATTGTATTTGAGGATGAACACCTGATTGTGGTCAATAAACCCGCAGGTTTGGTGGTCCATCCGGCTGCCGGCCATAGCGATGGCACGCTTGTCAACGCCTTGCTCCATCATTGCAGAGGGAAGCTTTCGGGGATAGGCGGCGTTCAACGCCCGGGAATCGTCCATCGCATCGATCGCGATACATCGGGACTGCTGGTTGTTGCTAAGACCGACAAGGCTCATGAAGGGCTCGCCCGGTTGTTTGCAGCGCACGACATCGAACGGCGCTATCTCGCAGTTGTCGCCGGCCATCCGACCCCGCCCGCCGGTACAATCCGGACCCAGATCGGTCGTTCGACCACAAACCGTAAGAAAATGGCGGTGCTACCCGAAGGCAAGGGAAAGCATGCGGTAACCCATTATCGCACGATCAAACAGTTCAAGGACGCGGCAATGGTGGAATGCCGGTTGGAAACAGGCAGGACGCACCAGGTGCGCGTCCATATGGCACATATCGGCAATCCATTAATAGGCGATTCCACTTATAATAATCGACGAAAAGCATTTAAATTTGGACCAAATCAGTCCTATTTTGAAAGGCAAGCCTTGCACGCCGTGTCGCTGGGGTTTATTCACCCTGTTACCGGTGAAAAGCTGGGTTTCGAAAGCAAGATGCCTGAGGATATTCAGCTTCTGCTAACGTCGCTTCGAGTATGAGTTTCACCGTAACCGTCTGACAAAGGGGTGCTTGATGAGGCCCCGATGCAGGCAAGAAAGAGGAAGAAATGTCAGAGACGAAAAATGTTCCGGCAACAATCCCTGCCCTTGGGGGGGACGCCAGCCTCAACCGCTACCTTGCGGAAATCAAGAAATTCCCTGTTCTGACGCCAGAGCAGGAATATATGCTCGCCAAGCGTTACCAACAGCATGAAGACCCTGCCGCCGCTGCGCAGTTGGTTTCATCGCACCTGCGCCTCGTGGCGAAGATTGCGATGGGCTATCGCGGCTATGGCTTGCCTGTTTCGGAACTGATTTCCGAGGGCAATGTCGGCCTGATGCAGGGCGTGAAGAAATTCGATCCCGATCGCGGTTTCCGCCTCGCCACCTATGCAATGTGGTGGATCAAGGCTTCGATGCAGGAATTCATCCT
>JALREL010000200.1 GCA_023262005.1 Sphingorhabdus sp. | reverse complement strand
CATGCGGGCCTGGCGGGCTAGGCGCCAGTGAGCGTGAGGATCAGATCGCGCTCGCGCTCCGTGAGTCGGGTTGCGTCGATGTGGCGTTCGTTGCGGCGGATGAACAACTCCGCCTCCAAACGGCGCAGTGCATCGCGAACGGGCGTCCGCGATACGCCGCACAGCTCGGCAAGCGCCTCTTCGCGGATCTGCAATCCAGGTTGCAATTCGCCCGACAAAATCATGCTGCGGATGTGGCTGTAAGCGCGATCCGATGCCCGGGACATAGGTGAATTGCTCCTCTTGACGAATGCTATTTGTATACAATAAGCTGCCTACAAAGCAATAAAAGCTATTACAGGGAGTTTGGTAACATGCGTCTTACAAAAAATACGCTCCTCGCATCGATTGCAGTCAGCACGTTAATTCCCGGCATCGCCCAGGCCCAAGAGGCAGAAGATGGCGCCGAGGCCCAAGAGATCATCGTTACCGCTCGTCGCCAGAACGAACGGCTGGTCGAAGTTCCGGCCTCGGTATCGGTGATCGACGCTGAATCGCTCTCCAAGACCGGGGCAGACAATGCCCAAGGCTTTGCGCAACTCACGCCCGGCGTTACCATCGTCACCGGCACGGCTGAGGCGGGCGATACCCAGATCAACATCCGCGGAATCAACGGCGCGCGCGACGCGGAAAGCTCTGTCGCACTGGTGGTGGACGGCATCCTGAAGACCAACACCGCGCAGCTCAACCAGACCCAGGGAACGCTGCGCCAGATCGAAATCTTGAAGGGTCCGCAGGGCGCCATCTACGGCCGCAACGCCGCCGCCGGCGCTATTGTCATCTCAACCGTCAAGCCCGGCGACACGCTCGAGGGCGCGGTCAAGCTGAGCTACGCCAATGAAAAAACGGCGGAAGGCTCCGCCTATATAGCCGGTCCGATTGGTGAAGGTGCTGGTTTTGTGCTCTCGGGCAATTACCGCACTACGGACGGCTTTTACCGGAACCTCTTCCTCGACCGCAAAGTGGTTGACGATCAGGAAGTCTATTCAATCGACGGCCGCGTCATGGTGGAACTTGGCGAAGCGACCAATCTCGACCTGAAAGCCCGCTACTCGAAACTTTCCGGTGCTTCGATCAACTTCAACTCGGTATTCCATATCGAAGCATTCGGCGGCGCATTCTTCGAGGATGTCGATGATCATGAGTTGCGTTACTATGGCAATATCCGCCCAACCAATGACCAGCGCTCGATCGACTTTTCGGCGAAGCTCGAGCATGATTTCGGTTCGACCCGCCTGACCGCTTGGGCACTCTATTCGGATGTCGACCAAAGCCTGACCGCAGATGGCACTTCAGCCGACTTTGCACGCTATATCTCGCCTGCTTTGGGCGCACCTGCCAATGCGACCAATCTGGCTGTCCAGAACCAATGCTTTGCAACCACCGCAGCACTGACCGGATTTCCGGTGAACGCACCCGGCTTCATCGGCCAGATACCGGTGCCCTTCATCTTCGCGCCCGCCACTGGGTCGACCTTCGGTGCTTACAGCCCGACCACCTGCGACGGCACGCAATTGCAGATCCGCAATCAAAAGGACATCAGCGGCGAAATCCGCCTGGCCTCGACCGGCGATGGTCCACTTAGCTGGCAATTGGGCGTCTATGGCCTGCACATCGACCGTTCGGTCGGCGTCAGCTTGGGTGCCGATCTTGGACAAGGCGTCAGCCGCGAGTTGTACAACGCTCCTGGTAGCAGCAACCCGACGTCGCAACTGTTCTACGACAAGTTCAAGACCGATGTGTATGCCGCTTTCGGTTCGGTCGACTATAAGATGTCGGATCAATTCAAGGCCGGTCTCGCGCTGCGCTATGACGTCGAAGATCGCAGCACCACCAATCTCGTTCCCAATGTGCTCGACCCGATTACCGGAGCGAAAATCAATCCCGGTCTGCCTGCAACAGGAAGCATCGCCGACAAGTCGGCCAGCTTCAAGCAACTGCAGCCAAAGCTCTCGCTGAGCTATACCCCCAACAGCTCAACCAACATCTATGCCAACTGGGGCATCGGTTTCAAATCGGGCGGTTTCAACAACACTGGCTCGGCCGCGCTTGTGAACGCCAATTTTAACATTCCGGCCATTGGCGCCGGGGTGACCATCAACGACCAGTTCCGCAAGGAAAAGTCGAGCGCATTCGAAGCCGGCATCAAGGGCTCGCTTTTCGACAACCGGGTCACTTTTGATGTAGCTGGCTATTACACCCGCATCACCGATATGCAGTTCTTCGAATTCTTCGTTGGCTCATTCGGCCTGCTGCGCGTGGTTTCGAATATCGACAAGGTTGATGTCAAAGGCATCGAAATCAACAGCACGGCAAAGATTGTCGATGGCTGGAAGATATTCGGATCGGTCAACCTGACCGACAGCGAAATCAAGAAGAACGCTTCGCGCCCTTACACCGTCGGCAACAAATCGCCCTATACGGCTGATTATACCATCAACCTCGGCACCCAGATTGATGCGCCCTTGAACGATGAGATGGATCTGGTGCTGCGCGCCGATTACCGCATCACGGGCCCGACCTGGTTCCACACTGTACAAGACCAGACACGTGCGACGATCTTCAGCCAGTTGCTGCCGATCTCGGCGCTGGCCCTGCCGGGCTTCGTAGGCAATGCCAATTATAGCGTGGCAAAGCGCAACGCGTTCGGCGTGTTGAACCTGCGTGCCGGGCTCGAAGGGGAAAACTGGAACCTGACGGCCTTCGCCGACAACCTCCTCGATCGAAAATATATCAACGAGGCAATCCCCGCGATCGAATTTGGCGGTTCGTTCATCTCGCCCGGGGCTCGTCGCCTGATCGGCGTCGAAGTGGGTTATAAGTTTTAACGGAGTACCAACCGGGAAGCACGCGGTAGAACCGAGTGCACGATCAGGCCAGTCGGCACTCAGGTGCCACTGGCCTTTTTGTTTGGGCGAGCCATCAGCTAGCCGGGACAAAGATTGGAACATTGAGAGGAATGGTGGAGCCTAGGGGAGTCGAACCCCTGACCTCTTGCATGCCATGCAAGCGCTCTACCAACTGAGCTAAGGCCCCAAAATGCCGCTAGCCGGGCGGCTATGTCCGTATCAGAGGCGGGCCTTTAGCCGCACTGCCCCTGCATTTGCAAGCGGGAAAATGGGCCTGCCATTCCCCCGCCCGAAAGCATTTATTGTTCGTCGCCGTCGTCGTCCGTGCCAGCGACGCCAAGGTCGTCGTCACCGCCAAGATCGACGTCATTGTCGGGCGAAACATCGCCGTCGACTGCATCGACATCGATGTCGAGATCATCGTCACCCAGATCGGCATCGTCCTGCTTCTTCTCGACTTCCTCGAAGGGCAGCGGCTGCTTCGACTTGAGCACAGGCTCCGGATACCACTGGTTACCGCAGTCGATGCACTCGACCGGTTCATCCTTGGTCAGATCGTAGAATCGCGTACCGCATTTCGGGCAGGTGCGCTTCGTTCCCCATTCAGCCTTCACCATGGTGGGCCTGTAATCCTTTCAAATTGCGTGAAATGCGGTCTCGTAGAGGAGACTCGCTGCAAAACAGGCGCCGCCCTTGCCACAGAGCAACGCTGCTGTCAAAAATTAGTGTAAACGTTGACTTGTCAGTCGTGCAACAGCAAAGCACCCCGCCATGCACAGCGCCGAACCCCGCCCCGCCTCTTTTTCTCCTCGCGGCCCCCTTCGCGGCACGATCAAGGTGCCCGGCGACAAGTCGATCAGCCATCGCTCGCTCATGCTCTCGGCGCTCGCCATCGGTGAAAGTCGTGTGACTGGGTTGCTCGAGGGTGAGGATGTGCTCTCCACCGCCGCTGCGATGCGCGCGATGGGGGCAAACATCGAACGCACCGGCGAAGGCGAATGGCGCATCCACGGTGTCGGCGTTGGCGGGTTGCTGCAACCACAAGCCGCACTCGACATGGGCAATAGCGGCACCTCAACCCGGCTGCTGATGGGGCTGGTCGCCAGCCACGCGATCACGGCTACCTTCATTGGCGACGCCAGCCTTTCAAAGCGCCCGATGGGACGCGTAATCGATCCGCTCTCGCTGATAGGTGCCGAGTTCAACGCGAGCCCCGGTGGCCGCCTGCCGCTGATGGTGCGCGGTATCTGCCCGGCAGTGCCGATCAGCTATCGATTGCCGGTAGCGTCTGCGCAGGTGAAATCGGCGGTTCTGCTCGCGGGTTTGAACACGCCCGGAATTACCGAAGTCATCGAACCCGTCCCGACCCGCGACCATAGCGAGCGGATGCTGGCCGGGTTTGGAGCCGATCTGACGGTCGAAACCGATGGTGACGGTGTGCGCCATATCCGCCTCGTTGGTGAAGCCGAACTGAAGCCCCAAACAATCGAAGTTCCCGGCGACCCTTCGTCGGCAGCCTTTCCGGTGGTGGCCGCGTTGATCACGCCGGGCAGCGAAGTGACCGTTACCCATGTGGGCATGAATCCGACACGCACCGGTATCTTCAAAATGCTTGAGGCGATGGGTGCAGACCTGACATATTCCAATGAGCGCATCGTCGGCGGCGAGCCAGTGGCGGACATTACGGCGCGCCATTCGAACCTAACCGGCATCGAAGTGCCACCCGATGTAGCGCCGAGCATGATTGACGAATTTCCCGTGTTCTTCGTGGCCGCCAGCGTGGCGCAGGGGCGCACCGTTACCAGCGGGCTTGATGAACTGCGCGTCAAGGAAAGCGATCGGCTCGCGCTGATGGCGGCGGGCCTCACGGTAATCGGAGCGAAGGTAGAGGAACGCGAGGACGGGCTGGTGATCGATGGCAGTGGCGGCGAACCGCTTGAGGGCGCCGCAACCGTTGCCAGCGCGCTCGACCACCGCATCGCCATGAGCTTCGCCGTCGCCGGGCAGCATTGCTATCATGCTGTGTCGGTTGACGATGTGTCACCAATCGCGACCAGCTTCCCGACCTTTGAAGCAATGATGGCCGGGCTGGCGGGCGCATGATCATCGCGGTCGACGGGCCCACGGCGTCGGGCAAGGGAACCATTTCGCGGGCGCTTGCCGCGCATTATGGCCTGCCCTGGCTCGACACCGGCCTGCTTTATCGCGCTGTCGGTCGTCAGCTCGCACTGAACGGAGGCAATCCCGATCTAGAAGCGGATGCCGTGGCAGCCTGTGCATTCCCCGACAGCCTGCTTGATGATCCAATCCTGCGTGATGAGGCGACAGGAGGCCTCGCCAGCCGCGTCTCGGTGCATCCCGGGGTGCGTGCGGCACTCAACGAACGCCAGGTCGATTTTGCCAACCAGCCGGGCGGCGCAGTGCTCGATGGACGCGATATAGGCACGGTAATTGCCCCGCATGCCGACGTGAAACTGTTCGTAACCGCCTCCGCCGAGATCCGCGCCGAACGGCGTTTCAAGGAAATGCAGGGACGCGATGCTTCGGTCGAATATGAAACCATCCTCGCCGATATCCGCGCCCGCGACAAACGCGACAGCGAGCGCGCTGACGCGCCGCTGAAACCCGCCGAAGACGCGCACTTGCTAGATACCGGCAATTTGACTATAGGCGCGGCCGTTCAAAGGGCGATTGCACTGGTGGACGCGAAGACAGAGAACCGGTCCGCATAAAGGCCGGCCAAGCCAACATAAAAACAGGGTACGCGGCAGGAACGCCTACGGGCGAAGCTTGCACCGCGTTGCTCAACATGTGCTGGAATTTGTCTAATCGCTGAAATCAAAGCAAAAATCCTGCGAATGCCTGTGCAGCATGGGGCTGTATGGGCAGTCTGGTCAAAGACCATCGGAACCAACCGATTGGCCGGATAAAGCGTAAGTAAGGAAACTCACATCATGGCAACTTCGCCAAACCCTACCCGCAACGATTTTGAAGCGTTGCTCAACGAATCACTTGGTGGTGCAGAAGGCGGCTTCGAAGGCCGCGTTGTTAAGGGCACCGTCACCGCAATCGAAAACGACTTCGCAATGATCGACGTCGGCCTGAAGAGCGAAGGCCGCGTGGCCCTGCGCGAATTCTCGATGCCCGGCCAGAAAGCCGACCTCAACGTCGGTGATGAAGTCGAAGTCTATGTCGACCGCGTCGAAAACATGAACGGCGAAGCCGTGCTGTCGCGCGACCGCGCGCGCCGCGAAGCCGCATGGGACAAGCTGGAAGGCGAATTTGCCGCTGGCAACCGCGTCGAAGGTGTCATCTTTGGCCGCGTCAAGGGTGGCTTCACCGTTGACCTTGGCGGCGCTGTGGCATTCCTTCCCGGTTCGCAAGTCGATGTTCGCCCCGTTCGCGATGTCGGCCCGCTGATGGATATCGCACAGCCGTTCCAGATCCTGAAGATGGACCGTCGCCGCGGCAACATCGTCGTTTCGCGCCGTGCGATCCTTGAAGAAACCCGCGCTGAACAGCGTTCGGGCCTGATCCAGAACCTGGCTGAAGGCCAGATCATCGAAGGCGTCGTCAAGAACATCACCGATTATGGCGCGTTCGTTGACCTCGGCGGCATCGATGGCCTGCTGCACGTCAC
>JALREL010000109.1 GCA_023262005.1 Sphingorhabdus sp. | reverse complement strand
CCTCGAGCGTGCCCGACGCCATCCGCGCCTCAAGCTCGGCAAAGCGCGCCTCGATCTGTGCGATGCGTTGGGGGGAGATGGCTGTCATGCAAGCGTTTTGAGAAAATCGAGAAGGCGTACATTCTCACCTTCGGCTGACATGCCGTAATATCCGTTTTCATTCACCCGCAAAATTGCCGAGGGATTGTGTTTGACTGCCTTGTCATAACGTTTCTTTGGAGAGCCAGTCGCAATCATGTCGGCAGAGATGCCTGCAAGCCTCAATTGTTTGAGCAACGCGATTGCGTGGTGCATACCGTCGTCATTTTCGAGGACGATCATCGCATCGAGTTGATATCCGACGGGCGCCTCAATCAACATCGCCAACCGCTCAATCCCGGCAGCCCAACCTACAGCTGGCGTGGCAGGCCCACCCAGATTCTCGATCAGCCCGTCATAACGCCCGCCACCGAGCACGGTGCCTTGCGCACCCAGCCGGTCGGTGGTGAATTCGAACGCGGTGTGGCGGTAATAATCAAGGCCACGCACCAGCTTTGCATTGCGCGTCCAGGCGACGCCGGCGGCATCCAATCCCGCTGTGACTGCGCCGAAAAAGTCCTGTGCTTCACCGCTCAAAAACTCGTCAATCTTTGGCGCAGCATGGGCGACGCCGCGATCGTCGGGATCCTTGCTGTCCAGGATGCGGAGCGGGTTTTTCTCCAGCCGCGACAGACTGTCTTCGGAGAGGACATCCTTGTGATCGTTGAAATAGGTGATCAACGCCGCGCGCCACGCATCGCGGCTGGCGGCATCGCCCAGCGTGTTCAGTTCCAGCGTCACGCCTTCCTTGATACCCAGTTCGTGCAGCAACTGGTCGGCCATTACCAGCAGTTCGACATCCGCCGCCGGCTCGGCAGCCCCGATGATTTCGGCATCAATCTGGTGGAACTGGCGATAACGGCCCTTTTGCGGGCGCTCATAGCGGAATAGCGGGCCGTGCGCGGTCACCTTCATTGGTGCATGCTGCTGCCAGCCATTGGTGAGGTAGGCGCGCGCTATGCCTGCGGTGAATTCGGGGCGCAGGGTGATCGAATCGCCGCCGCGATCCTCGAAGGTGTACATCTCCTTCGACACGACATCGGTCGCTTCACCCAGCGAACGCGCGAAAACCGCGGTCGGCTCAATCACCGGCAGTTGCAGCCCCTTGAAACCATAAAGCCGCCGCACCCGTTCGAAGGTCGAAACGACATGCGCGAACCGCTCCTCGGTTTCGCCATACATATCCTGCGTGCCACGCACCGGCTGCGGAGTTTGAATTTTTGCCATAATGCGCGGCTCCCTAGCGGGTTTTGTGATATGGGGGAATAGGCCGCTATTCAGCCTTCCGTCAGGCGCGATATTCGACTAGGGGCCGCGCAAAACAACCATGAAAGCCATCTCCCATGCGTATCGACCTTATCCCTGCCGGTGATAATCCTCCTGAAAGCCTGAACGTCCTCATCGAAGTTCCCATTGGCGGCGAACCGGTGAAGTATGAATTCGACAAGGCATCAGGCGCGCTGTTCGTCGACCGATTCCTCCACACACCGATGCGATATCCGGCCAATTACGGTTTTGTGCCGCACACGCTGGGCGAAGATGGCGATCCGCTTGACGCCCTTGTCGTTGCGCGTTCGCCAATCGTCGCGGGTGCAGTCGTCAAATGCCGTCCGATCGGCGTGTTGTTGATGGAAGATGACAAAGGCGGTGATGAAAAGCTGCTGTGCGTTCCCGTCAACACCACCTTCCCTTATTATGCCGATGTCGTGACCTATAAGGATATGCCGCCGATCGTGCTGCAACAGATCGAACATTTTTTCACCCACTATAAAGACCTTGAGCCCGGCAAATGGGCGAAGCTCAACGGTTGGGGCGATGTCGACGAAGCCAAGCGCATCATCGTCGAATGTGTCGAGCGCGCCAAGGAACACGGCATATGAAGGCGGCGCTGCTGGTTCCAATAGTCGCTCTGGCGCTGGCCGGATGCGCCACGCCCGAAACGCGCATCCGTACCGCACTGACCGAAGCCGGACTATCCAAACCGGTGGCGTCGTGCATGGCAGATCGCATGGTGGACCGGCTGTCGCCGATGCAACTCAACAAGCTCAACGGTCTCAAGAAGCTGCAGAGCAAGAAGGCAAGCCAGATCACCATCGAGGAATTTGTGAAGCGCACCCGGGCATTGCAGGACCCGGAGATTCTGGGTGTGGTCAGCTCCTCAGGCGTGATCTGCGCGATCAAGTCTTAAATCGTTGCCCCTCTCGCCCATGGGAGAGGAATCATCGCCACTGGAATTCTGCGCCTGCAATCCCTAAACAAGGCCAATGAGTTTTTTCCAGGATGCATCGATCAAGGGCGGGGTTGCCGACCTGTTTGGCTATATGCGCGAACAGCGCGGCAGCAAGCTCATGATTTTGCTGCTGGCCTGTGTGCCGACAGCGACAATCATCACCATGTTCTATTTCGATGCGATGGGCAAAGCGACCCCACCACCGCCGACCGTCACTTATATCGAAAGCTGGCCTGCAGATCGATCTGTCGAGGAAAGCCTTGCCGCAATCCGGGAGCACCAGAAGACCAAGGATGCGATGCGCGCGCGCGAACGCGAAGCCTATAAGGCCCTGGGCAGCGTCGTCGGCATGGATGTCGAGAAGCTCGACGCCGAAGCGCGAAAGGAAGAAGCGGCCCGCCGCGAAAAGGCCGAGGCAGAGATCGCCGCACGTTTGGGAGCTTCAAAATAGCCGTCTCGGCTGATGACCGGCGCTGGCTGGCCGCCGCAATTGCACTTGCCGAACGTGGCAAGGGCCTGACCGGCAACAACCCTTCAGTTGGCTGCATCATCGTCAAAGACGATATCGTTATTGGACGCGGCTGGACACAGCCCGGCGGCCGGCCGCACGCCGAGGCGATGGCTTTGGAGCAAGCTGGGCCAGCGGTCAAAGGCTCCACCATCTATGTCAGCCTTGAACCTTGCGCGCATGAAAGCGTACGCGGGCCAAGCTGCGCCGACGGGCTTGTCGCTGCCAAGCCAGCGAGAGTCGTAGCCGCACTGACCGATCCCGACCCGCGCACGGCTGGCAGTGGTTTTGACCGGCTCGTCGCGGCAGGGATTTCCGTCGAACGCGATGCGATGGCGGTGGAAGCGCACGCCAGCCTTGCAGGCTTTATCAGCCGCATCACCAAGGGCCGCCCGCATGTAACGCTGAAGCTTGCCACCTCGCTTGATGGTTGCATTGCGATGGCGGATGGCCGCAGCCGCTGGATCACCAACGATGCGGCCCGCGCCCATGCCCATGTCGAACGTGCCCGATGCGACGCGATCCTTATCGGCGCAGGCACGGTGCGCGCTGACACACCCAAACTCGACGTCCGCCTGCCCGGCCTCGAAGGCCGGTCACCGCGCCGCATCATGCTGGGTAGTGGTGACGCGCCAGAGGGATGGGAGGCCATCCGCACGCCCGAGGCCATATCTGCGCTCGATTGCAACAGCCTGATCGTCGAAGGCGGCGCGCAAACCGCGAACGCTTTCCTGCGCGCGGGGCTGGTCGACCGGCTGATGCTTTATCGCGCACCGATCATCATCGGAGGCGGCAAACCCTGCCTTGGCGATATAGGGCTGGCAGATCTGTCGGAAGCGCATGGCCGCTGGCAGCTTTCGGACACGCGGATGCTTGGCAACAACCGGTTTGAAGTCTACGAGGCCATCCCATGTTCACAGGCATAGTCACCGACATCGGAACCATAACCACCGCCGAACAGCGCGGTGACCTTCGTCTAATCATCCAATGCGGCTACGACATGGGTGGGGTCGATATGGGCGCGTCAATCGCCTGTTCGGGCTGCTGCCTGACCGTGGTCGATAAAGGTGCAGACTGGTTTGCGGTCGATGCCTCGGCCGAAACCGTCAGCAAGACCGCAACCGGAATGTGGACGCAAGGCCGCCGCCTCAACCTGGAGCGCGCGCTCAAACTGGGCGACGAACTGGGCGGGCATATCGTCACTGGTCATGTCGATGGCGTGGGCGAGGTGCTGTCGGTCGAGCCAGTTGGCGATTCGCACAAGGTGACGATTGCCGCCCCCGCCGCACTTGCACCTTATATCGCCGAGAAAGGCTCAATCACCGTCGATGGCGTTTCGCTCACGGTGAATAGCGTCATCGACGCAAGCGATGGCCGTGCGCATTTCACACTCAACATCATTCCGCACACCTGGGATGTCACTACGCTTGCCGATCTTGCAGCAGGTCGCGCCGTAAACCTCGAAATCGACGTTCTGGCCCGCTACCTCAAGCGCATGGAAGAAGTACGCGCGAAATAAAAAAAGGGCGTCCCTAAGGACGCCCATTAGCCCCTGTACGGTGCGACCCGGGGCCTTTAGAATGGCAGCCAGCGCTGCTTCTTCGAAAACTTCATATAACCGACATTGGCGCCCAGCCGCAGTCCGGCCCCGACGCGGATCGGGATCAGGACTACATCGCCTCGACGTAGGTAGCTGGCGTTGAAACCACCGACCAGATAGGCCACGCCCTCGCCCGAAGGATAGCGTTTGTATAGGTCTTCGGTGTCATAGAGGTTGTACACCAGCACAAAGGTGCTGCCCGCATTGGCGCCGGCATCGAAACCAATCGACGGACCAGTCCAATAAACCGGGCGCTGGCCTTCTACCTTG
The DNA here is from genome assembly GCA_023262005.1 of Sphingorhabdus sp. GTDB lineage: Bacteria > Pseudomonadota > Alphaproteobacteria > Sphingomonadales > Sphingomonadaceae > Sphingorhabdus_B > Sphingorhabdus_B buctiana. Next base: position 5,027 of record JALREL010000109.1, on the reverse strand, counting down.
TGATGCAGTGTTCCAGATCCGTAACGCAACCCAACGACCAGCGCGCCGCCCCCTTCGCGACCGACGATATATCCGTTGGGCTGGCCCTGTTTCTTGAGGATATCTTCGATCAGCTTGCCGAGCCCCTGCGCGCCCTTGCCGAACACGCCTTCAGCCGCACCGATCAGGTCATCTTGCTGATAGGTTGAGGCGTCACCCGGCTGGGGAACGGTCGTCGCTGTGGTCGGTTCGGCTGTTGTGTCGACCGAGGGCGTCACCGTCGTGTCGCCTTCAATGGGCGGTTCGGTCGGAATATCGGATGCATTCGGCGTTTCCACCTTGGGCGGAGTGCCGAGATCTGCATCGATTGCATCATTGGGGTCGATAGACTGGATTTGCGCATTCGCCGGCGCAACCGAGGCTGGGCCGACCAACAGCAATGCAGCAAAGGCAAGCGCCAGACGGTTCCCGAAAACTTTCAGCGGGTGGCCTGTCATATGTCGCAATCCTCCAAACTTGAATGGCACGCTATGGCTCCCGCTAGGCTGCGCACAATGAACGGGCGATGAGTCGAGTCGCTTTCGCGCCCAAACGAGTCAAAACCGCTGAAGAAATTCCAATGGAATAGGCATTGCAGCCAGGTTGCTTGCCCGCTATAGGCGCCCGACGCCAATCGCACAGGAGACGTGGGTGAGTGGCTGAAACCAACGGTTTGCTAAACCGTCGTACTGGTAAATCCGGTACCGAGGGTTCGAATCCCTCCGTCTCCGCCACTATTCCCATTCGAATTTGCCCCAAATCAATGCGTCTTTGCGCATCAGGGCTGACATGGTGGTAACTTCCGCCTAGGGGCTTTGCCATGTTCGCCATGCGACTCCTGCTTCGCACGCATTACCGGCTCGCCATGTTGCTGGTGGCGGCGGCATTGCTTGCAAAGGCACTGATCCCCGCAGGCTACATGATCGCGCCTGCCAGCAAGACCTTCACCGTCAGCATCTGCGTCGATGGCAGCGGCAGCATGCAATCGCGTGCCGTGACTGTTCCGATGAAGCAGGACGGACCAGACCGAGGCGATGACACCGGCCGTGCGGGCAAAGTGTGCGCCTATTCATCGACATTGATGGCCGGGCTGGGTGGCGCGGATGCGCCCCTTTTGGCGATGGCCTTTGCCTTCATCCTTGCGCTCGGATTCCTTCCGCCAGCCGCTATTCTGCTCGCCCAAGACAATCATCTGCGCCCCCCTTTGCGCGGCCCTCCGGCCCGGAACTGACTTTCCAATCCTTATAGTCAATTCCGCAGGTGTTTCCGCATCCAAGATGCATCTGCAAATCCGGAGTAAAATCATGAAATCCAATTCAGCTTTCGCGCTGGCAGGGCTCGGTCTTGCAATGCTTGCCACGCCTATTCTTGCACAAAATGTGTCGGCTGGCCCAATTTCGGCCAGCAAAGCCTGGACCCGCCAAACCGCCCCCAATCAAAGCGTAGGCGGAGGGTTCCTCACCATCCGCAATGCGGGCAAAACCGACGACAGGTTGCTAACCGCCAGCACTCCCCTGGCCGCCGAAGTGCAGATCCATAGCATGAGCATGGACAAGGGCATCATGAAGATGCGGCAGATTAAAGAGGGCATTACCATTCCCGCCGGAAAATCGGTGGAACTGAAACCGGGTGGTTTGCACATAATGTTCATTGACCTCAAAAAGCCGTTCAAACTGGGTGACAAGATTCCGGTCACCTTGAAGTTCCAACGTGCGGGCGCCGTGAAGGTAAATTTTGACGTGCAGTCCATTTCCTCGACATCTGCGATGGAGGGGCATCATGGCGGACACTGATCAGGATATCGCGAGCAACATCGCCGCGGTTCGCAAACTGCTCTGGCTTGTTGCAGGAGTGGCGGCGCTGCTCGGCGCCATACTGTTCCTGGGCCTCGAGAAGAATGGCGTTGAGAAACAGGCGCCGGCAACGGCTGCATTGCCATTTGGCGGGACGTTTGAACTGACTCGGTCGGATGGATCGGTATTGACCGACAAAAGTTTGGCCGGACGCCCTTATGCGATCTTTTTCGGGTTCACACGCTGCCCCGATGTCTGCCCGACAACGTTGGCGCGGCTCGCCTTGCTGCGAAAGAAATTGGGAGCGGACGGCGACAAATTCGATATCGTTTTCGTTTCGGTCGATCCCGAACGCGACAGGCCGCAAGATATCGGGGCCTATGCCGAAATGTTCGGTACGCCGATTATCGCCGCGACCGGCACCGATGCGCAACTCGCGCAAATCCGGAAAGGCTTTGGCGTTTACATGAAAAAGGTGCCGCTGGACCCTGCCCAACCTGATGGCGACTACACGATAGACCATACCGCCGGGATTTTCCTGATGGATGCCAAGGGGCGGCTATCCTCGATCATCGACCATCATGAAGCCGAGGAAACCGCTCTCGACAAGCTGCGGATGCTGGTTGGCTGAACACCCGAGTTTGAAAGACTGATAAATGATAATCCGATTTTTTGTAGCGACCGCATTTGCGGCGGTTGCAGCCACGTGCCCTGCACTTGCGCAAACATCTGACCAGACCGATGGAAATCTGATCATTGTCACCGCACAGCGCACAACAGCGCTCAACCTTGACCGTGAAGCCGATGAAGAGCTGGCGACCGGCCCTGATGCAGCAGCTTTCATCGCGCGCCAGCCTGGCATGGCGTTAGTCGATAATGGCGCGCTTTCCGGACAGGTTCAGATGCGGGGGCTGTTCGGCGAGCGCATTTTGCTGCGTGTCAATGGCCAGCATTTCGCAACCGGTGGGCCCAATGCGATGGACCCTGCCATGCATTATGCGCCCATGGCATTAATCGAAAGAGTTGAAATTGCGCGAGGTGCTTCTCCCGTGCGCGATGGCCCAGGTTTCGGCGGTGGCGTTAACGCAGTTTTGAAGCAGGCGCGTTTTGGCAATGCAGGCACGCTTTCGCCGCAGGTCGATATCTCGGTGCAATATCGCAGTGTCGATGACAGCGTTGCGGCAGGCGGAATGGTTGGACTTGCCAATGACCGGGTCAGGTTCGGGGCCATCGCGTCATGGGAAAAAGGCGACGACATGCGCTTTCCGCGTGGGCGCGTTGGCGGCACGGGCTTCGAACGCGCAGTTTATGGCGTGCATGCGGGTTTCCAGACCGGGTCGGGAGAAATCTCACTGGAATATCGGCGGCAGGATACCGGGCGCTCGGGCAACCCACCCTTTGCGATGGATATTATCTACTTTCACACCGATTTTCTGCGCGCAGGTTTTGAAGGTGAATTGGCATCCGATCTAACGCTTGAAGCACATGTAGACTATTCGGGGGTCGAGCACCGGATGAACAATTTCACCCAGCGTCCTGCACCTGCAATTGCGGCGACGCGGCAGTCGGATACCTATGCCGATACAATGGGTGCGGGGCTTTCCTTGCGCTTTGGAAGCATCGACCGACACGTTCGGATTGGGAGCGATTTTGAAGCTATCGACAAAGGGTTCATGCTTTACAACCCGCTTTCTCCCACCTTCTTCATCCACCCGCTCGACCGGGCGAGAAGCGACCGCATCGGCGCATTTGCCGAAGCCAGCGCGGCGCTAGGTGTGGTTGACGCTGAATTGGGTCTTCGTGTCGATCGTCATGGTGCCAGCACCGAAGTGCCGCGTTTCGGACCGGGAGTGCCAATGGGGCCAGCCAATCTAGCGCGCACTTTTGCAAATGCCGACCGGGAATGGTCGGGAACTTCGATTGATGCCGCCTTGCGCCTTTCCGCAGATTTCGGAGATGTAACGCCGCGCTTCACCCTCGCCCACAAGACCCGGGCGCCGAGTTTGGTTGAGCGCTTCGCATGGCTGCCGACCGAGGCCAGCGGCGGCTTGGCTGATGGCAACATCTATGTCGGGTCACCTGCGCTGAAGATCGAGAAAGCATGGCTTTTCGAGGCGGGATTCGACTGGAATGCCGAAACGGCCTATGCGCGTCCGCTGGTCTATTATCGCCGGCTCGACGATTTCATTCAGGGTGTGCCATTTGATGTAACCCCCGGCGTGCTTGATACGCCAGTCGAAACGGTATCATCGGCAAGTGGTGATGCGACTCCGCTGCGTTTCGCCAATGTCGATGCAGAAATCTATGGCGCCGACATCGCATTCGGAACGCGCTTAGTTGGCCCTCTCAGGTTGGATGGCGTCGCGAGCTATGTTCGCGGCAAAAGGCGTGATATCCATGATAATCTTTACCGTATCGCACCTGCAAATGCGCGACTGGCCCTTGCGTGGGAAGCCAAAAGCTGGTCGCTGACGGCAGAAGCGTTGGCGGTTGCCAAACAGCATAAGGTTTCGGCGACAAATGGCGAAGTTTCGAGCAAAGGCTATTTGACTTTCAACCTATTTGGTTACTGGATCATGCGCGATGGCTTGCGCCTTGATGTCGGCGTCGAGAATCTTTTCGGCAAATATTATGTCGAACATCTCGCTGGCTATAACCGCAACAGCGGCTCCGACATAGCGTTGGGTGCGCGCCTGCCCGGCACCGGTCGCTCCGGCTTTATCCGGCTGCGCTGGCAATCATTCTGAATAGATCTCCGAGAGGCTTGCAGGTGCGTAATGGAATCGGCATAGCCACCTGCAAGTTCCAGGGGAGTTTTGCATATGAAGACCCGCGCAGCAGTTGCGTTTGAAGCGAAGAAGCCGCTCGAGATTGTCGAGCTTGATCTGGAAGGTCCGAAGGCGGGCGAGGTGCTGGTCGAGATCATGGCGACGGGCATCTGCCACACCGATGCCTATACGCTCGATGGTTTCGACAGCGAAGGGATTTTCCCGAGTGTCCTTGGCCATGAAGGCGCAGGCGTGGTGCGTGAGGTTGGCGCGGGCGTGACCTCTGTAAAGCCCGGCGACCATGTGATCCCGCTCTACACCCCCGAATGCCGCCAGTGCAAAAGCTGCCTTTCGGGCAAGACCAACCTGTGCACCGCGATCCGCGCGACGCAAGGCCAGGGCCTGCTGCCGGACGGCACCACGCGGTTTTCCATGCTGGATGGCACGC
>JALREL010000207.1 GCA_023262005.1 Sphingorhabdus sp. | reverse complement strand
AAAGGATGCCCCTACCCTAATCCTGCTACATGGTTCCAATGCCTCGCTCCACACCTGGCAGCAATGGGTTGACCGGTTGGGCAAGGATTATCGCATCATTCGCTATGACCAGCCGGGTCACGGGCTGACCGGCCCGCATCCCAAGGATGATTATACCGCTGCCGGCTTTGTCGATGTGGTGGACAGGGTGGCGAAGAACCGCGGCCTCACCCAATTCTATCTTGGCGGCAACAGCATGGGCGGCTGGGTAACGCACGAATATGCCAAGGCGCATCCGGAAAAGCTGCTTGGCATCATATTGGTCGATGCGGCGGGTGCGCCCGATTCCCGCCCCAAATCAACCCCCATAGGTTTCCGCATTGCGCGGCTGCCCGGCGTCAACCGGCTGGCGCAAATCGTCACCCCGCGCGGCATGATCGAAACCTCGCTGAAACAGAGCGTCAGCAACCAGGCGATCGTCACCGATGCCGAGGTTGACGAATATTGGGAATTGCTGCGCCATCCCGGCAATCGCGAAGCGACCGGCAAACGCTTTGCCCTTTATGGCAGCCGCAACACGGCCAGCCCGGTGCCCGAGGCAACACGCAAACTGCCCGCGCTGATCATCTGGGGAGAGGAAGACAAATTGATTCCCGTCAGCGCCGCCAAATGGTTCGCGTCGACCTATAGCGGCAGCACCAGCCAGATTTACAAAGGCATCGGTCACATCCCGATGGAGGAGAGCCCCGATCGCAGCGCAGCCGATGTTCGCGCTTGGCTGGTCAGCCGGCAGGCCGCGCCCGCCAACTGATCAGGCTACGCTGCGGCTGGGTACCGATGCCTGGAACAATGCACAGGCATCTAGGAAGGCCATCGGGCGACCGAAATAATAGCCCTGGATCTTGTCGCAGCCAAATTGCTGGATCATCGCCAGTTCATTCTCATTCTCGACCCCCTCAGCTGTGGTCGCGATGTCGAGCGCGTCGGCCATCGCCACGACCGCACGGATGATCGCGATGCATTCGGCCTTGCCCTTGGCGGCACCGATCACAAAGCTGCGATCGACCTTGATGGTGTCGAAACGAATATTGCTGAGATAACCGAGCGAGGAATAGCCGGTGCCGAAATCGTCGAGCGACAGCTTGATGCCCAGCTTGCGCAAGCGATCGAGCACCTGCACCGCAAGCCCGCCATCGCGCACGAAAATGCTTTCGGTCACTTCCAGTTCCAGCCGCCATGCCGGCAAGCCGGTATCGTGCAGCGCCTGCACCACCGATTCAACAAAGCCCTGGCTGGTGAGCTGGTCCACCGAGACATTGACCGCAACCTTGATGCCTTCGGGCCATTTCATCGCATCGGCGCAGGCCTGGCGCAGCACCCAGTTGCCAATCGGCACGATCAGCCGGGCATCCTCTGCCACAGGGATGAATTTGGCCGGCGAAACCATCCCGAATTTGGGGTTGTTCCAGCGCAGCAACGCTTCGAAACCGGCGATGGCATGTTCGCCATTGGCATCGACCACCGGCTGGTATTCGAGATAGAACTGGTTGCTATCCAGCGCATTGCGCAGTTCGAATTCGAGCACGCGGCGCTCTTCGGCGTTCGCGTGCAGCTTGTGCTGGTAGCTGTGATGGACGTTGCCGCCATCTTCCTTTGAACGGTAAAGCGCGAGATCAGCGCTGCGCATCAGCAGTTCGACGGTTCGACCGTCCACCGGCCCAATCGCGCTGCCGACACTGGCGCCGATATAGAGCGTGTTCTGGTCGACCTCATAGGGTTTGGACAGCGTTTCGATGATGTTGCGCGCGACGCCCGCGACATAATTGGCATCGGCGGCATCCTTGAGCACGACGGCGAATTCGTCACCGCCCAATCGGCCGCACAATTCGTTTTCCGACATGATCATCTTCAGCCGCTTTGCCACCTGCGCAAGCAGGCGGTCGCCGACCGGATGGCCGAGCGTATCGTTGACCGCCTTGAAGCGATCAAGGTCGATCATCATGAAGCCGCAGCGGCGGCGCCATTGATCGGCATCCGCCAGCGCCTGGCCCAGCGCCTCGGTCAGTTGCAACCGGTTTGGAAGTCCGGTGAGCGTATCGAAGCGCGCGAGATGCGAGATTTTCTCTGCCGACTCGCGCTGTTCGGTGACGTCAGAACCGACGCCGCGGAAACCCAGGAAGGCGCCATTTTCGGACTGGCGCGGCGATGCCGACAATTCCCACCAGTGGCGCTTGCCCCGGATCGTCACCGGTACAATCAGGTTCGAGAAGGATTCGCGGCGCTTCAGCCGCTCGGCAAGCTCATGCAATTCTTCGGGATAACGCCCGGTTTCCCAAGCATCGCCGGCAATCAGTTTGAGCAGCGGCTGCCCCTCAATCGCTTTTGGATCGGATTCGAGCGCATAGGCAAAGCGCGGGCTGGTGTGCGTCACGCAACGCGCAGTATCGGTCTGCCACAGCCAGTCGGCGCCGCTATCCTCAAATTCGCGCAGCAGCAGGCTGACGGTTTCGGATTTTTCATGGAGCACATTGCTCGCCAGTTCGTACAGCACCTGCGCCTTGGCGCTGCGCAATACGCCGAAGATCATCAACGTGCCCAAAGCGGCATTGGCAAGCGCGAGATAATATTCGCCGTGGTAGACCCAGCCGACAAATCCGCCGAGCGATGCCAGTGAGATGAATGCCGTCGCCGCAATCGGCAGGCTGGGCATGATCATCGAGGCATAGACCATCATCGCCAGCGTAACGGACCAGATGCCGAGCCATTGCGGCATTGCGCCGAACGAGCCGAGGAACGGCAAGGCCGAGCCCCAGATGACCCCGCTGATCGCCGAATCCCTGCCCATGTCGAGGAATTCCCTGCGAGTGGCGCGGCGTTTTTCGGTAATTTCCTTGCTGCGCAGCACCGTGAACCACAGGATATTGAAGCCCAGCAGCATTGCGACCCAACCGCTGATGGCCCAAATTGGCGCCGAGCCAAAGCTGATTGCGGCAATCATCAGCGCGCAGAACAGGTTTGTGGCTAGCTGGACCGTGCTGCGATCGCGGATCGAGCGGGCCTGGATTTCCTCCAGTTGCACAGCTTCCATCCCGCCTGGCGAGGCAAAGCCCAAAAGCGCCATGGCAGAGATGTCGCGCGGCAGGTCGGTTCTTGAATCTGGCTTTGTCACGCCCCCGGCATAACGGCAGAAACTTACCGAAAAGTAAGCATCGCCG
>JALREL010000203.1 GCA_023262005.1 Sphingorhabdus sp. | reverse complement strand
GGGCAAGGACAGCGTGATCACCGGCTATCGCGACCATGGCCACATGCTTGCCTATGGCATCGATCCCAACATCATCATGGCCGAACTGACGGGCCGTGCCGCCGGCATCTCAAAGGGCAAGGGCGGCTCGATGCACATGTTTTCGACCGAGCATAAATTCTATGGCGGGCATGGCATTGTAGGCGCGCAGGTTTCACTCGGTGCCGGCCTCGCCTTTGCGCATAAGTACAACAATGACGGCGGCGTATGCCTTGCCTATTTCGGCGATGGCGCTGCGAACCAGGGTCAGGTCTATGAGAGCTTCAACATGGCGGAGCTGTGGAAGCTGCCGATCATCTTCGTGATCGAGAATAACCAATATGCCATGGGTACCAGCGTCAACCGCGCCTCGGCAGAGGACCAGCTATATCGTCGCGGCGAAAGCTTCCGTATTCCGGGCCTCCAGGTTGATGGCATGGATGTGCTTGCGGTGCGCGGTGCTGCCGAAGTCGCGCTCGATTGGGTACGTAGCGGGAAGGGGCCCATCCTGCTCGAAATGAAAACTTATCGCTATCGCGGACACTCAATGTCTGACCCGGCTAAGTACCGCAGCCGCGAAGAGGTGCAGGCTGTTCGTGAAAAGTCGGATCCTATCGATGGTTGCAAGGAAGACCTGCTCAAAATGGGCGTTACCGAAGACGAGCTGAAAGTAATCGAGAAGGAAATCCGCAATATCGTGAATGCGTCCGCGGAATTTGCCGAGCAGGCACCTGAGCCTGAACTTTCTGAACTGTATACCGACGTGTTGGTGGAGAATTACTGATGGCAATCGAGCTCAAAATGCCCGCTTTGTCGCCCACCATGGAGGAAGGCACGCTGGCCAAATGGCTGGTCAAGGAAGGCGATACCGTTTCGTCCGGCGACATTCTCGCTGAGATTGAAACCGATAAGGCGACGATGGAATTTGAGGCCGTCGACGAAGGAACAGTATCGCAGATACTCGTTCCCGAAGGCACAGACGGTGTCAAAGTAGGAACCGTGATTGCACTGATCTCAGGCGAGGACGACGCAGCAGTTCCTGCCAAAGCACAGACCCCGCCGCCGCCAGCAACGCCGCCAGAAATGCAGACCGAACCGGTCGCTGCTGTGGCGCCGCCCGCGCCTCCAGTCGCCAAGGCGATTGCGGCCGATCCAGCAATTCCTGCCGGCACGGCAACGACTATGGTCACTGTTCGTGAAGCGCTGCGCGATGCGATGGCAGAGGAAATGCGCGCCGATGACCGTATCTTCGTCATGGGTGAGGAAGTCGCCGAATATCAAGGTGCCTACAAGGTAACCCAAGGCCTGCTCGATGAATTTGGCCCGCGCCGCGTTATCGATACGCCGATTACCGAATATGGTTTCGCCGGAATTGGCACCGGAGCCGCGATGGGCGGTCTGCGTCCGATCGTTGAATTCATGACATTCAACTTTGCGATGCAAGCGATCGACCACATCATCAACTCCGCCGCCAAAACAAACTATATGTCTGGCGGCCAGATGCGTTGCCCGATCGTGTTCCGCGGGCCCAATGGTGCCGCCGCACGCGTAGGTGCACAGCATAGCCAAAACTATGCGCCTTGGTATGCCAGCGTGCCTGGGTTGATCGTTATTGCGCCCTATGATGCAGCCGATGCGAAAGGACTGCTGAAAGCGGCCATTCGTTGTGAGGATCCGGTGGTCTTCCTCGAAAATGAGCTGATGTATGGCCGCAGTTTTGAGGTACCCGCGGTAGACGATTATGTCCTGCCGATTGGCAAGGCTCGCATCGTTCGCGAAGGCCTAGACGTCACCATCGTCTCTTATTCGATCGGCGTCGGCTTCGCATTGGATGCAGCTGAAAAGCTGGCGGGTGAGGGGATCGATGCGGAAGTCATCGACCTGCGCACTATCCGTCCGCTCGACAAAGCGACGGTTCTTGCAAGCCTTGCCAAGACCAACCGATTGGTGATTGCAGAAGAAGGCTGGGCCACCTGCTCCATAGGCAGTGAAATCGCCGCTATTTGCATGGAAGAAGGTTTCGACGATCTCGATGCGCCGGTTGTACGCATTGCGAACGAAGATGTGCCGATGCCCTATGCCGCGAACCTGGAACGTGCGACGCTCATCAACGCGGACAAGATCGTTGCTGGTGTGCGAAAGCTGTTAGGCAGGTAAGCCTGATCAAGCGCAAGTGGCGACGGGATCTTCGCCGGTCTTGTCATAAAGACCGGTGAGATCGCGTGCATCGCGCACCACGAACACGCCTTTTGCTTTCAATTCCCTGGAAACGTAGGGCGAAATGCCAAAGAGCGCTTGAAAGTCGTAAGATACTTCTGCGACGATCAATGCGCTTCCCGGGACAGGTTTGACCCTTGCGGCACCCGTATTGATTCCGTCTTCCAGCGTGTCATCGCCCAATCCAGTACCTTCTGGGCCGAATTCGGAATCAACATCTTTTTCGCCCATGCACCGCTGCCAATGGATGTAGATGTTATCATCGGCATCATATTCGACACTGGAAATGATGATCCGTGCGTTGTCGAAAAAGTTAGGGTCGCCAAACTGTTTGGGCGCGCCAAGAAAGATGTCGTTGATATCAGATTCATAGACACGGCGTGTCTGGAGCACGCCTGCCTCGCCAACGCGTGAGGCATTATCTGCCGCTGCAAGGGCGATCTGGCTGATTTGCTGCTGGGTCTGCACATAATAGGCCGTTTCCGCACCTGTCACGCCGAGGACCATCAATATTGGCAAGGAATAGGCGAGCTCGATTACCGCTACACCCGACCTATCCTGCCTCAGCCTATTGACAAAATTAGACAGCATTTTTCGTGCAGATGCCATTTCACTCATCCTCAGTCGTACAGTGGCCGGCGGTAACGACGGCTTCATTTTCTTCGGCATAAGGCTGGTTCCGCAGGACAGTTGAGGCAACCAGCGTCGTGAACGGCGAACCGCCGGTGATCCGGTAGATCGGGAAAATCCGTTTGTATCGGAAAGTTGCCGAGTACAGGACAGTGGCGCGCGCGCCGCCTTGGCCGGCAACGCCTTTTTCGTCCCAGATATTGTTACCGTTGGTATCCTCGAATGGCTCGTTACGGTCGCAAACATTGTCGTCGTCGGAGTCGATAAACTCTTCCATATCGCCGACATCTGCAAAACTTGTATAGCTGCGGCGGACATAGACGATCGAATTTTCACCGTCAGCATCCATCACTTGCGATACGGCCTGCGTTACCAGTGCGTCCATTTCGGCGGCGTTTTCCGCGTTAACCCGCAGGCCGGAATCGCGTGCTGCCTTTTGAATGGCGCCTTGCAGAACTCCACGTGCATAAAGCGAATAGCCAATGTCAAATGCGCCCAGCAGGAGCGTTAGGAGCACTGGTGTAATCAGCGCAAATTCAACAACGGTCACGCCATCGTTGTTGCGCTTCAGACGCGTGAAACTATGCCAAGCCATATCAGCTTTCCAACCTTAGCGCGGCAATATCACCTGCGATTCGGCGGAAATTGTCGATCAAATCATCGGCACTTTCCGATTCATAAACATGGCTTGATGCATCACGCGTTTCCCCTGCGCATTCGTACATCGCATCAGACAACTCCGTACCAAGGCCGACAATCCAGATCGTGACGTTCATGTTGCGCACGGCTTGGCAGATTGCGAGGAAACGGTCTTCATGGCGATTAAACTGCACGCCGGTACCGGCCGCCCCCGTGACACGGCGATCAAGATACTCAACGCCGTACAGCCCATAAAGCGAAGTGCTGGGGGCGAGTTCACCATCGGTCATGAATACCAGATGGCGTGAAATTGTGTCGCCGCTCGCGGTATAGGCATTTTCGCTAGCGAAAAGACCGATTGGCGAAAGCAGGCGTCCACCCCAGATCATTCCCATATCGTGATAGGTTGAACCCACAGCTACCAGGGAATCGACATAATCCTCGACCTCATCACGATCATATTCTCCGAGCTTCATTGCTTCGTGCGGGCAATAATGATTGGCTCGCGAGTAGGTAGATCGGGTTTGGTTGCTGGTCGTAACATTCTGTGAGTTCTGGTTTTGACGCAGATAGGTGATGTTCGACCATGCCGGCGTCCATTTTGTGGCATCATCGCTTGTCGGAACCATATTCAGATCAAGGTCATAGGCGTCGGCAGATGGCGGCGAGAACGAGTTTTCGGATACGGTCTGCCGTTCCTCGATGCATCCGTTCCAGGTCGAAGTCACATTGCCGCCGCTATTGCCGGTTTGCGTTGTAACCGCTGCACCGCCATTGATCGTGGCGATATAGGCACTGACGTCATATGTTGTCGGCCCATATACCCAATAAGCGTTATTCGAAGGGACCATCGTCCATGCGGTTGGTTGGCTGACTTCGGTTACATCTGTTTCGATGACATAAGTATATTCACGCCGCTGTAACCAACACCTGTTGCTCGACCAGCGGTAACGATACTGATACTGTCGATAGGATTGTGTTTCAGTATAAGTAACTGTTCTTACACCGGTTCCATCGTCGACGCTGCTGTTATAATTGGTGACTTGGGGCGAACCTACCGCTTGAACTGCACTGTCAGCCGGTGAGGCCAGTGCATTGCAGGCATTGCGGCTGTTAACTGCAGAATTGATCGATTGGTCGGTCCAATTCCCGGTCCGTTGGTTTTGCGGATTGGAGCTGTCGCGGTCCGTTACAGGCGTTCCCCAAGC
>JALREL010000019.1 GCA_023262005.1 Sphingorhabdus sp. | reverse complement strand
AATAGGCCTGCGTCTGGCTGCGCAGCACCGCTTCCATGATCTGCGGCAAGATTTCGTCATGCTCCTGCACCTTGTCGATGATCGCATTAAAAGTGGACGGGCGGACCACCTGCCCCAGCGCGAATTCGATATCGAAGGTTTTGAGATAGTCCTTGAGTGCGACCAGCTTCTCACGTGCCGGTGGCTCATGGACACGATAAATCAGCGGCGATTTCTTTTCCTCAAGCGCCTTGGCCGCCGCGACATTCGCCGCAATCATGAAATCCTCGATCACTTGGTGCGCATCCAGATGCTCACGCACGGCAACACCAACCACCCTGCCCTCGTCGTCAAGCGTAATGCGGCGCTCGGGCAGGACAAGTTCAAGCGGATTGCGGCGGTCGCGCGCATTTTTCAGCAGTTTCCAGCACGCCCAAAGCGGTTTTAGCGCACTTTCAAGCATCGAATGGTCAAGCTTTCCATCAATCGCATCCTGTGCATCCTGATAAGGAATATTGGCAGAAATCCGTGCGATTGCGCGGCTGAAACGCCATGACGTCACATGCCCGCCAGCATCGATCTGTATATGGCAAGCAAGCACCGCGCGATCCTCGCCCGCGCGAAGCGAGCATTTGTCTGAAGACAGCGCGTGCGGCAACATCGGGACAACGCGATCGGGGAAATAGACGCTGTTCCCGCGCTTTGCAGCCTCGCGGTCGAGGGCACTGCCCGGACGCACATAATAGCTGACATCCGCTATCGCGACTATAGCTTTGAATCCATTAGCGTTTTTTGGATCATCATCTGGAGTAGCCCATACCGCATCGTCAAAATCGCGCGCATCGCGTGGATCGATGGCAATTATAGGCAAATGCCGCAGGTCTTCGCGTTTATCGGCTGTGACGGGCAGTCTGCTGACGTGCAGCGCCTCAGCCTCGACTTCTTCAGGGATTTCAAACGGGATGCCGAATTTGTGGATGGCAATCAGGCTGAAACTGCGCGGCGCGAATGGATCGCCCAATACATCGGTTACCCGCGCCTTTTTCTGGCCTGCCCGCCCGCCAAGCTCTGCCAGAACCAGATCGCCAGGCTGCGCCTCTCCGACCTCAAACAACGGAATATCAAAACGCGCCTTCTTGTCGGTGGACTTCAGCCAGAAACGGCCATTATCACTTTCCTCGACCACGCCCAGTATCTGTTCGCTGGCCTTGGCGAGTTTCTTCATCGGATGGGCAAGCCACCCCTTCCCCGCTTCCTCCGTCCGCGCCAATATCCGGTCACCGATGCCCAACGCGCCTTTTCGACCCCGCTCGACGACACGCAACTTCGGCAATGGTATCCCATCCGCTTCCCAACGTTCCGGAACGGCTATCAACTGGTTGCCATCGACATCGACAATTTTCAGCACGGTGACGCGCGGAACCCCGCCCATCTTGTGGAATGCGCGGCCCGGGGCTGCATCGATCAGCCCTTCGTCAGTCATATCCTTGAGCAGCGCTTTCAGAGCGATCTTGTCGCTTCCGAAAAGCCCGAAAGCGCGCGCAATTTCGCGCTTGCCTGCTGGTTCTTTCGACGTCTCGATAAATTCGAGGATCTGCTCGCGACTGGGTAATCCCGGCTGATGGCGGGGTTTTCGCGCCAAATCAGTATGTCCGTCCGATAAGGATGCGCTCAACTGCAGGCTCACCCGTGAAGAAGCAGGCTCCGTCTGCGGGCGCTGCATCCAGAGGTGCATTGCGCATCGTCAGCTTCAGCGCCTTCAACTGCTCAACAATCTTGTCGAGCGCTGCGCCGCTGGGGCGGGCCCACTGCACCTCTACCCAACCCGCAAACTTGGCTTCATCTCCTTTGAAATGCGCGGCCAGATCAGAGACGTCGCGCGCAATATTGGCATCGAGACGGGCCTTGGCCTCCGCATAAAGCGATGCCTGGATATCCTGCAGCAACTTCGCAGCAGAAGCTACGAAATCGCCTTTCGGGGTGAATGCAGTGTTGAGCTTGCCGTCATCCTTATAAAGACGGTCGCGGCGTAGAACGGCAGCCTTGCCCTCTGCGACATCGCGAGGGCCGACTTCGACGATGATGGGTGCACCTTTCTTCACCCAGCTCCAACGCTTGACCTGCGCTTTTGTTGCCTTGGTATCAAGCAGCACGCGAACCGGTTCGCCAAAAGCTTCAAGCGCGCCCAGCTCCCTTGACAGCGCGCGGCAATATTCGAGCACAGCCTCATCCTCGTCGCTATCGCGCAGCATCGGGACGATCACGATCTGCCACGGCGCTATTCGCGGCGGGCAACGCAGGCCATCATCGTCACCATGCGTCATGATGACACCGCCTATCATGCGCGTGGACATCCCCCAGCTGGTGGTGTGGGCAAACTGCTGGCCACCCTCTTTATCTTGGTATTTGATGCCGGCAGCCTCGGCAAATCCCGTGCCCAGATAATGCGAAGTGCCAGCTTGCAGGGCCTTGCCATCCTGCATCATAGCCTCGATCGAATAGGTCGCAACGGCACCGGGGAAACGTTCATTTTCGGGCTTTTCGCCGGTAATCACCGGCATTGCACAATCGTCTTCAGCCATTTGCCGATACATTTCGAGCGCGCGCAACGTCTCGCGCATGGCATCTTCACGATCGACATGCGCGGTATGGCCTTCCTGCCACAGGAATTCCGAGGTGCGCAGGAACATGCGGGTGCGCATTTCCCAGCGAACGACGTTCGCCCATTGATTGACCATCAACGGCAAATCGCGCCAGCTCTGCACCCAGCGCGCCATTGCGGCACCGATCACGGTTTCAGAGGTCGGCCGCACGATCAGCGGTTCTTCCAGCTTGGAATCGGGATCGGGGATCAACTTGCCCTTGCCGTCGCCTACCAAGCGATGGTGCGTTACGACTGCCATTTCCTTGGCAAAGCCCTCAACATGGTCGGCTTCCTTTTCGAAATAGGAAAGCGGGATGAAAAGCGGAAAATAGCAATTGTCGACGCCGGCAGCCTTGATGCGCGCGTCGAGCAATTTCTGGATACGCTCCCAAATGCCATAGCCCCATGGGCGGATGACCATGCAGCCACGCACGCCCGATTCCTCTGCAAGATCGGCTTCGGAAATGACCTCTTGGTACCAGGCGGCAAAATTCTGTTGGCGGGTTACGGAAAGTGCATGTTTCATGGGCAGCAGCCCCTAGCGGCTTGGCCGCCCAACCGCAACCGTGCCGACGGCTATTCCTTGGAAAGCTTGTCGATCTTCGCCTGCAACTCCGCCATTTGGCGTTTCAAGTCTTCAAGGCTTTCGCCGGACTTGTCTTTCTTTGCACCTAGATTGCCGAGATTAGGCACAAATGCATCGCGCGCTGCGCGCATCATTTCGATATTCTGCTTGGCTATGTGCCCAAAAGGCCCCGAGGTGAGCGCATTTTCAATGACATCCTGAACCTGTTTCTGGTTCTTGCGGAAGTTATCCATCGAATTTTCGAGGAATTGGGGCACTAGCCCCTGCATTGAATCACCATACAGCGCTATTATCTGGCGCAGGAAATTGACCGGCAACATCCCCTGCCCGCCGGTTTCCTCTTCCATGATGATCTGTGTCAGCACGCTGTGAGTGATATCCTCGTTCGTCTTTGCATCGACGACCTTGAACTCGACATCCTTGCGCGTCAGCTCTGCGAGATAATCCAGCGTGATATATTTGGATGATTGGGTGTTGTAGAGACGCCGGTTCGCATATTTTTTAATGATGATCGGACCGTCGGAACCTGCAGTTGCCTTGCGCGCCATGAGAATTGCCCACTGGTTATCGGAAGCATCGCACTAGACCAGTATTTGATGCACCGCAACATGCATTGGAACTGCGTAACGCCTGACCGATTCGGGCTGATTAGGACAAGTCAACGAAGTCTTGACCTAAGATAGCAGGTAAAATTTACGCTTTTGCGACGAATTGATCCAAATTTGTTGCAATGTAATTTTGGATACTCATTTGCGTTTTCCGGCGTAATATAGTTACAATACGAACTATATTGCCATCATTTAAGATTACGGGCTTTGCCGTGAAGTCTGGTCGCTCTCTGTGTCCCCCACGACACATGCAGCGAAAATCTTGCAACGGCCTTTCGACCGTATTGCATAGTGCTGGCCTCTATGGTTATCGCTGACGGTAATTGCACAAAACATTTCAACTGGGGAGCTCATCATGAAAAAGACTCACCTGCTTATCGCAGGATCTATCCTTGCATGCTCAACTGTGTTTTCGCCCATGGCGATGGCACAGGATATCGGTGCTGCAGCAGCCGACGAAGAGCAGGCAGACGACGAAGAAAGCAGCGAGCAGATCGTTGTTACGGGTTCGCGCATTGCACGTCCCAACATTCAAAGCGCTGTTCCGATCACTTCGGTCGATGCTGAAGACCTAACCGACACCGGCAACCTGTCCTTGGGTGATGCTGTCAACCAACTTCCGCAGCTGCGTTCGACATTCAGCCAGGCAAACTCGACCCGTGCAATCGGCACGGCCGGTCTCAATATTCTCGACCTTCGCGGTCTGGGTACGGCTCGTTCGCTGGTTCTGGTAAATGGCCGTCGCCATGTGACGGCAACGCCCGGTAGCTATGCTGTCGACGTCAACACCATTCCCAACGCACTGCTCGAGCGCGTGGACGTTGTTACCGGCGGCAACTCAGCCGTTTACGGTTCGGACGCTGTGTCTGGCGTTGTCAACTTCGTGCTGAAGCGCGACTATGACGGCATCGAACTGCGCGCCCAGGGCGGCGTTTCCTCGCGTGGTGATCGCGGTTCGCGTACGATCAGCGGCCTGTTCGGTCGTAATTTCGCCGACGGTCGCGGTAACATCGCCGTTTCGGCAGAATATGCGCGTTCTTCGACGCTTCTTTTCAGCGATCGCCCCGAGCAAACTGGAGCATTCACCGGACCTCCCGGATTTTACACTGCGGAACTGACGTTGGGTGAACCGCCTGAAGGCGACGGTATCCCCGACAGCTATTTCTTCAATCCAGGAACAAGCTTCGGAATCATTTCACTCGGCGGCACACTGAACCCGGCTTGCCCGGCGCCAAGTGCAACCAACGCAGCACAGCGCGCTGCTGTTTGCACCGGCGCTTTGTCACCAACCGGCGGACGCTTGGCAGATGCCTATGTATTCCTGCCCGATGGCACCGTTGTTCGCGACACGCCGAGCCTTGACCTTCGCCCAATTGGCGGCGGCCGTTTCGGCGGTTTGACTGCTTCGGGTGTGGAAGGCGCAATGCTTCTTCCCGGCCTTGAGCGCATCGCAACGAATTTGCTTGCACGCTATGAGTTTTCGCCTGCAGCGGAAATCTTCTTTGAAGGCAAATACGTAAAAACGACCAATAACCAGACGTCGACGCAGCCGACCTTTGTCAACTCGCGGCTCAGCCCGACCTTCTTCTTGGACAACCCGTATCTGACCGCACAGGCGCGCGATACGATCCGTCTAATCAACGGACTTCCGAGCACCAACACCACCGGCGCGTTCACCATGTTCCGTTTCAACAACGACATCGGCACCCGTGCAGAAGACCACAAGCGTGAAACCTATCGCTTGGTTGGTGGTATCCGTGGCGCCATCGGCGAGAACAACTGGCGTTATGAAGTTGCACTGAACTACGGCAAGACCGACACCTATTATAAGACGGGTGGCAACGTCGACGTAGCGAAGTTCAACAAGGCAGCGAACGCTGTTCGTGACGCTTCAGGTAACATTGTTTGCCGCGTAAACGCAGATGCCAGCACGACTAACGACGATCCGGCCTGCCGTCCGATCAATCTCTTTGGTCAGAACGCACCGCTTACAACGCCCGATGGTCTCGCTTATGTTCTGTACACATCAGAACGTAATCAGTGGGCTGAACAGCTCGACGCAACGGCATTCGTTTCCGGTGACACCACTGGCTTCTTCGAACTGCCGGGCGGCCCGATCGGCATCGCGCTTGGTGCAGAATACCGCACCGAAGATGCCTATTCGGCATATGACGCCTTTACCGCATCGGGGGCAACGTTCCTCAACGCGATCGGTGCTTTCGATCCCAAAAAGCTGACCGTGAAGGAAGCTTTCGGCGAGCTTCGTTTCCCGATCCTTGCTGATGTGCCGTTCTTCAAGGAACTGACCATCGAAGGTGCAGCGCGCGTTGCAGATTACAGCAATGCCAACAAGGCTGTCTGGGCTTACAATATCGGCGGTATCTGGTCGCCAGTATCGGATCTGCGTTTGCGGGTCAGCTACGCGCGTTCGGTTCGTGCGCCGGACTTGGGTGATCTTTACACCTCGGCTTCACAAACCTTTGCGAACGGCCTTGTCGATCCTTGCGACCAGACCGTGATCAACCAGAACCCCAACCGTACCCGTAACTGTGCGGCTGCAGGTATTCCGACCACGATCACGCTTCCCGATGGCACCACCCGCCCGTGGACCAACGCTTTGACCTCGGGCCTGCCGGGTATCAACAGCGGTAACACCTTGCTCGATCCCGAAATCGGTAAGAGCTTGACGATTGGCGGTGTGTTCCAGCCGAGCTTCCTGCCTGGCTTCACGCTGAGCGTCGATTATTATCGCATCAAGATCGAAGACGCTATCAACAGCCTCACCGGTCAAGCGATCATTAATCGTTGCTATGACGACCCTGTTTCGATCAATAACCCGTTCTGCTCGGTGGTATTCCGCCGTGCAAACAACCCGGCAAACAACATCGAGAGCTTCACTTTCGTTGGACAGTCGGGTCGTCGCTTCGCAGGCCTGCCTGACTTTGCGCTTGGTACAACGGGTAATGGCTTCGTAAGCCAGCCGTTCAACTTCGCGAAGTTGAAGACTTCGGGTATCGACGTTGATGCGAGCTACAACTTCACCTGGATGGAATCCAAATTCAATCTGCGTGCGATTGTAAGCTGGCTCGAGAAGCGTGAGTTCTTCACGTACATCACCGATCCGGCGCGCTCGGACCGTATCCACGGAACCCTTGGCGATCCGCGTTGGCAGGCTCAGTTCAGCATGAATGCTGATTTCGGCGACTTCGATCTCGGTTACGACATGCGCTATGTTGGCAAGCAGGCTATTGCTGCTTGGGAAACGCAAAATAGCCACCAGGGCCGCGCTCCGACCAATGCTGACGCATTCCCGGTCAAGAACTATCCTGCCGTGTTCTACCACGACATCCAATTGGGTTTCTCGGTTGACGACAAGGTACGTTTCTACGCTGGCGTTGATAACCTCCGCGATCAGCTTCCGCCTTGGGGCCTGACCGGTACCGGTGCAGGCAGCGGTATCTATCCGGTGACTGGCCGTTACTTCTACGGCGGTGTCCGCGTTCGCTACTAATAGTACGACAAAGTTGTGAGAAAGGGGCGCTTCATAGCGCCCCTTTTTTTTCCCGATGAAAATCGAAAATAGAGGAATGACGGTTCACTGCCCGTCACAATACAGCTAATTCCAGTGACGGTCGCTTCGGCTACCCATTCCAGTCAACAGCTCATAAGGCGAAACACCAGACAGCTTGGCTTGAGCATCCAGATTGAACCGCATTGTGACCCAATCATTTTCCGACAGTGATGGCGCATTGCTGATGTCGAGTGTCACCAGGTCCATCGACACACGTCCAATAACGGGCAACTCCACGCCGTCCACTAACGCCGTGCCGACATTGCTCAAGGCCCGAACATATCCGTCGGCATAACCGATCGCCACGGTCGCAACGCGGATATCGGATTTTGCGACATAAGTGGAATTATATCCAACCGGACTGCCGGCCGGAAGATCGCGCACCTGCAGGATGCGGGCTTCAGGATAAGCCACCTGCTGCAAACCATCCGCCGCCAAACCGCCGTAAAGCGATATCCCTGGTCGGGTGAGATCGAAATGATAATCCGCGCCCAATGTTATTCCGCAACTATTGGCCAAGCTCCGCCGTCGAAATCCGATGTGCTGCGACATGGCTATGAAGTTGGCCAATTGCGCAGCGTTTTGGCTCGTGATTTCATCGGCCGATGCAAGGTGGGACATCGCGATATCGATATCCATTCCATCAAACAGAATGGGATCATACTGCTCTGGCCCAAGCCCCAGCCTGTTCATCCCGCTGTCGAGCATGACATGGCATCGTCCGCCGCCGGATGCTCGCCACAGCGCAATCTGCGCAGGAGTATTCAGAACCGGAATAGCACCCAGTTCACGCGCCTGCACAACATCTTCCTCACATATGCCGTTCAATACGTAGATATTCTGTGCCGGAACCAGATCGGCAATCTCCGCGGCTTCTCCCCAATGGGCGACGAAAAAATCGCGACATCCGGCAGCCCATAGCCTGGGCGCAACCTCACGTGCGCCGAGACCATAAGCATTGGCCTTCACCGCTGCACCTGTGGCAGCGGATCCACTCAGCTTGGCCATATATTTCCAGTTGGCGACCAGCGCCGCACCATCAAGGCGCAATCGCGAAGGGGCAGGAAAGCTCAATCGAGATCCTTATCCCTGTTTTCGGGCAACCAGATCAGGCTGACGATGAATGCCATCGCAACAACGCCAATCGTATACCAAAGCCCCATGAAGGCACCGCCCGTCTTCACCACGATATATTGTGAA
>JALREL010000150.1 GCA_023262005.1 Sphingorhabdus sp. | reverse complement strand
AGGTAATCTGCACTACGGCCTGCGGCGACTGCCTGCAGGCGAACAAGCCACAGCCCGCCAGGCGCTGGACGAGGCGGTGCAGGTGCTGGGCATTGGCCATCTGCTGGCGCGGCGCACCGCCACGCTCTCGGGCGGCGAACGCCTGCCCATGACGCAGGAGCAGCTTGCTATCAACGGTTGGGCGATGGAAGCGCGGCTCTATGCCGAGGATCCTGAAAAGGGCTTTCTCCCTTCCATCGGCAAGCTCGAGCATCTGGTGCTGCCTGAAAGTCTGCGGGTCGATACCGGGGTGGAGCAGGGCGGCGAAGTTTCCCCCTTTTACGATCCGATGATCGCCAAGCTGATTGCGCATGGCGGAACGCGCGACGAGGCCATCGCGCGGCTTGAGGCGGGCATCGACGATACCGAAGTCTGGCCGGTCAAAACGAACGCCGGTTTCCTCGGCAATCTGCTGCGTCACCCCGAGTTCCTATCGGGCGATGTCGATACAGGCCTGATCGGGCGCGATGGCGACGAACTGGTGCACCCGATTGAGGCGGAGGTTGAGGAATTGACCGAAGTCGCGGCGCTACTCGCTGCCAGCCCGGGCGAAGGGCCTTGGAGCGGTGCGCTCGGTTTCCGCATGAATGCTGCACCGCACGCCGTGGCGCGCCTGCGGGACGATGCGGGTACGATTTATGAAGTGCCGATCGACGAAGTGAATGTGGCCGAGCCTGCCCGGGAAGTTCTCGCCTTCACCGGCGGATTCGCGCGCCGTTACACGCTCGATCGCCACGAAGGCGCGCATGGCGGGGTTGCGGGCGATGGCACCATCCTCTCCCCCATGCCGGGCCGCATCATCGCGGTCGACGTGTCGGCGGGGCAGGCGGTGACCAAGGGTCAGAAACTGCTCACCCTCGAGGCAATGAAGATGGAGCATACGCTCACCGCACCATTCGATGGGGTGGTGGCAGAGCTTAACGCCGTCGCCGGTGCGCAGGTGCAGGTTGAGGCGTTGCTGGTGCGGATCGAAGACGCAGCCTGAAACGAAAAAGGGCCGCGAAATCCGCGGCCCTCTTCATTCTCAACGACAGTGGCTGATCAGGCAGCCAGCTTGCGCAGCACATAGTGCAGGATGCCGCCGTTGAGGAAATATTCCAGTTCGTTGGCAGTATCGATGCGGCAAAGCGCGTCGAAGGTAAAGGTCGAGCCATCCTTGCGGGTAACCTTGACCGTCACCGTCTGGCGCGGCTTCAGATTGGCAACGCCGGTGATGGTGAAGCTGCAATCGCCATCGAGGCCAAGGCTCTGGCGGTTTTCACCTTCCTTGAACTGCAGGGGCAACACGCCCATGCCGACAAGGTTCGAACGGTGGATACGCTCAAAGCTTTCGACAATAACGGCCTTGACGCCGAGCAGGTTGGTACCCTTCGCCGCCCAGTCACGTGACGATCCAGTGCCATATTCCTTGCCGCCGATCACAACCATCGGTGTGCCGTCGGCCTTGTGCTTCATGGCTACGTCGTAAATCGGTTCGGCAGGGCCATCGCCATAACGGCTCATGCCACCTTCGATTCCGGGCACCATTTCGTTCTTGATTCTTATATTCGCAAACGTGCCACGCATCATGACTTCGTGGTGGCCGCGGCGGGCGCCGTAGCTGTTGAAGTCGGATTTGCTGACCTGATGTTCCATCAGCCATTTGCCGGCCGGGCTGTCTGCCTTGATGCTGCCGGCGGGGCTGATGTGGTCGGTGGTGATCGAATCGCCGAGGATCGCGAGCGGCTTGGCTTCGATGATGTCCGAAACCGGGGCCGGGGTCATGCTCATGCCCTCGAAATAAGGCGGGTTGGCGACATAGGTGCTGCCTGCGCGCCACTGGTAGGTTTCCGAACCCTCGACATTGATCTTCTGCCAATGCTCGTCGCCCTTGTAGACGTTGGCATAGCGCGCCTCGAACATTTCGCGGCTAATATTCGCGGTCATCAGGTCGTGGACTTCGGCGTTGGAGGGCCAGATATCCTTGAGGAATACGTCGTTGCCATCCTTGTCCTGCCCGATCGGGGTGGTGGTGAAATCCTCGGTCACCGTGCCCTTGAGCGCATAAGCAACGACCAGCGGCGGCGAAGCGAGGAAGTTCGCGCGCACATCGGGCGAGACGCGGCCTTCAAAGTTGCGGTTGCCCGAAAGGACAGACGCCGCAACGATATCATTGCCGTTGATCGCCTTCGAAATCGGCTCTGCCAGCGGGCCGGAGTTGCCGATGCAGGTGGTGCAGCCATAGCCGACAAGGTTGAAGCCAACCGCGTCGAGATGTTCCTGCAAGCCTGCCTTCACCAGATAGTCGGTCACAACCTGCGATCCCGGTGCGAGCGAGGTCTTCACCCAGGGCTTGGGCTTGAGGCCACGCTCATTCGCCTTCTTGGCGACAAGGCCCGCCGCGACGAGCACGCCCGGGTTCGAGGTGTTGGTGCACGAGGTAATCGCCGCGATCACGACGTCGCCGTCGCCGATGTCATGGGCTTTGCCTTCGACAGGCACGCGCTTGAAGCCGTCATGCTTGTAGACTTCGGCCAGGTCCTTGTTGAACACATCGTCGACGTTCGACAGCACAACCTTGTCCTGCGGACGCTTTGGCCCCGCCAGCGAGGGCTGCACGGTCGACATGTCGAGTTCGAGGGTTGAGCTGAACACCGGCTCGACCGAGGGATCGATCCAGAAACCCTGTTCCTTGGCATAAGCCTCGGCAAGCGCGATCGCGTCTTCGCTGCGGCCCGTCAGGCGCATATAGTCGAGCGTCTTGTCGTCGATGCCGAAGAAGCCGCAGGTCGCGCCATATTCGGGCGCCATGTTGGCAAGCGTCGCGCGGTCGGCGAGGGTCAGCGAGGCAAGGCCCGGGCCATAATATTCGACGAAGCGGCCAACCACGCCATGCGCGCGCAGCATCTGGGTGCAGGTAAGGACGAGGTCGGTCGCGGTGATGCCTTCGGGCAGCGAACCGGTCAGCTTGAAGCCGACGACTTCGGGGATCAGCATCGATACCGGCTGGCCCAGCATCGCGGCCTCTGCCTCGATGCCGCCCACGCCCCAGCCGAGAACGCCAAGGCCGTTGATCATCGTCGTGTGGCTGTCGGTGCCAACGCAAGTGTCGGGGTAAGCGACGGTCGCGCCGCTCTGATCCTGCGAGGTCCAGACGGCCTGCGCAATATGCTCCAGGTTCACCTGGTGGCAGATGCCGGTGCCCGGGGGAACTGCCTTGAAATTGTCGAGTGATTTCGAACCCCATTTCAGGAAGTCATAACGCTCCCCGTTGCGGTAATATTCGATCTCCACATTCTGCTCGAACGCCTTGGGGTGGCCGAATTCATCAACCATCACCGAGTGGTCGATGACGAGGTGGACGGGGACGAGCGGGTTGATCTTGCTGGTATCGCCGCCCAGCTTTGCAATCGCATCGCGCATTGCGGCCAAGTCAACCACGCAAGGAACGCCGGTGAAATCTTGAAGGAGGACGCGCGCCGGGCGATACTGGATCTCGTTTTGGCTTTCGGTGGGGTTTTTCTGCCAATCGACAAGGGCTTGTGCGTCCGCGGTCGAAACGGTGAAGCCGCAATCTTCAAAGCGCAGCAGGTTTTCGAGAAGCACCTTCATGCTGAAGGGCAGGCGCGATACATCGCCCAGCTTTTCCGCCGCCTTTTTCAACGAATAATAGGCATATTGCTTCCCCCCGACATTCAATGTCGAGCGGGTGCCAAGCGAGTCTTGTCCAACGGCGGTCATGGTAATTACCCCTTCTTTGTTCGGTGCCCATGCGCGGGATTGGGGAAGACAGCGCCTTTTACACAACCGCTAGTCCTTAGCTTGCCGGCGGACGGCAGGGTGAACCAGTCGGTGAGGGCCATCAAACCAGCGCAGAAGCGGGAGATTCGACTTTCGCGCGCGGCCTAGCCGAACATGGGTTGTGGGGCAAGAGGGGGAGCCTGATTGCAATTCACCCGCCACGGCTTACGATCCGCCTTATGTGCAACCATTATGCGAACAGCCCCGAAATCCAGGCAGAGCTTTCGACATGGCGCGAATTTATCGCATGGGATTTGAAGGCGCCCTTGCCGCCAGAGGCTGAGGCAGTCGAAACCGATGTCTGGCCGCGGCGCAAGGCGTGGGTTGTGCGGCAGGAGGGCGTAAGTCAGGAGGGCGGGGGCGCCTTTGCCGATATCATGGCATGGGGCGTGCCGCTGTCGCTGCCCGGCAAGCGGCCGGGGACGACGGTGACCAAATATGTCACCAATATCAGGAACCTTGATAGCCCGTTCTGGCGGTCGATGCTGGCGCGGCCGCAGCAACGCTGCCTCGTCCCCTTCGCCCGCTTTGCCGAGCCGAAAATCGGCGCCGGCCGCGAAGAACATTGGTTCACGCTAAAGGAACGGCCAATCGGTGCCTTTGCCGGCCTGTGGCGCGCCGACGCAAACGGGGCAAAGGTCTTTGCCTTCCTGACGTGCGAGCCCAACCCATTGGTCGCCCCGCTGCACCCAAAGGCGATGCCGGTTATCCTGCACGAAAGCGACTATGCCCGCTGGCTGGAAGGCAGCGAAGCGGACGCCCGCGCACTGGCGGTTCCTTATCCTTCGCAGTTGATGGGGGTGGAGTAGGGGTTGCCATCGCCCCTCTCAACTGCGCCTAACTGCCATAGGCAGTAAGGCTCGTATCTCTCCCCTAAAGGAGAGAGAGGGATAGCTCGGCGGCTATGGTTGCCAAAACGGACTCAATGTCCTGCATTATGTCGCGGTTTGAAAATCGCAGCACGCGATAGCCTCTTTTTTCCAAAAAGGCCGAACGTTCAGCGTCATAGGCCTCCTGCACGCCATGCGTTTCACCATCGATTTCGACGACCAACTTCATTGGCGTTCGGCATGCAAAATCACAGATATAAGGGCCGATTACCACCTGGCGGCGAAATTTTGCTCCGCCCAATTGATCCGCCCTCAGGCGCGCCCACAACTTGCGTTCCGGCGGTGTAGGTTCACGCCGCATCTGCCTTGCCCTCGCCAGATTAGTTTGATCACGCAAACCCTCTCTCCTTCAGGGGAGAGGTACGAAGTCTTATTGCCAAAGGCAATTAGACGAAGTGGAGAGGGGGGCGGGGCATGCCCTCACCGTTTAGCCCCTCTCCGCTGCGACAAAGGCCAGCTGCGCAGACCTAAGTCTCGCTCCTCTCCCCTGAAGGAGAGAGGAGGAGGGTGTTAAATGATCTCTCTCCTCTAGGGGAGAAATACGACGCCTTGTTGCCGAATGCTGCACGAAGGCAATAAGGGGGGTGGCTGAACGTCAGTCGGGCAGAAGCTGCTGCAGGGCGGGCATGTCGATGATTTCGATCTGGCCATAGCCCAGGCTGACAATCCCCGATTTTGCGAATTGCGAAAGCAGCGCGCCAGTGCGCACCCGCGACACGCCGATAAAGTCGGACAGTTCCTGTTGCGTGCAGTTGATCGCGCCGTCGGCATTTTGCGCCATATCCAACAACGCGGCGGCCAGCCGCGTTTCTGCCTTGCCATGGCGGGCAATGTCGATGCGGTCGAGCGCAGTGCGCAATTGGTTGGCAAGCGAAGCGAGCAGGCTGGTCGCAAGCGCAGGCTCACGCGCCAGCAAATCGCGGATGGTGCGGTTATCGAGCCAGACCAACGTAGAATCCGCCCGCGCGATTGCATCCACCTGTCGCTGGGTGCGCGCGAAATAGGCGAGTTCGCCGAACAGGTCACCCGAACCCCGCACTGCGAATATCGTCTGTTCTCCCTCTGCGCCATGGCGGCACATCGCAATCTTGCCGCTTTCGATCAGCCAGAATCCGTCGCCATCGTCGCCGCGCTGCTGCACCCAACTGCCTTCGGCAAAACGGCGTCGCTGGCCCGCCTTGCTGAGGACCGCAGCCATTTCCGCCGACAATTCGGTGCGCGGGGTCAGATCCAAATGATAAATATTTAGCATTTCTACTTGTGCTTCTGCCCTATCGATTCGCCGATGGCAAGCAAGGGCCGCAACGGCCCTGCAAGGAGGAGGAATGACATGCCAACCGCCACTTGGGTTGTGATTGGAATCTATTTCGGCTTCGGTTTGCTCGAACTGGTGCGATCCGACCTGTTCAGCAAGCGCGAACAATGCACGCATGACGGGATTGTCGAAACGATATCGACGGTGATGCTGCTTGGCGTAACGCAGCCCAGCATCATCCTGTTTGTGAACTATCTCGGCCTGACCTTTTTCCCGCAATATCAAGGGGCGCTATCTGGGATCAGCTTCGGGCTGGCGCTTTTGCTGTTCCTCGTCTTTGAAGACATGATGCAATATTGGTGGCACCGTGCCTCGCACAGCTTCGCCTGGCTCTACAATTTGCACCGCGCGCATCACAACGCCCGCTATATGAGCATGCGCCTCGTCTATCGGAACAACATCATTTATTATGCGATGATGCCCAGCCTGTGGTTCGGTGCGGCGCTGATTTATCTGGGCCTTGGCTGGTTCTATGCCGGTTACCTGATCGTCAAGATGCTGGTGATCATCGGCGCGCACAGCGATGTGAAATGGGATGCACCGCTCTATCGCATTGGCTGGCTATCGCCGGTGATGTGGGTGGTCGAACGCACCATCTCCACCCCCGCGACGCACCATGCGCACCATGGCCGCCATGCCAGCGACCCTGCGGTCAACTATAAGGGCAATTACGGCAACCTGCTGTTTTTCTGGGACGTCCTGTTCGGTACGGCGAAGATCACCCGCACCTATCCCGAAAGCTATGGCGTCGAAAACCTGCCCGATGCGACGCTGGGGCAGCAATTGCTTTGGCCTATCTTCCCCGAAAACGGCGATATCGACCGAAAGGTCCCCGGCGCATCGCCAGTTGCAAAATCGCCCGCGCTGTGACTAAGATTTGATTGAGGAGAGCATCGATGACCGACCTGTTGGAAAAAAGCGCGCAGTTCCGCACCATGACCGAGGGTACCCAGGAAGATTGGGATATCATTCGTGCGCATATGAAGCCCTTTTCGGCCAATGGCGGCGCGCGGGTGCTCGATCATCTGCGCTTGCTCGATGGCGATTTTGGCGGATTTCCGGTCGACCGGCTGACCCACTGCCTGCAGACGGCAACACGCGCCTATCGCGATGGCCGTGATGAGGAATATATCGTGATGGCGCTGCTCCACGATATTGGCGACACGCTTGGCGCTTATAACCACCCCGATATTGCCGCGGCGATCCTGAAGCCCTTTGTTTCAGAAGAGCTCCACTGGATCGTGCAGCATCATGGCATTTTCCAGGGATATAATTTCTTCCACTATCTCGGCCTTGATCGCAACATGCGCGACCAATATGCCGACCATCCTTATTATGCCGCGACGGCCGAGTTCATCGAGAAATATGACTGCCCGGCATTTGACCCCGATTATGATACCCTGCCGCTTGAATTTTTTGAGCCAATGGTGATGAAGCTGTTCGAGAAGCCCAAGACCAGCGTGTACAAGCGCGCGATGGAATAGGCGAAGACATCCAGGAGAGACACATGTCCGTAATGATGAACACGGCAACTGCCGCCAATGACGACCATATCCGCAACACGGTGAGCGAGGAGGAATGGGCGGTTCGCGTCGATCTGGCCGCCGCCTATCGGCTGGTCGCGCTTTATGGCTGGGACGATTTGATCTTCACCCACCTGTCTGCCCGCGTGCCGGGGCCGGAGCATCATTTCCTGATCAACCCCTATGACATGATGTTCGAGGAGATTACCGCTTCCTCGCTCGTCAAGATCGATGTCGACGGGCAGCCGGTGGTGCCAACCGCGCATCCGGTGAACCCCGCCGGTTTCACCATCCACTCCGCGATCCACATGGCGCGCGAGGATGCGTATGCGGTGATGCACCTGCATACGCCTGCTGGCCAGGCTGTCAGTGCGATGGCCGAAGGGCTGTTGCCGCACACCCAGACCGCGATGATCGCCAAGCACAATGTCGCCTATCATGAATATGAAGGCATCGCGACCGACCTTGATGAGCGCGAGCGGCTGGTCGAGGATCTGGGCGAGAAACATGCGATGATCCTCAGGAACCACGGCACATTGGCCGTGGGGCAGAGCGTCGCGGATTGCTTCATGCGGCTCTATTTCCTTGAGCGTGCCTGCGATGCGCAGGTGCAGATGCTCTCGGCAGGCCGAGAGAATCTGCACACGCCGCCGCAGGGCGTCGAAGGCAAGGTCGAAACCCAATCGCCGCCGGGGGGCATGGCGATGGTGGCGCAAAGCCTTGCCTGGCCCGCGCTGCTGCGCAAGCTTGATCGGATCGATCCCAGCTACAAAAACTGATTTCCCCTCGGACCGCGCGGGGGCAGCGGTCTGCATAAGCTTTCACTCTTGAAGCAGGAGATGCGAATGCGGATGGTTGCAATGGCACTGGCGGGCAGCATGCTGCTCGCGGGGTGTGTTTCTTATAGCGGTCCAGAGGACGACAAGGGCGACCTCGCCAAGCCCGCCGAGGCAATTGAAGCCACCTTCCAGTGCGGCAATGGCAAAAGGTTCGACGTCGCCTTTACCGGCAATGCGGCCAAGCTCTCGGTCGGCGCGGCAAGCTATTCACTCAAGCAGGAAGTCAGCGGATCGGGCTATGCCTATGCCGGAGAAGGCCACAGCCTGCGCGGCAAGGGCAAGGATGTGACCTGGACCGAGCCTTCGGGCGCGAGCAACGAGTGTTTCGAGATCGATCCCGACAACCCGCCGCAGGTCTTGCCTGTCGCGCCGCCGGTAACGCGTGGGCTTCCCGGCACCAAATGGCGGCTGGTCCAGTTCCAGTCGATGGACGACAGCATCGGCACCAAGATTCCGCCCAATCCGGAAAAATATGTGCTCAATTTCGCCAGCGACGGTTCGCTGGCGGCGCAGCTCGATTGCAACCGGCTGATGGGCAAGTGGGAAGCAACGCCCAGTTCACCCACCGGCGGGGGCCTTGCGATCAGCGGCGGGGCGATGACGCGCGCGATGTGCCAGCCGGGCGCGATGGACGTAACCATCGCCCGCGATCTTGGCTTTGTGCGCAGCTACACCATCCGCGGCACGACGCTCAGCCTCTCACTGATGGCCGATGCCGGCATTTACACCTGGGAAGCATTGCCGCCCGGTTAGCGTGAACAGAAGGAGGGGAGTGGGCGCATGAAAAAATTCCTGCTCGCATTGGTGGCGATAGTCGCGCTGGTTGCAGTCACCGTCCTCTACATCACGCCTTGGCCCAGTGTCTGGGCGATCCGCATGCTGTTCGACCATGGCGCGAAGACGGCGTCCGATGCGCTGGTGAAGCATCTGCCCGATAATGTGACCGCGCAACGCGCATTGCGCTATGACACCGCCGATCGCGGCGCGCTTCTCGACATTTACCGCCCTGCGCAGCTCGATCCGGCGCGTCCGACGATCGTCTGGATCCATGGTGGCGGTTTTGTTTCGGGCAGGCGCGGAGATATCGAAAATTACCTGAAAATCCTTGCCGGTAAGGGCTTTGCTGTCGTCAATGTCGATTACACCATCGCTCCGACCGCGACTTATCCGACCCCGACACGGCAATTTGCAAAAGCCATTGCCTATCTGGACCGCAATGCCGGAAAGCTGGGTATCAATGGCGATGCCTTTGTGTTTGCAGGCGATTCAGCCGGATCGCACGTCGCGGCCCAACTCGCCAATATCGTCACCGCGCCAGACTATGCGCGCAAGGTCGGCATAACGGCACCGATCACGCCTGCGGAGATGAAAGGCGCGCTGCTCCATTGCGGCGTGTTCGATGCCGCGATGCTCGATCCCGATGCGGGCGGTTTTGGCGGCTGGTTCATCCGCACGGTGATCTGGTCGTACAGCGGAAAGCGCGAATGGCGCGATGTTCCGGGTTTCGAGACCTTTTCGGTCGGCAATTACCTGACCCCGGCATTTCCGGCGACGTTCATCAGCGCTGGCAATGCAGATCCGCTGGGTCCCCAATCGGTGAAATTTGACCGGCAGTTGCGGGCGCAGGGCGTTACTGTCACCAGCCTTTTCTATCCGCCCGACCATGATCCGCCGCTGGGCCACGAATATCAGTTCAACCTCGATGGAGAGGCGGGTCAGAAAGCGCTGGCCGAAACGGTGAAATGGCTCGAAACGCTCGACCGGAAAACTATGTATATTTTACATGATGTTAACCTTACAATTTACCCTTCTGAAAGACTAGGTGGCTAACCCGCTGCGGAAATCCGTGTGGGATACGTAGTTGATGGGCGCAGCGAAATTTTCTTGGAAGGCTTCCAAAGCCGACGGCTCTGCCGGTGGCAGGCTGCTGGAAAAAATGCGCCAGAGCGCCGCGCCGGCGATAGTGCCGGCATCTTCGCGCGATGCCTTGCTGCTGCTGCAAAGTTTTGAAGAAAGCGGGCGTGGCTGGTTCTGGTCGACCGATGCCGATGGCCGGCTAACCTATATCACCGCATCGATTTCGGAGCAGCTCGGGATGGAACCGAGTGCGATACTCGGCAAGCATCTGGTGGAAATTTTCCGCAAGAATGAGGATGTCGAGGATCGCCAGCGCAGCCTGCCCTTCCTGATGATGCGTCAGTCGAGCTTTGAAAACCTGCCGCTGCAGGCTGGGGGTATCGAGGACGAAATCTGGTGGTCGGTTTCGGGCAGCCCGTTTTTCGACAACAAGGGCAATTTTGCCGGTTTCCGTGGCAATGGCACCGACATCACCTCCCAGCGTATTGCCGCGCGCGACAATGACCGGCTGGCAACCTATGACTCGCTGACTGGCCTCCTCAACCGTTATCAGATGGCACGGCGGCTGGAGAAGACCGTTGCCGCGTTCCAGGTGCAAAAGCGCGCCTGCGCGGTGATGCTGATCGACCTCGACCGGTTCAAGCAGGTGAACGATACGCTCGGACACCCGGCGGGCGACGCGTTGTTGAAGCAAGTGGCGGACCGCCTCGTTCGTGCCGTGGGTGATCGCGAAAAGATCGGCCGCTTGGGCGGTGACGAATTCCAGATCATTATGCCCGACGAGGATGATCGCGGCGCCTTGGGCGACCTTGCCGACCGCATCATTCGCAGCCTTTCACAACCTTATTCGATCGATGGCAGCCGCTGCATCATCGGCGCATCGGTTGGCATTGCCGTCAGCCCCTTTGACGGGCAGTCAAGCGAGGATCTGATCCGCAGCGCCGACCTTGCGCTCTATTCCGCCAAGGGATCGGGCCGCGGGCGTTTCCGTTTCTATTCGAGCGACCTGCTGCAAGCTGCCGAAGACCGCCGCGTGCTGGAGGAAGACTTGCGCGATGCGCTGGTCAATGGGCAGATGTGGGTCGCCTATCAGCCGGTTGTTGCCGCACAGACCAACATCGTCACCGGCTTTGAAGCGCTGATCCGCTGGAAACATCCGGAGCGCGGCAATATTTCACCCGCTTTGTTCATCCCGATTGCCGAAGACGCCAATTTGATTACCGACCTGGGTGAGTGGGTGCTGCGCAAGGCTTGCCAGGAGGCAGCAACTTGGCCGGGCAAGATGAAGGTCGCGGTCAATGTGTCACCGATACAATTCGCCAGCGATACCCTGCCACAGCTGATTTCGTCGGCGCTTGCCGATTCCGGCCTGCCGCCCGGCCGGCTGGAGCTGGAAATCACCGAAAGCGTTTTCCTGCAGGATGGTGCAGATACCGACAAGATGTTTGCCGAATTGAAGAAATTGGGCGTGCGCCTCGCGCTTGACGATTTCGGAACGGGCTATTCCTCGCTCGGCTATCTGAAGACCGCGCCGTTTGACAAGATCAAGATCGACCAGAGCTTTGTACGCGACGCGACGCAGCCGGAATCGCGCAACGGGGCAATCATTTCTGCGATTGTCGCACTGGCCGAAGCGCTGGGGATGGAAACCACAGCAGAGGGTATTGAATCGCTCGACCAGCTTGCGCTCATCCGCGATCTGCGCGTCAGCCATGTGCAGGGCTATGTTTACAGCCAGCCGGTGGGTAACGAAGCATTGCTGGAAAAATGCGAAGCAGGGGCATGGGAAATCGCACCATCAGGCCCGGCGGTGCAGCGTAGCGACCGACTTTCGATGTACCGTAAGATCGGCGCGATCCATGACGACCATTATTACAAGATCGTGCTGCGCAACCTTTCGATGTCGGGCGCGCTGATCGAGGGGATTATCGACGTTCCGGTCGGCACCAAATTCGTCATCGATTTTGGCGACGGGCAGTTGGCGGTTTCCACCGTGGTGCGTTCGAACGGCACGCAGCAGGGCATCGAGTTTGAGGAACGCCTGGTCAGCGATGG
>JALREL010000137.1 GCA_023262005.1 Sphingorhabdus sp. | reverse complement strand
TTCAGCGCCTCTTCCACGGCGCGATGTCCGGCATAGGTGCCGTTGAGCACGCGGCTGCCGGTGGTGCCCGCGCCGAATTCGTCCAGCGCCTGCTTGCCCGCCGCGATCACATCGGGGTCAAAGGTCATGCCCATGTAATTGTAGGTGCCGAGCAGGATCGTCTCGCGCCCGTTGCAGATCGCGACGGTCGGCGAGAGCACCTTTTCCATCACCAGGCTGAACGGATCGGTGACCCCGGTCGAAAGCAGCGCCGCGCGCTGTTCGATGAGCGGATCGAATTTGGAAAAAAGGTCGGTCATATCAGTCCGTCAGCTTGATCACCGCATCGACCAGCTGGCCGACATTCTCGATCTCGGCCTGCATGTTCATGGTGATGACAATGTCGAATGTGTCCTCCACCTCGGCGACAAAATCCATGACGGTCAGGCTGTCCCATTCGAGATCGCCGGCAAAGGTGGTTGTATCGCTCAGCTCGACGCCCTTCTTGTTGAACGGCTCAATCAGGCCTTTGAGCTTGTCTAACATTTCGCTGCGGTCGGTCATCTGTCTTCCCTAACTATTATCTGTCGCGCCATTGCCAGCCGAATAAGGCGGCAAAAGGGCGATTTATGGCCAACGCCTATAACCAACCTTGCGCCTTATACCAGAGCGCGGTTGTTTTGAGGCCTTCCACAGTGTCGATCTTTGGTTTCCAAAGCGAAGCAGGCGGAACTTTTGTGCGATCGATGACCCAATCAGGATGGCTCATATAGCTTGCCCTGTCAGGGGTCAGCTTGGCGTTGGCACCACGTACCAACCGGTCGCCCCAAGCTGCGGCAAATAGCAGCGGGCGCGGCGCAGAAATCGTTGCGATACTGCGATCCAACGCTGATCCGATGGCCCTTGCGAAATGGCGATGCTCCCACCCTTCTGCTCGGCCATCATCCGCTTCCAAAAGTCGTGAGGCGACATCGTCACGCTGCGGCAACAGCGAAACAAGCAACCGTGCAAGATCGTCGACATGGATCCACGAACTGCGCCCCTCCGGAGGCAGCAGACAGAATCCCATCGCTGCCATCTTGAACATTTCGAGCACTTCAGTGTCACCTGGGCCATAAACGCCAGGCGGGCGCATTATCGTCCAGTCGAATGGACTTGCGGTCACCAACTCCTCCGCACGTGCCTTGCTCGCGCCATAGGCCGAGAGTTGTGGTTCACGCGCGGAAAGCGACGAAACATGCACGAAGCGTTTGATCCCGGCATTTTCGGCGGCAGCCAACAGGTTCGCGGTTCCCGTCACATTACCGGCCTCGAATCCTGCCGGATCGGGTGCATTTACGACACCGGCGATGTGCAGCACGCAATCGGCACCGGTGCAAAGTTCAACGAGACTGTCCGGCCTGTCGAGCGCGCCTTCGACCCATTCGACATCTGATTGGCTTTGTTGGCTGCGGCGGGTGAGGGCGCGCACCTGCCAACCCGCCTCTTGCAACTTGGCGAGCGTGGCACCGCCCACAAATCCGGTCGCTCCGGTCAGGGCAACGACGCCCCCCGTTGCCATCAGAGCAGCACCATCTGGTCGCGATGGACCAGCACCTGGCGCGGGACGGCACCCAATATGCCTTCAAGCTCGCCGGAGCGCTTGCCACAGATCAAAGTAGCATCGCCGGCATCATATTCGGAAAGCCCTCGCGCCAGCGTCTCTCCATCGATGGAGACAATATCGATGACATCGCCGCGCCGGAATTCGCCTTGCACGGCAGTGGCGCCCGCCGGGAGCAAGCTTGCCCCACCGCGCAGGGCCTTGGCCGCGCCATTATCGACCGTTATCCGGCCCTTGACCGACAAGCGGCCACCGATCCAGCCTTTGCGCGCGCTGCCGCCTTCGCGCGGTGCGAACCAAGTATAAGACGCGCCATTATCCAACGCAGCCAGCGGATTGGCGCGCAAGCCCGATGCGATCGCGAGCCCGATGCCCGCGCGCGTCGCGATGTCTGCCGCGTCGAGTTTTGAAGCCATGCCGCCCGAACC
Source organism: Sphingorhabdus sp. (assembly GCA_023262005.1). Taxonomy (GTDB): domain Bacteria; phylum Pseudomonadota; class Alphaproteobacteria; order Sphingomonadales; family Sphingomonadaceae; genus Sphingorhabdus_B; species Sphingorhabdus_B buctiana. The sequence continues at coordinate 12,577 of JALREL010000137.1, read as the reverse complement.
CATGCCCGACGAGGAATCTCCGCTCACCATGATACGGATGCGGCCGTCAACCTTGGCGACCTCAGGAACCAACTGCGCCTCGGGATCGCGCGGATCGCGATCGTACAAGCCATCGACATCCGACAGTAGCACCACACCGTTGGCACCAGCGGCTTGGCCAACGCGTGCCGCCAGCCGGTCATTATCGCCAAAGCGGATTTCCTCGGTAGCAACGCTGTCATTCTCGTTGATCACCGGTACGGCCCCTGCGCCGAGCAGGCGATCGAGCGTTGCGGTGATGTTCAGATAGCGGCGGCGGTCTTCAAGATCGTCGAGCGTCACCAGCATCTGCGCTGCCGTCAGCCCCTGTTCGGCCAAAAGCTCCGCCCATATGCCTGAAAGCAGGATCTGTCCGACCGAGGCCGAGGCCTGTGCATCCGCGAGGCTCGCCCGACCACCCTTTTCGAAGCCCAAACGCCGTGCACCCAATGCAATGGCACCCGAGCTGACCACCACGATCTTTTGCCCAGCCTTGTGCCGCTCGGCGACATCCGCAACCAACGTCTGCAACCAATCACGGCGCACCGCGCCGTCCTTTTCGACGAGCAGCGAAGAGCCAACCTTGACGACGAGCAAGGGGCAGGTGCCTGGGTTCAAATGGGCGACCATCCGCCTTCCTCATCATCCCCGCGCGACGTTTCGACGCTGCTTTTTTCGGGCAGTTCCGCAATCACCCGATCGAGAACCCTGTCGACACCTTCACCGGTTGCGCCCGATATCGGGATAACCTCTTTGGCGCCTGCGGCCTCAAGCTGCTGGGCAATATCGGCCATCAACTCCTCGTCGAGGAGATCGCCCTTGTTGAGAGCAACGATCTGGGGTTTTTCATCGAGCCCTGCACCATAAGCGGCAAGTTCATCACACACAGTGTGCCATGCCTCTACCGGATCATCGCCAGTCGCGTCGATCAAGTGGATCAGGATACGGCAGCGTTCGATATGGCCGAGGAAGCGATCGCCAATTCCCGCGCCTTCGGCGGCACCTGCGATCAGACCCGGAATGTCGGCAAGGACGAATTCGCGCCCCTTGTGGCTGACCACGCCGAGTTGCGGGCGCGTGGTGGTGAAGGCGTAGGCCCCGACTTTCGCCTTGGTGTTGGTCACCTGATTGATGAAGGTCGATTTTCCGGCATTGGGAAGGCCAACGAGCCCGGCGTCGGCGAGCAATTTGAGCCGGAGCCAGACCCACATTTCCTCGCCATCCTCACCCGGTTGGTGCTGGCGCGGTGCGCGGTTGGTACTGGTTTTGTAGCTCGCATTGCCGCGACCACCCATCCCGCCTTTGAGGAAGGTGATACGCTGCCCCACTTGTGTCAGGTCGGCCAGAAGCGTGCGTTCATCATCATCGGCAAGGATTTGCGTGCCGACCGGCACTTTGATCACAAGGTCTTCACCGCCCGCGCCATAACGATCACGCCCGGCGCCCGGCGTCCCGCGCGGTGCCTTGAAATGCTGGGTATAGCGGAAATCGATCAGCGTGTTGAGGCCAGCAACGGCTTCGAAAATGATGTCGCCACCCTTTCCGCCATTGCCGCCATCAGGGCCGCCATATTCGATGTATTTTTCGCGGCGAAAGCTGACAGCCCCGGGGCCACCGGCACCGGAGCGGACATAGATTTTCGCCTGATCTAGGAAATGCATGGCCCGCCCTTAGGCGAGAGCGCCGCATTTTACCAGCCTTGGCCCGATTTGATTGTGACGCGCAGGCCAAGGCCTGCCGCATCACATGATAAAAGCGTTCAGCTTGTTACCATCGGGATCGCGGAAATAGCCGGCGTAGAAACCGCCATCGCCGCGCGGTCCCGGCGGGCCTTCGCAGGTGCCGCCATTGGCGAGTGCGATTTCGTAAAGCCGATCGACCTGTTCCTTGTCCTTGGCTTCAAGCGCCACCATGACGCCATTGCCAACCGTCGCAGGATTGCCGTCAAAAGGCTTGGTCAGGCCGATACCCGCCGCACCGCCAGGCTTGCCCCAGGCAATGAAGCCGTCAAACTCCATCATTCGCGGCGTATCGAGCTCTGCCGCAATGGCGTCATAAAATTTGGCGGCACGGGCCAGGTCGTTGGTGCCCAAAGTCACATAACCGATCATCGAATCATCTCCTCCACACAGATAGGAACATTATGCGAACATTTGACGGAAGGTCAATCCTTCTTGGGAGGCCACTCCCCGGCAGCGGTCAGCTTTTCGATGGTGCGCGTTTCGAAGTCGCTCGCATCGTGGCGCTCGGGCAGGCAGGTGGCGGGATCGCCCATCACGCGGTTGACCATCCGCCCACGTTGTGCCGCAGGGCGCGCGGCAATCTGCTTCGTCCAGCGCTGGACATTCTTGTAGCTGGCGACATCCAGAAACTCGCCCGCTTCATAGACCAGCCCCATGGCGAGCGCGCCATACCAGGGCCAGATTGCGATATCGGCGATCGAATATTCGTCGCCCGCCATAAATTCGCGCTCCGCTAGATTACGGTCGAGCACGTCCATTTGCCGCTTCACCTCCATCGCAAAGCGATCGATGCAATATTCGATCTTGAACGGCGCATAGGCGTAGAAATGGCCGAAACCGCCGCCCAGATAGGGCGCGCTGCCCATCTGCCAGAACAGCCAGCTGATCGCTTCGGTACGCTTCGCAGGATCGGTGGGCAGGAAGGCGCCGAATTTCTCGGCGAGGTAAAGCAGGATCGCACCTGATTCGAACACACGCTGCGGCGCGGGGCCCGAACGATCGACCAGTGCCGGTATCTTGGAATTGGGGTTGGCATCGACAAAGCCCGAACCGAACTGGTCACCGCTGCCGATATTGATCAGCCAGGCATCATATTCGGCGCCGCTATGGCCAAGCGCGAGCAACTCCTCTAGCAGCACCGTCACCTTCACCCCATTGGGCGTGCCTAGCGAATAAAGCTGCAACGGGTGCTTTCCGACCGGCAGTTCCTTGTCATGCGTTGCCCCGGCAATGGGCCGGTTGATATTGGCAAAGCGCCCGCCGCTTTCGGTGTTCCACTCCCACACCTTTGCTGGCGTGTATTCGGACAGGGTCTGGTTCTGCGTTTCGGGCATCAGGCGCTCCTCAATTGGGTTGTTCTTTGCAACCGGTATAACGCGTGTCAGGGCTTTGGGTAGGAGTATTGAAGCGAAGGAATTGCGGTTTACGCCGCCGCTATGGTCGTCCGGTGCAGCAGGCGGTGGTGGCCATCATAACCACCCGTCGCGGCGTGCAACACCGATCGGTTATCCCACATCAGCAGCATCCCCGGCTGCCATTTGTGACGATATTGGAACGCCTCCTGCCCCTGATATTGATAGAGTTCGATCAGCAGCGGCAGCGCCTCTTCATCATCCATGCCTTCAAAGCCGATGATATAGCCAAAGCAACTGAACAGCCCCAGCCGACCGGTTTCGGGATGCGCGCGGATATAGGGGTGGAGCTGCGTCGCCTCGGCATCCTTTGACGGGCGAATATCCATCGAACGCTTGGCCTTATCGCCCTCACCATAAAAGCCATCGGGAGCGTAAGCGCGCTTGGCCGAATGGATCGCCATCCGCCCCTCGACCCGCTTACGCAACGCATAGGGCATCGCATCGAGCGCCGCATGCTGGTTGGCAAACAAAGTGTCACCCCCAACCGGCGGGATTTTTATCCCATAAAGGCAGGTGCCCGCCGGTGGGCGCGCCTGAAAGCTCCAATCGCTGTGCCAATTCTCCGCAAAGAGCGGCGAGGTTTCGTCGGCGAGCCGCTCGACCGCGATCACATGCTTGCGCCCCGGCACCGGCGCGATGAAGGGATCATCGCCAAAGCTACCAAAATGCAGCGTGAAGCGCTCCAGATCGTCGTCGGTCAAATCCTGATCGGGAAAGGCAAGCACATGATGTTCGAGCCACGCCGCGCGGATCGCACCGACCAGATCGCCGGACAAGGGCTGGCGCAGGTCAACGCCGGAAACGGTCGCGCCGCATGCCTGGCCGGATGGGGTTATCTGCATAGGGGCCTCTCCTGTTGGGGGGAGGCTAGTTTGTGGGGGCGGTTTGTCAATCTTGGGGGGAATCAACCCCGCCCCAGCGGCACACACGCCTCCTCGAGCCAAGCCTTGGCCTCACCCTCCAATTGCGGGCCGACAATTTCCAGCACGCGGGCGTGGTATTCATCCCACCAGCGCAGCTCGTCGCGGGTCAGCAAGTCGGTATCGACCAATGCCTTATCGATCGGTGCCCAGGTGAGGTTTTCGAAGCCATAATAGGTGCCCTCTGCACCCTCGATCTGTCGTTCCTCGACCAGCACCAGATTTTCGATGCGGATGCCATAGGCGCCGGTCTTGTAATAGCCGGGCTCGTTGGAGAGGAACATGCCGGGGAGGAGGACTTCGCCTGTCCCTGCCTGCCCACCTGCCGATTTGGCGATACGCTGTGGCCCTTCATGGACCGAGAGGAAAGCGCCGACGCCGTGGCCGGTGCCATGCGCATAATCGACGCCAGCCTGCCACAGATATTGCCGTGCGAGTGCGTCGAGCTGACTGCCTGCAGTGCCTTCAGGGAAGACCGCGCGGGCGAGCGCGATATGGCCCTTGAGCACGCGAGTGTAGCGATCCTTCATCTCGGCAGTGGGCTCACCGGGGCCAACCCAAACGGTGCGGGTGACGTCGGTGGTGCCATCGAGATACTGCCCGCCGCTGTCGACCAGATAGATGCTGCCCGGTTCGATCCGTCGGTTCGATTGTTCATCGACCCTGTAATGCGGCAGCGCGGCATTGGGACCGGCGGCTGAGATGGTGTCGAAGCTCAAGTCGCGCAGCTTACCAGTCGCCTCGCGGAAGCTTTGCAGCTTGGCCGCGGCACTCAATTCGGTCTCACCGCCTTTGGGAGCCTCGATGCTCAGCCAGTGGAGGAAGCGGGTGAGCGCAGCGCCATCGCGTGCTTGCGCGGCGCGGTGGCCAGCCTGTTCGACCGGATTTTTCTGCGCGCGCGGGATGACGGTCGGATCGCGCAACTGGACGATTTCGGCTCCGCCCGAAGCGAGTTTTTCGAAAATCGCCGCAACTGCCCGTTCGGGATCAACCGCGATACGCTTGCCCTGCATCGCTTCCAGCGCCGGGGCGAAGGCGGTGCGCGGGTGCAGGCGCACGGCATTGCCCAGATGCTGGCGAACCTCGTCGGTCACCTTGTCAGGCTCGACATAGAAATCGGCGGTGCCATCATCGTTGATGACGGCAAAGGACAACGCGACCGGAGTGCGCGATACGTCGCTACCGCGAATATTGAACGCCCAGGCGACGCTATCGAGCGCGGAGAGGATAGCGCCATCCAGCTTACGCTCGATCAACCATTCGGCGATTGCGGCGCGCTTTTCGGCACTGCCTTTGCCGGTATATTCATCGCCCAGCACGATCAGCTTGGCATTGGAAGGATCGGGGCGACCGGCCCAAACCTTGTCGATCGGGTTTTCGCCGACCGCAACGAGCTCCGCGCCGACCGAAGCGAGCGCCTTCGCGGCTGCATCTGCCCAGCCCTTGGTATGCACCCATGGATCATAACCGATCCGCGCGCCCTGCTTGGCATTGGATTTCAGCCAGTCAGCAACACTGGTTTGCGGAACCTGCTGGTACTGCCACAATTTGCCATCGACCTGCTCGCGCACCTGGATGGTATAGCGCCCGTCGACGAAAATCGCGGCTTCCTCTGAAAGCACCGCCGCTGTCCCCGCCGATCCGCCGAAACCGGTGAGCCAGGCAAGCCGCTGCGCATACTCGCCGATATACTCGCTCATATGCTCGTCGCAGATCGGAATGACGAAACCGTCGAGCCGATCGGACTTCAACTGTTCGCGCAAGGCTGCGAGGCGGGCTTCATAGGTGGACATGGCTGCTTCCTGAATCTAATTATCCTCCCCATATAGTGAGGACATCGCCCTTATGAAACTGCTCCTGAAACTTGGAACCTCGATCGCCCTTTGCATCAGCGCCGCACCAGCGCTGGCAGACGATACAAAGAAAGACAGCATGACCGCCAAGACCGAAACCGCCATCCAGCCCCCGATCGCCGAAAAGCGCCCGCACAGATATACCGTGCACGGCGTGACGATTACCGATGAATATCACTGGCTGCGCGACCAAGGCTATCCGAAGATCGAGAATAAGGAGATCCTCGCGCATCTCGAGGCCGAAAACGCCTATTTCGAAGCGCAAATGAAACCGCAGGAAAAGCTGGTTGAGACGATCTTTCAGGAGATGAAGGGGCGGATCAAGGAAGACGATTCATCAGTCCCGCAAAAGGATGGCGATTATATCTATTGGTCGAAATTCGACGAGGGCGCGCAATATCGCAAGCATTACCGCAAGCCGGTAAAGGGCGGTGCGGACCAGCTGATCCTCGATGAAAACAAGCTCGCCGAGGGCAAGGATTATTTCCGGCTTGGCGCTGCCGAGATCAGCCCCGATGGCAAGCTGCTCGCTTATGCCTATGACGATAATGGTTCGGAACGATTTGACCTCCATATCCGCAACCTCGAAACCGGCGAGGAGTTGAAGGACATCATCCCCGGCACGCTTTCGAGCATAGTCTGGACCAAGGACAGCAAGGGCCTTGTCTATGGCCTCGCCAACGAAAATTGGCGCACCGACAACGCTTATTATCACCGCCTTGGCGATGATCCGAAAAAGGCTAAGCTGCTCTACAAGGAGGATGATATCGGCTTTGGCGTGGGCGTCGGGCTGACTGCGCAGGAAGACTGGATCATCATCGCCACCGGCGACAATGTGACCAGCGAAGTGCGGCTGGTGCCTGCAGACAATCCTGCTGCCGAGCCGATCCTTGTCGCGCCACGCAAGGTTGGCCGCGAATATAGCGTCGATGTCCGCGACGGCACGCTCTACATCCTGACCAATGACGACCATGTGAATTTCCGCGTCGCCACCGCGAGCCTTAAGGCTCCGGGTGAATGGACCACGCTAATAGCGGGATCGGACCGGCATTATTTGACCGGGGTTTCGCTGTTCAAGGATTTCTTCGTCACCGAAGGCCGGATCGACGGGCTCGACCAGGTTGAAGTGCGTCGCTACAACAGCCCGACTAAGGCCGAGCCGATCAAATTTGCCGAGGCAAGCTACACCGCCGGGCTGGGCGACAACCCCGAATATGACGTGAGCAAATTGCGCCTCGATTATGAATCGATGGTCACGCCCGACACGGTGTTCGACTATACTGTTGCCACCGGCGCATTCGAGACGCTGAAGGTGCAGGAAATCCCGTCAGGCTATGATGCCAGCCAGTACCAGACCGAGCGGGTGATGATCACCGCACGCGACGGCACCAAGGTTCCGGTGTCGATCCTTTACAAGAAAGGCTTCAAGAAAGATGGCAGCCAGCCGCTGCATCTCTATGCCTACGGTGCCTATGGCTATGCGATGCCGCCGGGCTTCTCGGCCAACCGGCTGAGCTATGTCGACCGCGGCTTTGCCTATGCAATCGCACATATCCGCGGCGGGGATGATCTCGGATACCAATGGTATCTCGATGGCAAGCTGACCAAGCGCACCAACACCTTCAACGACTTTGTCGATGCCGGAAAGGCGCTGATCGAGATGGGTTACACCTCGAAAGGCAAGCTGACCGCGAGCGGCGGCTCAGCGGGTGGCGAGTTGATGGGCGCAGTGCTCAACCAGGCTCCCGAAATTTTCGGTGCGGTCGTCAGCCATGTCGCCTTTGTCGATGTGCTCAACACCATGCTCGACGAGACTTTGCCACTGACCCCCGGCGAATGGCCCGAATGGGGCAATCCGATCACCGACAAGGCGGCGTTCGACTATATCCGCAGCTATTCGCCCTACGATAATGTCGAGGCAAAGGCCTATCCGCCGATGCTGTGGACCGCCGGCCTCAACGACCCTCGCGTGACCTATTGGGAACCCGCCAAGATGGTCGCCAAGCTGCGTGCGATGAAGACCGACGACAATGTGTTGCTGCTCAAGACCAATATGGGCGCAGGACATGGTGGCAAATCGGGCCGGTTTGACCGGCTGCGCGAAAATGCCGAGGAAGCGGCGTTCCTGGTGTGGCAATTGGGGTTGGCTGACGCAAAGTGAGCCAGCCCTTTACCCGCGATTTCACGGCCAGTCCCGAAGACATTGACGAACTGGGCCATGTGAACAATGCCGTCTGGGTGCGCTGGATTCAGGATATGGCGACCGCGCATTGGTCGGCCACCGCCGCGCGCGAACATGTCGATGCCTTTATCTGGGTCGTGACCCGGCACGAAATCGATTATCGCGGCAATGTGGCGCTGGGTGAGACCGTGACGGGGCGTACATGGATCGAAAAGCCACCACGCGGCGCGACCTTTGATCGGCGGGTCGAGTTTGTGAACGACTCGGGCAAGGTGATTGTCAGCGCAAATACGACATGGGCCATGCTCGATCGTGCAACTGGGCGGCTGATGCGGGTGCCGATGGAGGTCGCCGCACCCTTCCTTGGCTTAGCCTAACAGCCGCCGCGCCTGCCAAAGCCTTTGCAGCACCGTCACACCGCATAACGCCGCGAACAACAGCGCCAATTGCGGAAACAGTGCGGGAAACAGGCACATCGCCACGAAAAAGGCGATTGTTTCACCACCCTCCATCAGCCCGGAAGAATAAGTGAAGGCCTTGACCCCATGGCCGAGATCGCGCCCGGCCATGATCGCCGCAAGTGCCAGGAAGCTGACGGCGGTGAGGATGAAGCTGGCAGTGAGGATCAGCGCCGAAAGCTCATTGGCGGGTGCGGCAAAAGCAAAGCCCAAGGGCACGGCGATGTAGAAGAGATAATCGCACAGGCTGTCGAGATAGCCGCCCCAGGCAGTCGGCCCGCGAAGCCTTGCGACTGCGCCATCGAGTCCATCGAGCACCCGATTGGCGAGCAGCAGCGCCAAGGCCAGCAGCCAGTTCTGCGCGAGCAATGCATAAAAGAGCGGGATCACCAACGCCGCCCCGGCAAGCGTTATTGCATTCGCCCCAACCCCGCTGCGCACCACCAGTGAAGCGATCCGGTTCAACGGTAGATCGATCAGCTTACGCAGGCGGGCGTCGAACAATGCGGTCCCTATTTCTTTTCAAGCTTTTCCTTGAGCGCGGCCAGTGCCCCAAAGGGCCCTGCCTCGCTCTCGTCTTTCACACCAGCCGCTTTGAGCGCGGCATCGGCATTGGGGCTGCGCGGGAATGGATCGAGCGCAAGCGCGAAACTTTCCGCGACGGCTTCGCCGAGGTCGATGGCACGGCCATCATGGAACAATGTGTCGCAATCATCGGCATCGAGTTCGACTTCGACTTCGGCTTCGGCGTCATATCCGGTCTCGGCAACGAAGCGGATTCGAAAGCTATCTTCGATTGAGGCGGGCACAGGCTCCCCGCTCGCGACGCAAGCCAGCTGCGCCGTGCCGCGCAATGTTCCTTCTGCAAGATAGCCTGCGCCATCCGGTTGAAGCGAGACATCTGCCTCAAGCAGATCGAGCGAAATCAAACCAAAGCGCCTTGCGAGCGCCGCGCGTTCCTTTTCATCGGCAGCGATATGGCGGGGCTTGGTTGCTGCTCCAATTTCCGACAACGGGATGGCGCGGCTGAACTCGGGGGTTGCAGGCGGGCTTACCATCTGGTGTGTCCTGCAACGATTTCCGCGGCATCACACCCGGCGAGCGCCGCTGACGCCTTGCGCAATCCTTCCGCGACATGGGCGAGTTGGGCTTCGGTCGGCACAACATCACCGTATAGATTTCGGGTGAGTGCGTCGCGCAAGAGATTTGGCGCTGCGCCGTCGGCCAGTGCCTCCCGAAACGCTCCAAGCCGGCCGCCAAAGGCCCCCAACAGCTTGCCAATACGTTTGCCGACAATCATGTCGCCAACGCCGATTTCGCGCAGCTGCGCGTCCATATCGTCAACGAAAATCTCGGTCAGGAAAGCCATGGCTTGGGCGTGTTCTGGTTCCTTCTCCAACCGGATCAGCACCAGCGACAGCGCTGCCGAAACCATTTCGAACCGGCCATTGACGCTATCGGGAACGCCGCCTTCCAGATACCAATGCGGTTGGCGGGCGTGGGCGACAACCTGTTCGTAGAGCGGGCGCAATGCCTCACGCGGGTCAGGCTGGGGCGTTCCAAACAGGCGACGTAACAACGACACGACGATCAATATGCTCCGATTTTGGCGGCGGCGATCAAACGCTCATCCGCTGTTCATTTCGTGATGGATATTGCCATTGCTGCCCAAGGATGCAATGGCAATGCCGCTTAAAGACTTAAAAGGCCAAAACATGCCGAAGACCCGAATTGCGACCGCACTGAAAATTACCGCACTGGTTGGTACCGCCATGCTGGCGCAGGGATGCACCCAGTTTCGCGCGCATCAGGGCTATATCGGTGACAGCGTGCTGATCTCATCGGTCCAGGCCGGCGTCGACAACAAGGATTCGGTGCAGGGCACACTCGGCCGCCCGACCTTTGTCGGCCAGTTCAGCCCCAATGACTGGTATTATTTCGCCCGCGATACAAAGCAGTTGGCATTCCGCAATCCGCGCCCGACCGCGCAAACCATCCTGCACATCCAGTTCGACAATGCGGGTAACGTCGTTGCGGTCAACCAGCGTGGTCTCGAAAATGTTGTGCAGCTGAGCCCCGAAGGTGACAAGACGCCGACGCTTGGCCGCGAAACCAGCTTCTTCGAAGAGCTGTTCGGCAATATCGGTGCCGTGGGTGCACCGGGCGCTGGCGCTGGTCAGGGCAGCTCTGGCGGCCGCCCCTAAGACGATTTACTGCGCGACGCCGGCCGAGGCCAGCACCGCGAGCGCAACGATTTCCGACGCGTTTGACGACATGGTTGCAATCTGCACCGGCTTCTCCATGCCCACCAGCATCGGCCCGATCACCTGATCGCCGCCCAGTTCGCGGAGCAGCTTGGCCGAAAGGTTGGCCGACTGTAATCCCGGCATCACCAGAACGTTAGCGGGGCCTGAGAGGCGGCAGAAGGGATAGTTTTTCATCAGCGCGGGATTGAGCGCGACGTCGGGTGCCATTTCGCCTTCATATTCGAACGCAACCTTGCGCTGATCGAGGATCGAAACCGCCTCACGGATATTGCCCAGCCAGTTACCCGCCGGATTGCCGAATGTGGAGTAGGACAGGAAGGCAACGCGCGGCACATGACCCATGCGGCGTGCAACCTGTGCGGTCTGTTCGGCGATATAGGCAAGTTCTTCAGCACTTGGCCGTTCGTTCACCGTTGTGTCCGCCATGAAAACGGTGTGCGTCTTGCCCACAAGAACGTGGATACCAAAGGGAATCTCGCCCTTTTTCGAATCGAGCACGCGGCGCAGTTCGCGCATCGTTTGCGCAAAGGTGCGGGTGATACCGGTGATCATCGCATCCCCCTGATCCAAGGCGAGCATCAGCGCGCCGAAGATGTTGCGATCGCGGTTCACCATGCGCTGGATATCACGGCGCAGATAGCCACGGCGCTGCAAGCGCGCATAGAGACGGTCAACCATCGCGGGGACCAGCGGGCTCGATACGCTGTTGTGAATCTCATAGCTCTCGGGGTCGGCGACACCCATGGCCTGCAATTTCTCCAGCACGGTCGCGTCGCGGCCAACGAGCACGGGGGTGCCATAGCCATCCTGACGGAACTGGACGGCCGCACGCAGCACGACATCTTCCTCGGCCTCGGCAAAAATCACGCGTTTGGGCGCATTGCGTGCGGCGGTATAAACCTGCGCCATGACCGAGGTGGTCGGGTTCTGGCGCGCGCGCAGCGAAGCCCGATAGGCATCCATGTCGGCAATCGGTTTTTGCGCGACGCCGCTGTCCATCGCCGCCTTGGCCACTGCCGAAGAAACTACCTCGATCAGGCGCGGATCGAACGGTGCGGGAATGATATAGTCGCGGCCAAAGCTTTGCGTGGCGCCGCCATAGGCCGCAGCAACATCCTCATGCACCGTCTCACGCGCCAATTCGGCAATCGCATTGGCGGCAGCAATCTTCATCTCTTCGTTGATCGTGGTCGCACGCACATCGAGCGCACCGCGGAAGATGAAGGGAAAGCCGAGGACGTTGTTGACCTGGTTGGGATAATCCGACCGTCCGGTTGCAACAATTGCGTCGGGCCGTGCCTCCAACGCATCGGGCGGGATGATTTCGGGATCGGGGTTAGCCATGGCAAAGATGATCGGCTGATCCGCCATCGATTTCACCATGTCCTTCGATACTGCCCCTGCGACCGAAAGACCAAGGAACACGTCGGCACCTTTCATGGCTTCGGCAAGCGTGCGGCACTGGGTGGGCACGGCATGCGCCGATTTCCACTGATCCATGCCTTCGGTGCGACCTTGGTAGATCACGCCCTTGGAATCGCACATGATCACATTGTCGTGGCGAACGCCCATGGCCTTGATCAGTTCGGCTGCGGCGACGACTATCTGCCTGCGCCGCGTCTCGGGATCACGGCGACGGCGTGGCGAGTCGCTCATGATCCCTCCTCGGGTGCGCGAGATGTACGTCTGTACATTATGTGCCCGAGAACCTGTGCCCCGACT
>JALREL010000091.1 GCA_023262005.1 Sphingorhabdus sp. | reverse complement strand
GTAATTCTGCTCACGCATCAACTCCCACACCGCCTTGGTGCAATTGGCCGATCCGTTGAGGTGGACGTCGACCACGAAGCGGAAATCGGCCGGCTCCATCTTCGCGAAGCTCTTGTCCCGCAACACGCCGGCGTTGTTGATCAGGATGTGGACGCCGCCCCAAGCTTCCTGGGCCTTGGCGACCATTTCCACCATCTGCTCATATTCGGTGACGCTGCCGCCGTTCGACATGGCTTCGCCGCCAGCTGCCTTGATTTCTTCAACCACCTTGAGTGCGGCATCCGAATGGCCGGTGCCATCGCGCGCACCGCCAAGGTCGTTCACGACAACCTTTGCACCGCGCTTGGCGAGTTCGAGCGCATATTCGCGGCCCAGTCCGCCGCCGGCTCCGGTCACAATGGCGACTTTATCCTTGAAGTTGATGGTCATCGACAATCTCCAGATTTATGGGGCAGGGAAGCGCAAGGCAGCGACTCCAAAACCCCGGGAATTTTGCGACGCGCGGCTTGGCATGACGTTTACGTTTACGCAAGCGTAAAGCGTGGAAATGGCGACTGTAACAAAAGCTACTCATTGCCGTCATAAAGACGACGCGAATTGGCAATCTAACTGTCACAGCGATTCGGGAAAGGACAGGGAAAACACCATGATTTCAGCGCGCAAAATATTGATGGGCAGTGTTGCAACCGCAGCAATGCTGGTTGCAAATCCGGCTCTTGCCCAATCGAACGATGCCGAAATCGAGGCACTTCGGGCCGAGGTTGCGGCATTGAAAGCGCAACTGGCTGATCTTTCCGCCAAGGTTGAGAAGGCTGCCGCTGCACCAGCGCCTGCACCCACGCCTGTCGCAACTGCGGAGAAAAAAGCCGATGTAAAACCTGCACCTGAAATCAGTTTCAAAGGTGCCCCCGAAATCAAGACCGCCGATGGCTGGAGCTTCAAGCCGCGCGGGCGCCTACATTATGATGCGGGCTATGTCAGTATCCCCGGCGATTATGCCGCGAGCCGCAACCTTGGGTTCAACAGCCGTGTCCGCCGCGTGCGCCTGGGTGCCGAAGGCACGATGCCCGGTGGTTTCGGCTATAAGGTTGAGGCTGATTTTGCCAACAGCAGCACCAATTTTGGTGATGTTTTCCTAAGTTACAGCCCGGCAAACGCGCCGATTGTGGTGCGCATCGGCAATTTCGAAACGCTAAACGGGCTTGAGCAGGTCAGCAGTTCGAACAACAACTCCTTCCTTGAGCGTGCCGCGTTCAACGATGCCTTCCTCAACAGCCGTCGCCTTGGCGCCGCGGTAGCCTGGCACAGCCAGAATGACGATGTACGCGCCGAGATTGCGATGTTCACCGCGCACAGCATCGATAGCAGCTTTGATAATGATGGCTGGATCGGCGCGGCGCGCCTGGTTTATGCGCCCAAGGCGCTGGGCGGTCAGCTGCATTTCGGGCTTGGCTACCAGCATCGCGAATTTGCCTCAAATGGTGGCGTAGCCGGGGGCAACAACCCGTCGACCGGCCAATTGGCGCGCTATCGTGCCCGGCCCAACACGCAATTGACCGACGTGCGTTTTGTCGACACCGGCAGTTTTGCTGCCAAGAGCGACCGCATCATCGGCGTCGAAGCCGCCGCTATCTTCAAAGGGCTGTATCTTGCCGGTGAAGCACAATGGCTGAAAGCCGATGCCTATCAGGCAGGCGATCTGGCTTCGGGACTCGATGTCTTTTCGGGCGGTAACTCCGCGGTCGTTGCCGCGACCAATCCCGAATTTTTCGGCGCTTATGGCGAGATTGGCTATTTCCTGACCGGAGAAACCCGGGGATACAAGCGTGGTGATGGAACCTGGAACCGCACCAAGGTGCTCAATCCAATCAACAAGGGTGGTTCAGGCGCATTCCAATTGATGGCGCGCATTGATCATGTCGATCTGGATGATGCCGCGCTCAAAAACGGGCTAACCAATAATTTCACCACGGGTGCAACCAGCCTTGCTGCGCTTAATAGCCGTCTGGGCCGTGGCGGCTCGCAAACCGGATATCTGCTGGGCTTCAACTGGTATCCGATCGACTATATCCGCTTCATGCTCAACTATGGTCGCATCGATGTCGAAGGTGGCCCGATCGCAGCGCTTGTCGATCCGACATCGACCGTGGCGATCGACCAGCGCGGTTATGGCGTCGACCTGTTCCAGGCTCGGATGCAGATCGAATTCTGATCAACAACGCCAAGCCGTTCCAAAGGAGCGACGAAGCGAAGTCATGCAGTAAATGGCGGCATTGATACATTGTATCAAAATGCCATTTAGGCGCTGGGGGAAACGCTCTTAAGTTATTGGAGTGTTTTATGTTTCGTTACGCACGTTCGGTAGCAGTGGCCGCATGCCTGGTGTCGGCCACTTCGCCAGCGCTGGCCCAGTCGCACGGCACACACCAACACAATCACGGATCGAGCGCTCACACAGCGCCCTATAGTCCGATCACCATGGCCGAAGTTGAGGCTGCGCAGCAGGCGTGGGGCAACGCCCTGGTCTCCATCTCAACCGAATATGACAATAAGGGTTTTGCCGCTGCGAAGAAGCTCGCCGAAACCGTTCTCGACAGCGCCTATGGCTATAATATGGGCCCGGTGCTGTTCAAACCGACCTTGACGCTCGCCCCGCAGACCTTCCGCACGACCCGTGACGGAGCTCTCGCCTATTTTGTAGGCGGTAATTCGGAATATAAGAATGACACCGGCTTCGCGCTCAAGAGTTGGCGTTCGTACAAGGTGCAGAATGCGGGTGTTATCATCACCGGCAATTCTGCCATTTCTATGGGCAATGTTAGCCTTACCGATAGTAAGGGCAATGTCACCACCGTTGACAAGACCTGGGGCTATGTGCGCGATGGCGAAGGCAAGCTGCGTATCGTGCTGCACCATTCGTCTTTGCCTTACACGGCGAAGTAAGCGGAATGACATTCAAAAGGGGCGGGCATTAGTTCCGCCCCTTTTCACGTTAACTGCCGTGGGGCAGCCTGTCCCGTTACTAGACGCCACAAAGGCTTTACAATTCCGCTTATGGATTCCTGCGCGGTCTTTGCTAAGTGCAGATAATGAGCGGCGAAATCCCTGACAGCAATGATGCGATGCAGATGCCGACGCGCCGACGCGCGTTGATGCTGGGTGCAGCGGGCGTGGCGGCGGTGGTTTCGGTTCGTCCGGCGCTTGCGCAGACCGCAGGGTCGGTGCTGAACTGCGAAATTCCGGTGCCCGGCCCGCATGGCGCAGGCATGAATATCGATGCCACCGGCAATCTTGTTGCCCCCGATACGCCCGGCTCTTTCACCGCCACCGGCCAGCGCTTCAGTGGTGAGGAAGTGAAGCGCGCGCTTTCCGGCCAGACTTTGCCGGGCACGACCTACGAACAAAGCCAGGCCTATGTGAACTACATTCGCCGCCTGCAGGCCGGCCAAAGCGGATTTACCTGTTTCGCATCGCTGCAAATGCCGCGCTGACCGGCTGATTGAATTTTAACGGCTATGCGTTAGGCATTGGCCGTGGGCAGTTCAAAAATCCTTTACCGTGCCGAACCGGCTGACCAGCGGCTTGTCGAACCACTCGACATGATGACGCTCATTTACCAGCGGCGTTCAGGCATTACGCATATGGTGGGAGAGCCCGTGCCGCAGATGCTCGCGGCGATGGGTGACGATGCTGTGGACGCGGCAATACTGGCCAAACGCCTGGCCAAGACGTTCGATCTTGGCGGAGCAGCGGATGCAGTGGCGGTGCTGTCCGAGCGGCTGGAGGAGCTGGCCGAACTCGGGCTGGTAGAGCGTATTACCGATGCTTGAATTTCGCGTGCAGGTGGGGCCGGCGGCTTTCCGCATCGGATCGGCATGGCGCGAACCCTTGGCGCAGATGGCAGAGCTTTACCGCGACTATCCGCAGCCGGAATTCACCGATTTCAGCGTGCGGCTGGAGCCAACCGGTTTGCTGCGCCGTTGGCTGCGGCCGTCGGTCGCGATTTGCGGCGATTATATGCTGCCCGATGCTGCGCCCTTGCCACTGGCGCAGGGCCTGCTTGCGGCGGAAATGGCGATGAACCTGCAGATGGCGCTGGGCTGGCGGCGGCACCTGCTGCTCCACGCGAGCGCGGTAGAGCGTGACGGTCGGGTGCTGGTGATGACGGGGCAGTCGGGCTCGGGCAAATCGACCTTGTCTGCGCTGCTCGGATCGCGCGGCTGGCGTTTCATGGGTGACGAATTTGTGCTGCTTGATCCTGTGAGTGGCGATGCCGTTCCGTTCCCGCGCCTGATCAGCCTGAAGAACAGCGCTATCGCAGCGATGCAGGCGGTAAAGCCCGATGGTCACTTTGGGCCGCTGCTGGCGGGCACGCCCAAGGGCGATATACGCCATCTGGTTCCACCTGGCGATGCGATCGCGCGGATGGGGCAGGGTGGAGCGCCCGCTTTGCTCTTGTTCCCGCGCTTTGGTTATCCGGGCGAAGTGCGCGAGGTGGCCCCGGGCGAGACCTTCATGCGGCTGACCCAGGCGTCCACCAACTATGTCGCGTTGGGGGAGGCGGGGTTCACCACACTGACCCGTTTCGTCCGATCAGTGCCGTCGCGCGCGATCGATTATCAGTCGGGTGAAGAGGCGGTCGCGTTGGTCGAACAGCTGTGGGAGCGGCTGGCATGAACCGCGATGCAATGTTGTTGGTCGACGCGCTGCGCAATCCTGCAACGACGCGCAATCTCGATGCGCAGGGCTGGACCGAATTGCTCTCGATGGCGCGCGCCGAACAGTTGCTTGGCACGCTCGCCGAGCGATTCAAAATTGAGTCGGTGCCACCGAAGGTCGCAGAAATCCTTGCCGAAGCGCGGGTCAATGCCGATTACCTGCGCCGCTCCGCGCTGTGGGAGGCCGATTGCGCGCGGCGGGTCTTGGCAGGTTTTGGCGGCAAGGTCGTGTTGCTCAAAGGCACAGCTTATGTCGCGGCGGGCCTGAAGGCAGGCGAGGGCCGCTCGATTGGCGACTTAGACATATTGGTGGCGCGCGACGATCTGCCGCAGGTGGAGGCTGCTTTGCTCGCTGCCGGTTGGGAATGGGTCAAACCCGATCCCTATGACGATGCCTATTACCGCGATCATATGCACGAACTGCCGCCGCTGATCCACAAGTTACGCGACCGGATGATCGACGTGCACCACACCATCCTGCCGTTGACTGCGCGTCGCAGGCCGGATGCGAGGGCGATGTTGGCCGACGCCAACTGTCTCCCCTCCCGCTTGCGGGAGGGGCCGGGGGAGGGTCAGTCAAACTCGCGGCATATATCAGACCCTCCCTTAACCGCTGTTGCTTCGCAACGCCGGCGGCTCCCCGCAAGCGGGAGGGGAGGATTATACACCCTCTCCCCCACCGACATGGTCTGTCACAGCGCAGCGCATCTCTTTGCCGATGGTGAATTGGACGGGGGTTTGCGCAATCTTTGGGATATTCATTGCTTGCTCGGCCAATTTTCGAGCGCCGAGTTCTGGGTTCAATTGCGATCCCGCGCTTCGCTGCACCAGCTTTCCGAACCCGTCGAACGCGCCGTTCGGCTGGCGCACCAGCTTTATGGAACCCAAATTCCGAAGGATTGGGCGGGCTGGCATCGGCAAGACAAATGGTTTGTGGCACGCCTGACCGCGTGCGACAGCTGGGGCCGCCCGACGCGAAAGTTTATCCGGCTGCTATTCTACATCCGCTCACACTGGCTGCGCATGCCACCGCTGATGCTGGCGCGGCATCTGTGGGTCAAGTGGCGCAAGGGCTAGCCCAGCGTGTGAAGCGTTTCGACCAGTTCGTCATAATGGTTGATCACCGCATCGGCGCCCAGTTCCTCCGCAGGCTGGCTCAGAAAGCCAAAGGCTACGGCCACGCTCGGGATGCCGGCTGCGCGGGAGGCGTGCACATCGTGGATGGAATCGCCGATATAGGCGGCGCGGCCACCGCCACAGCGTGCAATCATTTCGTGGATCGGATCGGGCTTGGGCTTGCCATTGCCTTTCCCCATCGTGTCACCGCCGATGATGGTGACGAACCGCTCCGCCAGCCCGACATTGCCGAGCAGTTCGACCGCGAGGCTTTCAAATTTGTTGGTCACCACCGCCAGTTTGACGCCCATAGCCTCTAGCGCGTCGATCGCTGTGACCAGGCCCGGAAAGGGCGGGCAATTGCTGCCCAGATTGGCGCGATAATGATCGATCAGAACAGGGTGGAGCGCGCGGATCACTTCTTCCTCCGCTTCGCCTGATTGCTGCAGCCCCAGCGTCAGCATGTGCCGCGTCCCCATGCCGACCAGCGCCTTGACGCCATCGGTGGCAATCGGCGGTCGGCCGATGCTTTGCAGGGCATGGTTGAGCGAGGCGGCAAGCTCGATGCTGGTATCGAGCAGCGTGCCATCGAGATCGAAACCGACAATGTCGAAGGGGAATTTTGTCATATCGTCTTTAGCTGTCCGCAAAATCTGGAAACTGCAACCATTTGCTTCTAAAGCCTTGGACCATGAGCAACATCGCCGCGATCATCCTCGCCGCGGGTAAGGGTACCCGCATGAAATCCGAACTGCACAAGGTGCTGCACCCGATTGCGGGGCGCCCGATGCTGATGCACCTGATGGCTAGCGTCGATGCGTTGGAGCCTGCGAAGAAAGTGGTCGTCGTCGGCGACAAGGCAGACCAGCTGCGCGATGCCCTTGGCGACAGTGCGGAGACGGTGGTGCAGGAACCGCAGCTCGGCACCGGCCATGCGGTGCAGCAGGCGGAAAGCGCGCTCAAGGATTTCGATGGCGATGTACTGATCCTCTATGGCGACGTTCCTTTTGTGCCGACAAAAACCATGCAGGCGATGATCGATCGGCTGCACAGCGATGACAATCCGGAAGTGGTGGTGCTCGGTTTCGAACCCGAAGATACGCTGCAATATGGCCGCATCGTTGCAACCGGCGACCGTATCGAATGGATGGTCGAGCACAAGGATGCCACCGAAAAGCAGCGCCAGACGAAGCTGTGCAATTCGGGCCTGATGGCGGTGCGCGCTCAGGATCTTTTTGCGCTGCTGGCGCGGGTGACCAACAACAATGCGGCGGGCGAATATTACCTCGTCGATATCGTCAACATCGCGGTGCAGGACGGGCGGCATTGCCATGTTGTCAAGACCGATCCCTATGACGTGACCGGTATCAACAGCCGCGGCGAACTGGCCGCGATGGAGGCCGAATGGCAGAAACGCCGCCGCGTGCAGGCTATGGCCGATGGGGCCAGCCTGATCGCACCCGAAACAGTTTGGTTCTCTTACGACACACAGCTTGGCCGCGATGTCACGATCGAACCCAATGTGTTCTTCGGCCCCGGTGTACGGGTGGCCGATAATGTGAAGATCCGCGCGAACAGCCATATCGAAGGCGCGGTGATTGGCGAGGGCTGCGAAGTCGGCCCCTTCGCCCGCCTCCGCCCCGGCACCGTGCTCGAGGAAAAGGCCAAGATCGGCAATTTCGTCGAAACCAAGAAAGCGCATCTGGGGAAAGGTGCCAAGGCCAACCACCTGACCTATCTGGGCGACGCCGAAATCGGTGCCAAGGCGAATATCGGCGCGGGTACAATCACCTGCAATTATGACGGCTATTTCAAATATCAGACGGTGATTGGAGAGGGGGCGTTTATCGGTTCAAACAGCGCTTTGATCGCGCCGGTTAAGATCGGCCGCGACGCGATTGTAGCCGCAGGTAGCGCGGTGTCGCGCGATGTGGCGGATGGCGAACTGCGCATGGTGCGTGCAGAGCAGCTGGTGAAGCCCGGCTGGGCCGATCGTTTCCACGATACGATGCGGAAAAAGAAGCAAGGGAAGTGAATCGCTTGACATGATATCATGATATGATATCAGTATATCATTATGGGCAGATTCCTCGTTGATGTCCCGGCCGAAGATGTTCGCAAGCTGGATGAAATCGCCAAGCGCGAAGGCAAGTCACGCGCGGCTGTTTTGCGCGAAGCCGTATCCAATTATTTGGAAGCGAGTGGCAAGGAAGGGTTTGAAAAATATTTCGGCCTATGGGAGCGACATGGATCGACCGTGGATGGTCTTGAATATGAACGCAAACTTCGCGGCGAATGGCCGGATGTGAGCGACCTGACGCCGCCCAAAAAGAAATCAAAAGCCACGTGAGCGAGCGATTTTTCGATACGAACATCGTTATCGACATGCTGCATAACAGGCCGGCAGCATGGGCTGAAGTGCGCAGCGTAACCCGTGCATGGATCAGCCGGATAACATGGATAGAGGTTATGTCCGGCGTTCCCGATGAAGCGACAAAGGAAACGGAGGAATTCCTTCGTCTGTTTGCAATGTGCGAAATCGATGAAGAAATCGGTCGTCGCGCGGCAGCACTTCGGCATCAGCGTAAATCGCTGAAATCATCAGATGCAATCATCCTGGCTTCGGCGCAGGTGTCAGGCCGGATCTTGGTCACAAGAAATACAAAGGACTTCCCTGCTGAAATGCCGGGTATCCGCGTTCCATACAAAGCTCCAAAGGAAACAAAATAAATGTGTGGCATTATTGGTATCGTCGGCAAGGAAGCAGTGGCTGACCGTCTGGTCGATGGCCTTCGGCGAATGGAGTATCGCGGTTATGACAGCGCGGGCGTGTGCACCGTGCTTGACGGCCAGTTGATCCGCCGCCGTGCGGAGGGGAAGCTCAACAACCTCGTCAAGGAACTCGCCGGCAATCCGGCACCCGGCAATATCGGCATTGCGCACACTCGCTGGGCGACCCATGGCGCGCCGACCACGAGCAACGCGCACCCGCATGCGACCGGCGAAGTCGCGCTGGTCCACAACGGCATCATCGAAAATTTCAAGCCGCTGCGCGATGCACTGACGGCGCGTGGCCGCACGTTCGAAAGCGAGACCGATACCGAAGTCGTCGCGCATCTTGTCAGCGAACAGATTGAGGCGGGGCAATCGCCGACCGAGGCTGTCAAGGCGGTGCTGCCGCAACTGCGCGGGGCCTTTGCGCTGGCGATTGCGTTCCGCGAAAATCCCGATTTCCTGATCGGCGCGCGGCTCGGTTCGCCCTTGGTCGTCGGCTATGGCGATGGCGAAACCTATCTGGGTTCGGATGCGCTCGCGCTCGCGCCACTCACGCAGAAAATCGCCTATCTTGAGGAAGGTGACTGGGTCATCATCTATCGCGAAGGCGCGCAGATTTTCGACAAGAATAACAACCCGGTCCAGCGCGAAATCACCACTTCGGGCGTATCGGCGGCTGCGATCGAAAAGGGCAATTACCGCCATTATATGCA